>JAFCZJ010000099.1 GCA_019314375.1 Deltaproteobacteria bacterium | reverse complement strand
GGATCGGCCTGGATGGTCACCTGCGGTGCCAGGTCCGCATCCACCTGCACCTCAACGGTACCCACGGCGAAGTCTCCATCCGCGTCGGTCACGCTGCAAGCCGCGGTGTAAAGTCCGGCCTCGGCGTAGGTGTAAGTCGGGTTCTGCAGATTGGACATCTGTCCGTTGCCGAAGTCCCAATTATAGGTGTAGGGCAAATTGATGCCCGTGGCGCTGCAAGTAAAGCCCACGGTCAAAGGGGCCTGGCCGCTTGCCGGATCGGCCGCCACGGTCACTTCCGGCTCCGTGTCCGCATCCACCTCGATGGTCACCGTATCGGTGGCCGTGTCGCCATCGACGTCCGTCACCGTCAAAGACACTTCATGGCTACCGGCCGCGAAGGTGTGCATGGGCGTCATCTGCATGGAATCCGTCACGCCGTCGGCATCGAAATCCCAGGCAAAGGTCAAAGGCACGTTGCCGCCGGCCGCATTGGCCACGAACTGCACGTCCAAAGGCTCAATGCCCTCGATGGGGCTGGCGCCGATCTCCACGGCGGGCACTTCGTTGGAGGCCACTTGCACCTCGACCGTCGCCTGGCCGCTGTCGCCGTCGGCGTCTTCAACCTGCAGGATCACGGTATAAACACCGGCCTCGACGAAGGTATGGCTGGGGTTTTGCTCGGCGGAGTTCTCACCGTCGCCGAAATGCCAGCTGTAGCTCAAGGGCGCGTCTCCACCCACGGCGCTACCAAAAAAGCCCACGTCCAAGGGAGCCACACCCACCGTGGGGTTGGCCCGAATGGCGGCCACGGGCACATGGTCGTCGTTGACCTGCACCGTGGCTGTGTCGGTCACGCTTGCGCCCTGGCTGTCGGTCACCGTCAGGCTCAGGTCAAACGTACCCGCCATGGCGTATAGATGAGAGGCGCTGGCCTGATCCGAAGATCCGCCATCACCGAAGTTCCATGCATAGGCATAGGGAGGCATGCCGCCCGTGGCCAGACTGGAGACTTCCACCAACAAAGGTGCCATGCCATCGGTCGGCTCCACGGCCATTTCGATCACCAAAGAATCGATGACCAATAGGGTCAAAGAGCGCTCAATGCTGCGATCCTTGGCGTCCCCAATACTCACCGTGACCGCATACTCACCGGCCGTGTTGAAAGTGTGGCTGGGGTTCTGCTCGCCGGAGGTTCCACCGTCTCCGAAGTCCCAGGCGAAAGTATAAGGCTCATTGCCCGTGTTGACGGTGGCCGTAAAGTCCACGGCCAAGGGGGCAACGCCCTGCTCCACCGATGCCGCGATCGTGGCATCAAAGGGGTTAACCGTATCCCCCCCACAAGCAGCCAAAGACAAGGTCATGGCCACGAACAAAGACCAGATAACAAAGAGACGATTCCTCTTCATGCTTTCCTCCCAGAAAGTAGTAATCGATATTAGTTTGACTTGAGACGCAGTATCTCGAATCGCGCCAGGCGGGTCAAGGGCTCATTTTCCCCAATCCACCCAGTTTTTCCATCCATTTTTTCAAGGCATCTTCGCGCGCGCTGGTGGTCAAAAAGCTTAATACATCACCGGGTTCCATCACCGTATCGCCCCGGGGGATCTGGGCTTGGCCTGCGCGGCGCAAGAGCACGATGAGCACCTGCTCGGGTACCCGGATGTCTTTGATTCGCTTGAAGGCCAGGGGGTGGTCCGGGCTCAACTCGAGTTGCAATTGCACCGAGTCGGCCTCTTTGTCCAGGTTCAGCCCTGACTCGTCCAGCAAACGATGATGCTCGCCCATCAGCTCCCCGTAGGCCCAAAAAATCTGCTTGCGGCGGAGTATGCCCAGCAATTGGCCTGGATCTTCCTTGGACACCACCGGCAACTGCCCCACGTCCTGATCCGTGATGCGGGGCAAAACATGGCGCAAAGTCTCATCCGGGGTACAGAAAATGGGGTTTTTCGTCATCAAATCGGAGACCTTCTTGCCCGAAAGCCCTGTGCTCATCAGGGCCTGTTCCACGTCGTAGCGAGTCACGATGCCCACCAAGCGATCCTCTTGCACCACGGAGCAGCCGTCGAATTGATCGCCATGCAGACGTGCCGCCAAATCCTCCGCTGACAAATCGGGACTCACTTGTACCTTTTCTTCGCACATGGCATCGGCCACCACCACCAAATCCAACACACTGGCCTGGGCCTGCTTGCCACGAAGGCCGCCGCGGCGCCTGAGCTTGATGGTGTATATGGAGTCACGCATGAGGCTGGAAGCGATCAAGTGGCCGATGACCACGGCCAACATCAAGGGCAAAATGATCTTGTAATCCTTGGTCATCTCAAAAAGGATCAAAATGGCTGTGATGGGTGCGTGAGCCGAGGCCGCAAAAGCCACCCCCATGCCCACCAGGGCATAGGCCCCCGGTGGCGCGGTCACCCCCGGAAAGAGCGCGTTGGCCGCCATGCCGAAGGCACCCCCGGTCATGGCACCGATGAACAAAGCGGGCGCAAAAACACCGCCCGAGCCGCCGGCGGCCAAGCTCAAGGAAGTAGACAGAATCTTCAGACCCAACAACAACAACATGGCGGTGATGGTCAAGCTTGTACCCAAGCCCCAATCCAGGCTGACCTGGCTATTGAGCCTCAAGGCCTCTCCGATGCCGTCATAGCCCACCCCGAAAAGATAGGGTCCACCCAAAAAACGCAACCCGACATAGCCCAGCCCACCCACCACCAAGCCGCCGATGAATGCCTTGGCTGTGTAGTGCCAAGTCCATCGGTCAAAAAGCGTTTCTAAAAAATAAAGCACCCGCACATAGAACAATCCAACCAGGCCGGCCAAGAGCCCCAGGGCCAGATAGATGGGCAACTCCCAATAGCTGACCATGGAAAAAACATGGGTCAAGGGAAAGGCCGGCTCAGAGCCCAGCGCCGCCTGGCAGACGGCCGTGGCCGTGACCGAACTGATCACCACCAGGCCGAAGGCGCGGGCGGCAAAGTTGCCCAAGATGACCTCCATGGCGAACAGAACGCCCGCGATGGGGGCATTGAAGGTACCGGCAATGCCGGCCGCGGCACCACAGGCCACCAGCAAGCGAATCCGTCGCTCCCGCAGGCCAAAAAACTGCCCCAGAACCGAACCGATGGTCGAACCAATCTGCACGATGGGGCCTTCGCGACCCACGGAACCACCCGAGCCGATGGTGATGGCGCTTGCCAAGGCCTTGATGGCCGCCACCCGGGGCCGAATCCTGCCCCCCTGCTGCGCGACCGCATACATGACCTCTGGCACACCGTGGCCCTGGGCTTCGGGCGCAAAATTTTTAACCAAAAGGCTGACCAGCAGCAAACCCACCGCGGGCAGAAAGATCACGTAGGCCGACCCCAGGCTTCCATCCAAAAGGAAGGATCCTCCATCAAAGAACAGCCGTTGGCCCAAATCGATCAAGTAACGAAAAAAGATGGCACCCGCGCCGCCCGCCAGGCCAATGGTGATAGCCAAGGCCACCGGCCCAACATTTTCCGAACGTCTGAAACGCTGAAAGAGGCGCTTCTTCCAACCTGGCATGATGCTCATGGCAAAGTCCTCACGAGAGTCGCACAAGGCCATAACGCTCCAGAGCATTCCGATCAAGTTAGAAATTGCCGCCGCAGCACAAGAGGCCCCAAAAAAGGGCCTCAATCACATCTGGATCTGGCGTCTTTTCCGCGGCAAGGCTATGATGCGCCCATGTCGGCACAAGAAGATCCTGGGCACGACCGCGCTGAAGCGGTGAGTCGGCCTGCCACAAAGGCATCCACCTGGCATCGAGTGGTGGATCGAGCGCGCAAGGCCGAGTACTCCTTCATGGTGCTTGTGGCCGTGCTCATCGGCCTGGGCGGAGGCTTTGCTGCCATCGGATTCCGCGCCCTGATCCTGGGCACGACCACCATCTTTTCGGGAGGCGCCACCAGCACCCCGGACGGCTTCGCCCTTTTGCCCTGGTGGTGGATCGCGCTCATGCCCGTGGTGGGCGGCCTCATCGTGGGCCCCTTGGTGCATTTCTTGGCACCCGAAGCAGGCGGCACGGGCGTGCCCGAAGTCATGGAGGCCGTGGCCTTGCACGGCGGCAACATCCGCAAACGGGTGGGCCTGGTCAAGGCCCTGGCCGTGGCCGTCTGCCTGGGCTCGGGGGGCTCGGCCGGTCGCGAAGGACCCATCGTCCACGTGGGTGCCGCTTTGGGCTCGCTTTTGGGTCGCCTCTTTGCCGTGCCGGTGCGCCACCTGCGCACCTTCGTGGGATGCGGCGCGGCGGCCGGCATCGCCGCCACCTTCAATGCCCCCATCGCGGGTGCCCTCTTCGCGGGTGAGGTGATCCTGGGGCGCTTCGGCGTGGTCCGATTCAGCGCCATCGTCATCTCCTCGGTCGTGGCCACCGTGGTTTCCAGACACTTCATCGGCGACTTCCCCGCCTTCATCGTGCCTCAGTTCCAGGTCGAGCATACCTACGAGCTGGGCTTCTATGCGCTCTTGGGACTGTCCGCGGCCCTGGTCGGCGGTGCCTTCATCCGCATGATGGAGTTAACCCGCAAGGGCTTCAAAAAAATCCCCTTGCCTCCCTGGGCCAAGCCGGCTCTGGGCGGCTTGTTGCTGGGTCTTTTGGCCCTGGCCCTGCCCCAGGTGCTGGGCGTCGGCTACCACTCCATCAACGACGCCATGCTCTCGAACACATCCTGGATGCTCATGGCCGCGCTCCTGGGCGGCAAAATCTTGGCCACGGTCTTCACCCTGGGCTCGGGTGGCTCCGGCGGCATCTTCGCTCCTTCGCTGTTTTTAGGCGCCATGCTGGGAGGCCTGGCCGGGGTTGTCTTGGAAGCGCTGTTCCCGGGCCAGGTAGGCAGCGGCGGTTCTTATGCCCTTGTGGCCATGGGTGCCATGGTGGCCTCCACCACGCGTGCTCCAATCGCGGCCATCATCATCATCTTCGAACTGACCAACAATTACACCATCATCCTGCCCCTGATGATCGCCTGCATTTCAGCCGCCTTGCTTGGTGGGCGCATCGTGCCCTACTCCATCTATCATTCCAAGCTTCTCCAAAAGGGCATCGATTTGGAGAACGAACAAAACCAAAACGTACTGCGCAAAATTTTCGTGGACGACATCCAGGGAGCGGCCCACCAAATCGTCCAAGCGGATACCCCCTTGACCGAAATCCTGGAACTGGCCATGGAAGCGGGTTCCCGACACTTCGTGGTGGTGGATAGGCAGAAAAACTACACGGGTTTGATCCAGCTTAGCGAGCTCCGCTATACGCATTTCAACGAGGCCTTCTTGGCATCCCTGGTGGTGGCCGCGGATTTGGCCCAAAGCAAGCTACCCGCCCTGCATCCCACCGACAGTCTGGAACTGGCCCTGAAGGTCTTCGCGGAATCACAGCAAGACGCCTTGCCTGTCCTGGCGGTCGACGATCCGGGCAAGCTCATCAAAGTGCTGGACCATGACTCGGTCATCTATGCCTACAACCAGGCGGTCATCGACCTGGAGCTCTTAGAGAGCACGGCCGACCTGGTGGTCACGGCCGAGCGAGCCCGCTCGGTGGACTTGGGGGGCGGCAGCTCCTTGATGGAGCTTGAAGCCCCGCCGCGTTTCGTAAACAAAAAACTCGTTGATCTGGATCTGCGCCGACGTTACGACGTCCAGGTGGTGCTGGTGCGCCGCCGAGCCAAAGACGAGGCCAGCGAGGCACAGCGCACGGCACCTGGTCCGAACTTCGAGGTCAAGGCCGGAGACATCTTGTTGTTGGTGGGCACGGACGAGAGCCTTCGCAAGGTAGCGAAGTTGTAAGCGAGTTTCAGCCGCCAGGAAAATCCAAACAATAGACCCCGTCCCGCATGAGCTCGAAGCGGTCGCCGTCATCCATGATCAAATCAACCCGCTCGGCACGAACACGCGGCTGAATCTTGGGGATGTATACCCGATCGATGTGAACCACCGCTTCGGGCGAGGAAAACTGGGCGGCCCCCACTTGTCCGCCAAAGTGATCACTGCGCCCAAACGCGATATGCAGGCCTAGTTTTTCGTCCAGCAGAATCTCGCCCGTCGGCTCCAGGCCGAAATCGGCCAAAACCCCCAGACCCAGCTCGGCCATGTTGCCGTAGGCCGGCTCCTCGGCCAGGCG
Source organism: Deltaproteobacteria bacterium (assembly GCA_019314375.1). Lineage (GTDB taxonomy): Bacteria > Myxococcota > B64-G9 > B64-G9 > B64-G9 > JAFCZJ01. The sequence continues at coordinate 13,014 of JAFCZJ010000099.1, read as the reverse complement.
CTTGGCCTCTCGGCTCGCCGCCGGCTCCTCGCCCGTGGCCTTTATCGCCACATTGCCTTCGATGCGATAGATGACCACGCCGTCTTCGAACTCCACCGGCAACCACCCGGCGCTGCGGGTGGGATCGCCTTCGATCTCGCCCTCGTAGGGCACGATGTAGGTCTCACCGCTGGGCAGGTTGCCCGCCTTGCCTGGCTTCGGGAACATGCCCCCGGAGGCCGCGGCCTGGCGATGGCGGAGATCGAGGATCAGCTCATGGACCTGCTCACCATCCACCACAAATCGAAACTCGGCGGATTCCGCTTTGTCCAAGATTCCCTTTAAGTGATCACATCGGGCATTGATGATGCCGTAGTCCAACCGGAGCGCCGGTATCATGCTGGGGCCAAAGCCCGGCATGGTGGCCGCCCGAATGGCGTGCTGTTTGGCCGCCAGCTTCAACGGCGCCGTGGCCGAAAAATGCGTAGGCGCCATGAGAATGGAATAGTCGGCAAAAATTGACTCAAAAGAAATGGAGGCCTGTGCATCCAAATCTTCAGCCATGCCCGGCAAATCCGCGCCCGGCTCGTGCAGCCATGCCGTGAGCGGCAGGTCCGCATTGTTCACGTGTGCGTTGCGATACAGGAACAAATGCACCTTGAGCCCGAGCGTCTCCTGGTAATCCTGCAACTCGCGCACCCAGCCGGCGGCCATCTCGCGGCGCTGCCGCCAGGCAGGCATGTCGCCCACCTTGGCATCGGGCAGGTCCACCATCACGGCGAGCGCCTTATCCTCCTCGCCTGGCCTGAATACGCGCTTGATGAGTTCCGCCAGTTCTTCGCCCTTCAGCTTCTCGGTCATGATCGCCTCCTCGCCAGGCAGAATGACACGACAAGGAATAGCTGACAATGGCCATTTTCTTGACCTGTGGGCCCAAGCATCGAAAATAGGGATCGGAGGACAGCAGTTCATGAGCGATGAAGGTGGAACATTCCGGAAAGTCAAACAAGATGATCCCACTCGGCTCTTTGGCCCACGAGCCCTCTTGCTCTGTGGCCTGGACCCGGAAGAACAAGATGCCGTGCAAGGCATGGCTGATTTTTTGAAAGACCTGCCGGTCATCGTGGTCCGGGCGGAAGACGCGACCGAAACCGTGGGTTCTTTGGTGGGGCTGAAAGATGGTCACGGCTTCGGCGTGGAAACCGAGCTGCCCCGGGCGATGATCATCTCAGGCCTGGACGGCCAGGAGCTGCACATGATCATGGCCGCCTGGCGCAAGATGAAGCTGGAGCAGCCCCTTTGGGCCACCCTGACCCCCGTCAGCCAGAATTGGCCATTAAGCAAGCTTCTGGCTGAGCTCCTGGCTGAAGATAAGCTCTACAATTAGAAAAGCCTCAGGTATCGCTCATACAGGCCGTGGCCTCGGCCGAACAGAACTCCATGATGCAACTGACCTCTTCGCCGCAGTTGTGGGTCTCAACACAAACCGCCAAAGCGATAAAAAGATTCAAAGAGCGCCCGTTGGACTGAGCCATGCAGTCCTGCTCGCAGGTCTCTTCCCCTGCACAAGCCTGGGCACATGCCGTCAGCTCACTACAGCTCAAGCGTTCGTTGCAGCAGGGGCCCTCCCAGCAATTATTATCTAAGTCATTGCAGTCCGGCCCCAGACAATCCACGCCCAGGCCATAGCCATCGCCGTCGTTGTCCACGCATGCCACCTCGGGACAACAATCGCCTTCCCAGCAATTGGGATCGTCATCATTGCAATCCGGGCCCAGGCAGGCAAAACCGTCGCCATAGCCGTCAAAGTCCAGGTCTCGGCAGGTGGCTGTACCCATGCAAGCCGCCATGGCATCCGAACAAAACTCCCACATGCACATTTCGTCCTGGCAATTGTTCGACATAGAACAAATCAACAAATCCCACGCTAAGTCCTGCGCCTCCTCGTCGCCTTGCTCGATGCAGACAGAGATACAGCCCTGGTCACCACCGCAATCGTAGGTACAAACCAGGATCTCCGCGCAGCTCAAATACTGAGGACAACAAGCGCCATCCCAGCAAGCCGAGTTGTTGTCGTCGCAGTCGGGACCGGTACAAGGCGTACCCACGCCGTAACCATCGCCATCTTCATCCTGGCAAATTTCCAGACAGCAGCTACCCGTCCAGCAATCGGGATTGCCGTCGTCGCAGTCAGGGCCGGCGCAAGCGCCACCCTCTCCGTAACCGTCGCCATCTTCGTCCACGCATTCGGTCTGGCCATAACAAGCGATCGTGGCCTCCGGGCAATTGTCCCAAAGACATTGTTCGTCGCTGCAATTGTTCATCGCGCCACAGATGATCAGGTCATAGGCCAACTGCTGGCTCTCCGGGGATCCCTGCTCCAAACAAGCCTGCATGCAGGCCTGATCGGCACAGGCCACCGCGCATTCCATGATCCCCACACAAGTCAGGTATGCATCGCAGCATTCCCCTTCCCAGCAGGTTGCATCCGCGTCGTTGCAGTCGAGGCCCAGGCAACCGCCATCGCCATAGCCGTCACCATCCTCATCCATGCAAGGCTCGGGACAGCAGACGCCCGACCAACAGGCCGAGTTACCGTCATCGCAGTCAGGCCCGGTGCAGTCGGGGCCTTCACCAAAGCCATCACCATCTTCATCCACGCAACCCGGCTGACCCATGCAGGCGATCAGCTCATCGGGGCAGTTGGTCGTCAAGCAAGCCTGGTCCTGACAGTCGTGCTGCATGGCGCACATGAAGACGTCCATGGCCAGGTCCTGGCTGGCCTGGTCACCCTGGCTCAAGCAGTCGAACATGCAATTCTGGTCCGCGCAGTCGAGCATGCAGGTCAGTATCTCGCCGCAGTCAAGCAATTGGGGACAGCAGTCGCCTTCATGGCAGGTATCATGGGTCTCGTCGCAATCCCAGCCCAGGCATTCGGTGCCCGAACCATAGCCGTCGCCATCGTAGTCGACGCAGTCGATAAAATCGCAACAGGGGCCTTGCCAGCAATGGGGGTCGAAATCGTCACAGTCTTCGCCGGTGCAGTCGGTGCCAACACCATAACCATCACCGTCCCCATCCAAACAATCGATCGTCAAGCAGCAGTCGCCGGCCCAACATTCGCCATCCAGGTCGTTGCAGTCCGGACCAAAGCAATCCGTGCCCACGCCATAGCCGTCCCCGTCGCCATCAATGCAGTCCACGGCCTCACAACATTCACCCTCGGCGCAGAGGGGATCCGTATCGTCACAGTCGGCACCGGCACAGTCCGTACCTACGCCGTAGCCATCGCCATCTTCGTCAAAGCAATCCAAAACCTCGCAGCATTCGCCCGTCCAGCATTCGATGTCCGTGTCGTCACAGTCCGGCCCGTCACAGTCAGCACCCATGCCGTAGCCATCCCCGTCCTCATCCGTGCAATCGACCGGGTTACAACAGGCACCCGCCCAGCATTCGATATCGTTGTCATCGCAGTCGGCACCCAGGCAATCCGCGCCCGCGCCATAGCCGTCTTCGTCTGCATCCACGCAGTCCACGGTCGGACAGCAGACACCCTCCCAGCATTCGATATCGTTGTCATCGCAGTCGGCACCCGTACAATCCGCGCCCACGCCATAGCCGTCTTCGTCTGCATCCACGCAGTCCACGGCGGGACAACAATCACCCTCCCAGCATGCGCTATCGTTGTCATCGCAGTCGGCACCCGTACAATCCGCGCCCACGCCATAGCCGTCTTCGTCTGCGTCCACGCAGTCCACGGCAGGACAACAATCACCCTCCCAGCATTCGACGTCGGCATCATCACAATCCGCACCCTGGCAGGCCCCGCCCACGCCGTATCCGTCCCCATCTTCATCCGTGCAGGTATCGGGGGCGGTTTCTCCACCGCAAGCCACCAAGAGAGCCATCAATCCGAGCATAGAAAACCAAAGAAAAGTCCGCTTCATGGGTCGCTCCTTATTTCATCGTCAGGTCATCGAATGGGCCAATCTAACCCATTTCCTGGAAAAACGATAGTGCCCCGACTGGACTTGATGCCTCGAGCGGCTTCGGTATATGCTCGTTGTTCGAATATTCAAAAACCACTCGGCTCGTAAGGAGATAATCATGGCAGACAAGACCCTGGACACTGTGTTGTTGCTGGCCCTTCCCGCCTCCGGCAAGTCGGAAGTCCGCCGATATTTGGCCCTGTTGCCTGCCGAAGAATGCAAGCGTGATTTCCACATGGACCCCACGGTGCAACTGGATGATTTTCCTTACGTGCATATGATGCGCCGCACGGATGACGAGTTGGAGGCCATGGGCAAAGATCGCCTTTTCTTCAAGTCCGGCGACAAGCCCTTCATCGATCCTTTGGACTGGGGCACTTTGATCCAGCTCATCAACGAGGACTACGCCGACCTGGTGACCAAAAACATCACCGAGCCGAAATCCGCGGGCCTGCATCTGATGGAACGCATTGATGCAGCTGCGGTCAAAGTGGGCCTTTCGGCCCGCATCGGCGGCCTGGATGAAGCCACCCGCAAAGCCGTGGCCGATAAATTGGAAAAAGAAGCCGTCGAGATGCTGACGGAAAAACACGCCAACTACCCGGACAGCCTGGACGGCAAAACCCTGGTCATCGAGTTCGCCCGTGGCGGCCCCCAGGGTTCCGACATGCCCATCCCCGGCGCCTTCGGCTACAATTATTCGGTGGCCCAGTTGGCACCTGAAATTCTTGAGAAAGCCAGCATTCTTTATGTCTGGGTCACGCCGGAAGAATCCCGCCGCAAGAACGATGCCCGCACCGATCCGGACGATCCGGGGTCCATCCTGCACCACGGTGTGCCCATCGACGTCATGCTGGGCGACTATGGCTGCGATGACATGGATTGGTTGGAAGAACAGGCCTCCCAGAAAGGCACCATCACCATCAAAGCCCACGGAAAGCATTATCACCTGCCCATCGCCCGCTTCGACAATCGAGTGGACAAGACCTCTTTCATCCGAGAAGACAAGGATAAGTGGGCCCCCGAAGACGTCAAGGCCATGCACGACGGCATGAAAAGCGCTTTGGATCACCTGATAGACAAGGTTTAGCGCCATATCGCTTCGCGACACGGCACAAAAATTCCTACTGGGAGACGACATGTTTGAATACTTGACTCAAATGCGAGGATCAAGCCTGGTCAAGGAATTCTAGCATGGCCAGCAACTTTTACGTGGTGCTTGGGGTCAGTCGCGACGCGGATTTGGATCAAATTCGATCCGCCTATCGCAGGCTGGTCAAGCTCTACCATCCGGACGCCCAACCCCAGCCCGCCGACAAGTTCATCGAGCTCAGACAGGCTTACGAGGCCCTGAACGATCCGGACGACCGACAGGCCCACGATGAAAACTTGCCGAGGGATTCGGAGGTCACGACCCCGGCCCCTTCAGAGCCCATGATTGTAAGCCATCGCCGCAAGCCCCTGCTGGCCAAACATCGCCGGGCCAATCCACTGGAAGAACAACGCCAGGGAAAATTCAGCGCCTTAGACGATTTCTTCGCCGGCTGGGTACCCGGCCTGTTCCGCGAGGGTCGCCAGGTTAGCCGGCACAAGGATCTCTTTGTCGAATTGGTCCTCTCGCCGACCGAAGCCCAAGCCGGCGGCATGATCCCCCTGCACGTGCCGGTGGAACTGTCCTGCCCCGACTGCGATCATGGCCTGCAGTCGGGCCTGGTCTGTAACTCCTGCAAGGGTCGAGGCCGAGTCGTCGAGCACCACGGCATCGAGATCAGCGTGCCCCCCGGCGTAGAAGACGGCACCCGCGCCAGCCTACCCCTCAGCGATGTCGGCCTACCCAAGGTCAACCTCATCGCCTTGGTCACCATCTCCCAATAACGGACAAACAAGACTCAACAGGTCAAGTACCGCCAGCCCCTACAGGAGATCATCGAGAGTAAGAATATGAGAAAAGTAATCCTCGGCAATCACTGTTCTGCTGGCTCCCCTCGCTGAAATGAGCACAGGTTCGATAGAAATGTCGGCCGGCACGTTGAGGCGTTCGATTTTTCGCTGAACATCGTGGATTACCTTTTTGCCGACTGGTGTTGCGCTGTACTTAATCTCGATCAGCGTCCAGACAGAATCGCGACGAACGATGAGCCAATCGATCTGAAGCCCTCGCTTCTGACCACGCTGCTGCCGAAAAAACGGCCCCATCGCGACAATGTCGGCGAGCGTGAGCCCAAGCCGGTCGATTATGACTTCGATGGAGTCCTCGCAGAGACGCTCGAAGGCAAAGCCGTAGTACTGATGCAGGGTCGGACCCGCGATAGCTCGCAGGAGATTCTCTCCGCGTCGATTCCTGACAATAATGCTTCGGTTAGGATGAACGTATCTGAAGTAGAAAATCAAAAAGGGATCGATGAGCTTGAAAGATCTGGTGCGAGTACGTCGCTTGCCCTCAAGCATCACCGGCGTGTACTCCCTAACAAACTGGGCGAGAATCAGGTTGTCAACCTGACCACGAAACCCTCCGCCCTTGGAAACACTCACTCGGCGAGCCAAATCGCTCAAACTCGCCGGAGCATCGGCGAGCGACTTAACGATCGACTCGTAGGTCCTGATGCTACGGAATTGCTCCTTGAACAGCGTTTCGTACTCCTCGATAAAGAAACCTCCTGCCGAGAAGCACAGACGATTGAGGTTTTTTTCAAGGGATGTGTTTGGGTCGATCTGCTCAAGGTACTTGGGGACCCCCCCAAGGCTCATGTAGAGCTGGGCCTTTTCGCGAATACTCCGCCTGGCAATGAATCGACCGCTCTCCTTGGGCGTGAGTGGCCCCAGGCACATCTCAAGTGTTTTGCGATTGTGTAGCGCTTTTGAGTGGACCAAGTGACGGGTCATGAAGCTTGCCACCGAACCGCAGAGGAACAGGCAGATGTTTGGGTTCTTGCTCCAGCGATCCCAGTGGAGCTTGAGCTCAGATACAATCTGCGAACGACCGCCTCCCATCCATGGGAATTCGTCGAAAACCAGCACCCATCGCCCCTGGCGAATGAGTTCGCCGAGACCTTGAAACACCTCTCTCCAGTTACGAGCGCCGAGACGAACCCGACCCGTTTGGACCGCGAGATCGGTGAGAAATTGCTCAATCTGAATATGCTTTCGCGCGCCTTCAATTCCCTCAAAAAACAGGACGTTCGTTTCTTTTTTGACAGCCTTTGCGATCAAGGTCGACTTCCCGATCCGTCGCCGACCGTACAAAATAATCAACTGGGCCTTGGTTCGATCAATCAGGTAACTGCGTAGCAGCGATAGCTCTTGTTTTCTTCCAACGAACATGACACCAGAATACGGTTGTGCAAACAGAGTGTCAAGCGTTCTGTTTGCACTTCTGTTGTGCAAACAAAGCGCAGAGCGTTCTGTTTGCACTTCCACAAAACGCCTACCCCCCTTCTCCCTGGTCAGCATCACAAACGAAACTCACCTGCTCTCGACAAGAGAAGGTTCGAGCACCCCTCGAAGACGCAAATGGAGCCATCAAAATATCAATGTTCCCAGCAGGGGTCAATTTGGGGCGGGGAATCTTCAGCTGATCGTGATCTTGCGCGGCTTGTGGGCCTCGGCTTTGGGCAGGGTAAGTTGCAGAACACCATTTTCCAACTTGGCCTCGATCTTTTCCTGATCGATTTTCTCACCCATGGTGAAGCGCCGCTGAAAACCGCCGATCTCGTACTCACCGTGAACCAGTCGGAGATTGTCCCGCTCGGGCTCCACCGTGCCGGTCACCGTCAAGACGCCTTCGCGGATGTCGATGTCGAGATTTTCCTTGGTCACCCCGGGCATGTCGGCGTAAAGAACCAAGCCCTCTTCGCTCTCGGAGATATCCACTTCCGGCACGAAAACCACGCCCTCGCGGGTGGGTTCGCCTGAGGCTTTTTCGATCTCTTGTTTCTTGCTGACTTCAAGGTCTTTTTTCTCTTTATCGGTCATGACGCACCTCCGATTCAGCTGCTTTTGATCTCGATTTTTCGCTGCTTGGCCTGTTCGGCGCGGGGCAACATGATCTCGAGAACGCCGTGCTTGGCCGAAGCCACCACCTTGGCGTTGTCCACCATGTCCGGCAGGGTGAAGGCACGCCGGAACTCGCCCGAGTTGCGCTCGCGCCGGTGATAGCAGCAATTGTCTCCGGCGGGTTCGACTTCCCGCTTGCCGCGAAGCGTCAGGGTGTCACCGGTCACGCTGATATCCAAGGTGGCCGGATCCACGCCGGGAATTTCCGCACGCACGATGTAACTTTCGCCATCGTCATAGACGTTCATGGCCGGGTATACATTGGCTCTGTCCACTTCTCGTCCCATTTGCTCCATGCGATTCCACATATCATCTTGTCCTAGCCACCGAATGAGGGCCATGGCCTACCTCCCTTAACGTGTTGTTACAAAAAAACTTTATGGCTTCTTCGCCATCACAAAAGGAATGTAATCACCCGTTTTTGGCTGTCAAGAGATGAGGGGAATTCCGCGTTACTCGAAGGGCAGGCTCCAGGTCGCCGAGGGCTCAGTGCTCATCGCAAACTCCATGAGACCACCCGCGGCAATCTGTGCGTGGTCGAAAAATGGCGCAGCCAAGGCCTGGCCATCAAGCGTGGCACCATGCACATACAGGGTCTCTGTGTCGGCACCCAAAGCCCGAATCTCGAATTCGACACCGCCCGCCAGAGAAAAAACCACCCGCTCGAACAAGGGGCTGCCGATCCAGTACTGACTGTGGCCCGCGTTGGGATAGAAACCGCTTGCGGAAAACACATACCAGGCAGAGAGGGTACCGCAGTCGTCGTTGCCGGGCAGCCCATCGGGCCCCGTGCCGTAACGAGTCTCTATGATGTGTCTAAGCCAGTGCTGAGCGCGATCGGGCCGGCCCGCATCGTTGAACAAATAGGCCGCGTGGATATCCGGCTCGTTGCCATGCCAGTAGTAACGCTTCGGCAAAAATTCGTTCAAGGGATCTTCCGGCTCCGGGGTGGAGAAAAAAGCCTCCAGCTTGTTCAGAAAAGACTCGCTGCCGCCCATAAGCTCAATCAGGCCCTTCGTGTCCTGCGGGGCCAGCCACAGGTACTGCCAAGCCGTACCTTCCGTATAGTTCGGGTGGTCCCAATTGAGCTCTTTGAATTCGGAGGCCGGCTCGTTCCAAGCGCCATCCGTATTACGACCGCGAAAAAAACCGGTCTCTTCGTCATAGAGCAGCTTGTAGTTCTCTGCACGCCGGGCAAAGGCCTGGGCCTCGGCACCATAACCCAGGGCCGTCGCCCATTCAGCGATAGCCCCGTCGGCCACGGCGAACTCCATGGTACGGGCCACCGAACCGTCCTGCACATCGGAGGCCACATAGCCCAGGTTCATGTAACTTTCCACACCGTCACGGCCCGACTCGGGCTGAGCCGTCGTTGCATTTTCCACGACGGCTGCGAAGGCGACCTCCACGTCGAAATCGGTGATGCCCTTCAAATAGCTGCCGGCAAAAACCAAGTCAGCCGGAGTGCCGATCATGCAGCCCGCGTATCCGGTGCCCGCGGGCCATTTGGGCAAATAGCCGCCCTGCTCTTTCATGGCCAGCAAACTGTGCAGCATGTCCCGCTGCCGGCCGGGATCGGTGAGAATGAACAGGGGATGCGCCGTGCGATAGGTGTCCCACATAGAAAAATCCGTGTAATAACGAAATCCCTCGGCCACATGAACCTGCTTGTCGAAGCCCATGTACTGCCCGTCCACGTCGGAGAACAAGGTCGGGGTGAGCTTGCTGTGGTAGAGCGCCGTGTAAAACATGATGCGTTCGTCCTGGCTACCGCCGGCCACACGCACCTTGCTCAAAGCCTCGCTCCAGACCTGACTGGCCTGCTCGCGAATGGCATCGAAGCCCTGCTCGCCCACCTCTTCCTCCAGGTTGTTTCGCGCCCCCGCCACATCCACCGCGCTCACGCCGATGCGCCAGGTGACCGCGCCGGCTTCGGCAAAACGTACGCCCGCGCCCACATCCGAACCCATGGCTTCAAGCGCACCGTCCAAAAACTGCCCATCCTGCCACAGGGTCCAACTCGTCGGCGGCACCGAGGGTCGCGCGCAAAAAAACAATCGCACGCCGCCGGAACGGCCCGTCAAAGATCCATGGTAAAGCAATCCACCGGAAAACTCGGCACCGTCGGCCGTGGCCTCTATGCTGGCCTCGGTGACCTCATTGCCCACGATACCGTGGGAGACATCCACAACCACGGTCGGTGCCGGTTCGTCCGCCGAAAAAGTATAGCGATGCATGGCGACATGCTCGGTGGCCGTGAGTTCCACCAAGATGTCGTGGTCGATGGTGCGGATGGAATAATAACCGGGCTCGGCTTGCTCTGAAGACTTATCCACCACCGACAAAAGTCCGCTCTCGGTGGCGCGGCTTTCGTCAAAGCCCGAGGTGGGCATGAGCTTGAAGGTGCCATAATCCGAAGCGCCGGTGCCCGAAATGTGAAAGTTGGAAAAGCCCAACACCATGTCGTCGTCGTGATGATAACCCGAAAAGTGATGAAACTCGGCCGCGCCGGTCGGCGTGGTCGTGTCGGGACCAGGCTTGGCCAATCCATGCGGCAAACAAGCCCCGGCAAAGGTGCTGCCATACCCGAAATAATGCCCACCTGTACCAATGAAAGGATTGACGTACTCCACCGGATCCGTCGCATCCAACTCAGGCACCTCAAGCTCATCAATCCGATCATCCCCATCGGCACAAGCGAAAAAACCGCTGCTCAGCAGGGCCAAGATAGAGAAGGACAAAAACACGCGGGGCATAAGGTGTCCGACGATTTGATTCATTCAAGAACCTCCCAATGCCCACCCCTGGCCGGACCTACCCGGCGAAGACGATTCTGTGTTTTGAGCTTGTCAATTTGCTTGAGAATTGCCCGTTTCGAGATGCCCAAGGCCTCGCCCATCTCTTTGGTGCTGATCGTTGCATCCATTCGGATCAACTCAATAATTTGATCTTCAGTTTTCGGTGAACTTTTCGGTGAACTTTTCGGTGAACCCATTGTTTTCACCAAACTATCCGCTTTCTTTCGGTGAACCGTTGCGGTGAACAGGCATCCATCCCGATCATCGACAAAGCCAATCCGCGGCCAGAGCTCGATCGCACGCTTGATACCTGAACCCAATCCGTGGAAAGGCAACAATCCCTTGGCAACATAAGAAACCAAAATTGGATTTCGGATATTGGAAATTCCCGTCCGAATCTTTTCAACCGTCAAGTTGTTGGGCAGATGACCGGGACTGACAATTTCAATGCGGTTGTCGAAAATAAAAAGACGAATCGGTGCGCTGACTAAGTAATCTCGATGGACCAAGGCATTGACCAGTAGCTCCTCAAAAACCGCCTCTGGGATTTCCGGAGTGCCAGGTGCATTGACCCCTCGCCCGGCCTGAACCTTTTGAAGATTGCGAACAACAAAGGCCAGGGAGTCATCAAACACCTTGCCCAAAGGACCAGAAAAATCATCGGTATCCACATAGTCGCTCACGTGAATCTTATTGCCCGGATAACGAATCGCCTTGACCACGAATTGCGGCACAATCCACTCGGGCCGCTCGGCGAACATCAGCACCCCCGCCAAATTCAGCATTCCATCATCAGTCGCCAAATTCATATTCTGCAGCAGCCGGGTCAGTTTGCTGGTGGAATCCGGAAACTCCTCCCTGTACACATCCCGCAAGAAATCCCGAAACCGCAACTTGTCCAGTTTTTCGACGCCCGCTCTGCTAGGCAGCTCGTCGGCATGAAACTGGTTAGATACCTGAAACAGACGGCGCAACTCTTCCTTGGAGTTCACTCGCCGCTTGTCCGAGCCGGTTTTCAGCCAAATGACACCATTTTTGTCAAAATAAGGTTTATCAATTCCCTTAGGCACAGTCAGCACAATGACAACACGACTGTTTTCCACTGCCACGTTTTCCGTTCGCACCATCAGCGGGCTGCGCACCTGCTGACTGGCGGCGTTACTGATGAGCTGATTGATTCGGGAGACATCCTCTTTTGACAAGCCATGCGCAGATCCGTCATCCGCCACACCGAGGAAAAGGGTACCGCCATTGGAATTGGCGAAAGCTGCCATTTCTGATCCCAGTGATTCACCATTACGGACATCCACCTTAAACTGGCGGGTGCTGTCTTCCCCGAGGTCAATTTGGGAAAGTAGGTCAGCCTTTTTCATGGAGCGACGGATCAGAAAAGGTAAGAAAGAGTGAAGGAGCCGTTGAGACCCCAGCCGCCGTATTCGAAACCGGGGAAGCCGGGGTTGTTGGTTTGGAGGCCGGCGGCTTCGGGCATGAGTTGGGAGCCGATGACCGTGCGCGATTCGTCGGAGAACTCGTCGCGAATCATGCTGGGATCTTTGTAGACGGTTGCGTCCATCATCTTGATGAACTGGAAGGCCAGTTCTGCCCGCCAATTCAAATCGAAGAGCTCAAAATCGAAGCGATGGCCGACCGAAGCCAGCAACAAATCCTCGTCCACATAATTGGTGCGGCCGATTTGTGGCGGCACCGGGGTGGGACGATAGCCGAAGCCAAGCCTTGCGGCGAAGCCATCCAGGTATTCATAGGTGGCACCGGCCGTCACGCTCCATGTGTCGGAGAAGGCAAACTCGTCCATGGTCTCGCCTTGTGTTGCGGGATCGATAACGGCAGTCTCCTGGGCCCGCTGGTGGTGGCTGTCTAAGAAATCCGCCCAGTGGTTCCAAGTGACCGCCACTTCGCCGCTGAGTTTTTCCCAACGGGCGCCCACGGCCAGACTGACCTCCATGGGCTCGAAGTCCAAGGCCATCAAATGCCTTTGCTCCACGCGCTTGGGGATCGTTTCCTCCCCGGGCTCGTGGTAGTTCCACAGATTGAGCATGGCCTCGGCATCCACCTTGGTAAAACGCCGATCCCGCCAGACCAAAGAGACGCTCAACCAGTCCAAGGGTCGGGCGGTAACGCCAAAGATTCCACGGGCCGAGGGCTTCGCGTCGAAACTGGCGTTGACCAGGGCGTAG
>JAFCZJ010000024.1 GCA_019314375.1 Deltaproteobacteria bacterium | reverse complement strand
TCGAAGAAGAGGGTGTTGGATTTGTCCGCGCCGATGCCGAAGCCGGGGCTGTTGACTTGGGTCTCGCCCGGGCCGGCAAAGAAGTTGTTCTCCGAGAAAACGAAGCTCAGGCGGGTGTCCATGGCATCTCCGGCCACGGCGGGCGTGGCCATCCCCAAGCCCAACATCAGGACGAAAACGGCGGTGAATACGGGTTTGCGATTCATGAGGGCCTCTCGTTGGTTGTTCTTATCGGTCCGTTGAGTATTTCGGTAATTGGTTCGTGTCATGGCTTCATGACCTCCGGCGAGTCGTTAGGCAACTTGCCTACGTAGACGATCCATCGGGGTCGGGCCGCCCGCACCTGCTGCAGGTTGCCCTGGATGAATGGGATGTTTACGCCGAGGTTTTCTTGGGCGTCCGGGATGAATTCCACCAGGGACTCCTTGGTGACGATGTTGATCAGCGGGCCTGTGCCATCGTCCAGGGCGACCACAAATTGTCCGTACTGCCTCATGGTGGAAAGCTCAGCGCAAACCTGTTCAGGTCCTACGCGCACGTCCACGCAGTTGGGCCGAATGCCTTCGATGGTTTCTTCCCAGGGGCAGACCGTGCGACAGACGCCTGTGTAGTCCAGCTCTTCGCCTTCCCAGTTGCCGCATTTTTGCTGTCCTGAAGTGGTGGCGGGGCAGTCGCTGTCGTTGCTACAGGTGTATTCGGAAATGGCTTGCATCACCGCGGGCGTGGCCACCACTGTTTTTGTGGTGATCGCGACCGCTCCATCGCGTTTCAGGCAGTTGTCGCGACAGGCCACTTCCTTGGCCAGCGAACCCTCTACGTCGGTGAATGGGATTTCCAATTGCTTTTGGAATGGGCGCACATGTGCTCGTCGGAGACGCCCGATTCTTCCAGGCAAATCGCCGTTGTGATCAAGGAGGGCGGGACCATGGCGTCCAGATCTTCTACCCTGAAGGGCTCCGAGTCTTTGCTGCAATCCATGGCCTTGGTCCAGGCAGGAAAGCTGATCTGAGTGCAACCGGAGAAATCCGAAGCTGAGCCCGCAAGGCGATCCAGCCTGTCTCCCACCAGCAAGTCATCCGGATAGGAGTAGTTGTAGACATAGAGATGTCGGTAAGGAGAGGGATCGCCGAGATCGGTCACATAGAAACCTGAGTTGAAAATACCCGTCACCACCAGATCGCCCGGTGTGTCGGTGCAGCCCCGGTCGGTCTCCGTGGCCCGGGTCTTCAGCTCAACGAAGTTGCCGGCCAAGGAAGATTCATCGTTTTTTGTAATCCAGGGGTCGAATTGAAGCTGGGCCAAAGTGGGGATGTCAAAGTGAATGGTGTTGGACACGCCGGCGGCCCAGCTGCCTTCGCTGTGGTGCAGGTCATAGTAATCATCGGGTTCAGGGTTGTCGAAGATGTAGATACCCACGCGGTCGTTTTCACCCTGCACCCAGCGCAGGTCTTCCAACCAGAGGTTGACCCGGCCGAAAACTTTTCGCACTTGAACCGTGGCCCCTTGCACCCTGCCGTTGGTCAGGGTCACACGAGAACCCGGAAAGCTCAGCTCGCCAGGGGTGACTTTCAAGGCGACGTCTGCGCTGAAATCCTCCATGACCTGTCCGCGTTTGTCGATGGCCACGGCGTCAAAGGTCAAGGTGATGTCGCCCGTGTAATAAGCATAGGGGGCGGGGGCTGATCCTTCGCCGGATGTGGGACCAAAGACGTCGGTGATGGTCACGCGGAAGCTGCTCAGGCCGTTGTCAAGATTTCGAACCTCCACGCAGGGACCGGCAGCCAGGCTCACGAGCAGAAGGAAGGTCAGGGGTATGCCGGCAAAAAGTAGTTTCTTGTATCGTGACATAACTAGTTGACCTTCCGATAAATCCGATTATCGGACTCGCCCACGATGACGGGATAGTCCAAGGGATTCTCGCAGAACTTGGTGATGGCCGGATTGATGGAGCGGCAGCGGTTCTTGGGGTCGCCATCCAGGACATCGCCGCAGGTGCAAGCACCGAGCACCAGGATGTTGCGTTGGCCCGCTTCATCGCGGATATCCAGGCAAAAGCTCAGAGAAAAGGGATCCACCGTGTTGGGATCGGCAGCCAAGAGCTCGTTGCAGTTGTCAAAGCCGACCAAGTATTCGGTCAAGGCGTCGCGCATGGCGATGCCCGTGTTTACCTTGGTCGTGTTGCGTTTCAGTACCTTGAAGCCCGAACCGCCATTGGCGATGTAGTCGTTGGTGGCCATCTTGTATGAGGCATTGAGGACCAGGGGCGCGCCTTGGATCAGGATGTCCTCGCCGGGATGGCTGTAACAAGAGCCCGCCTGGCATTGCCATTGGGCCGTGCCCCCGTAGTCCGCCTCGCAAATTTCGGGACGATATTGGCAGCAGTCCTCGGCCGAGCTGCATGGGTAGTGGGCGTCGTTGCGGTTGACCTGCCCGCAGTTCATGGTGAAAGACGATCCCGAGACTTGGGCCTGGCTTTGGCAGCCGCGACCATTGGAACGCTCGGTGATGAAATCGTACATTTCCTGGATCTCGTGGCCGCTCAAGTACATGACCGTGATGGTGTTTTCAAAGGGGAAGACGTTGAAAATCGTCTCCATGTTGATGACGCCCTTGTACAGGTTGTCGCGGATACCCAGGGTGTTGGTCACGCAGAATTCAGCTTCCACGCGCTTGCGTCGCATCATGGCCAGGGTGGTGATGTTGCCCAAAGGCGCATCGCCGCCGCCCGCCGTGTCCTTGCGGTTCACCGCCTTGGGCGCATAGCCGAAGACCTGGGTCAAATCGAATTGGGGGTCCAGCTCCATATTGACCCGGTAAGGTTGTAAGAGGTTGCGGCTGGGTCCGTGGCCCCGGGCGTCGCAGTAACTGGAAAGGGCTTTCAGCGAGTACCAACTGAAGGCTTCTTCGTCGTCGTAACGGTCCTGGGGTCGGGGTTCCAAGCACCAGAGGGTGTCGATGGGAAAAAGTTTCTGCGTATGGGCCACGATCTCCGCCCCGTAAGGCGCCATCTTGCCGATGGAACAATCCGTGTCGGCGGTACAGGTCTTGCCGTCGGAAAAATGGTCAAAGGGCATGCAGCGACCCGCGGTCGTGTCGCAGGTGTAGTTGTCCGCGGGCATGGCCACCATGAAGTCCAAGCGCGTCATGAATTTGGCGAAGGCGCCTGGATGCTCTAAGACGACCTTGCGGCCGGCCGGATCAGTCAGCAACATGGGGGGCTTGGTCAGGATATGGAGATGACCGCCTAAAATTACGTCGATGCCGCGTACGCCGGGTATCCAGTACTTGTTGATGCCCGAAGGGCATTCTTCGCAGCGCATAAGCACCCAGGGGTCCACGGCGCGGTTCAAGAAGGGCGCGACGTCCTTGCCGCTGGTCATATAGATTTCGTGGCCGTCGGTGAGCTCCCGATCCTCGGTCAGGCCCAGGTGGCTCAGGATCACGATCAAATCCACCGCCGGGCTCAAAAATTCCACATAAGCCCGCACCGTCTCATTGGCTTCCATGGGGCTGATGCCCGTGGAGTTGCCGCCCTGGGTGATCGAGTACATGGAGCCGATGTCGCCCATACCGATAATGGCTAAGCGAATGCCCTTGACGTTCAGGAGGGTGTAGGGCTCCACGGAGCGGCCCAGCTCGATGTTCTCGTCCTGGGTCCAGTCTTCGAAGATGTAGTTGGCGGCCAGGAATGGGTAGTTGATCCACTGGGCTGCCTGCATGGCCAAATTGGCCGCGCCCTTGTCGAACTCGTGGTTGCCCACGACCACCGCGTCGACCTTGATGGTGCTCAGCCAGCGAAATTCGGGCTCGCCGCCGCCGTAGTTGAAGATTGGCGCGCCCTGGAAGATATCGCCCGAGTCCAGGTAGATGACTCGTTCGCCACGATTGCGCTCTCGCTCGATGAGGCCCGCGATGCGTTCCAGACCGCCGTAAGGGGCGGTCTCCGTGAAGAGGCCGTCGCCCTGGTCGTGGCTGTTGGGTTGTAAGTCGTAAGGAAACATGCGGCTGTGGATGTCCGAGGTGCGCAAGATGCTCAGTCGAACCGTGGTGCCCGCGATCTCGGTTTGTTCCGTTTCCAAGGTGCAAGCAAGGGGCGCAAGGACTAAGAGCAACCAGGCCAAGCGCGAAAGCGGTCTGATGATTTCAACCGACTTCATGGGTTCTCCTTGTTCTGAGGGGCAAGCGAGGGTCTTTTAGGATCAATCTAAAAATCCACCCGGACCGGCTTGCCCACCGGTCCGGGCGGAGGAAGGTCTGTTCCTATTGCGTTGCCGCGCCTGGCGTTACAGCAGCTTCTTTCCAGGTGGTGGCCAGGTTTTCGGAGGTTTCGTCGTGGCCGATGATGCCGTTGCCACCGGTCAGGATTTCGGTGCCTTCGAGGAGGTCTTCGCGCTGGAAGCTGTCTCCATTGGAGTGGCCGTCGTTGGCGACCACTTCTTGATCACCAACCGGCGTGTCGTTCAAGTAGGTGCTGCCGCCCACGGTGACGCCGCTTTTGTCCGATGCCTCGTCTCCGTCGCCCCAGAGCAAGTAGTCCACATCCTGGACCAGATCGCTCGCGCCGTCCCAATGCAAGAGAATGACGACTTCGCCGGCGTTGGAGAGGGTGGGTGGGCCGGCGCCGATGGAGCCGCCGAATGCCTCTTCCATGGCCAAAGTGCTGCCACTGACCGCGCCGGTCAAGGCGAAGTCGGGGTCCACGGAGAAGGTGGTGTTGAAACCCGTCTGGCCGGCGATGGCCACGGTCATATAGGCACCTGGGGCGATGGAGCTGCCCGCCGGGAATTTGGCCATGAAGTCATATTCGCTGATGGTGAGACCCGATGCGATCAGCCAGTAGAAGGTGTCTGAGGTGGCGTGGGTGGCGTCCCAGAGGTAGTAGTTGTCCAGGGCGACCGCTTGGCCGGAGGGATTGTGGATTTCGATGAACTCGCCATCGGTAGGCGAGACACAAACCTCGGTCAACAAGAGATGCGCGTCGAAATCACAAGCATCGCCGAGGCCATTGCTGTCTTCATCGGCCTGGTCCGCGTTTGCCGCGTAGGGGCAGTTGTCGTCGCAGCTGGTGGTGGCACCGCCGGTGCAGGGGTTGTTGCCGTCGCCCTGCTCAATGCCGTCACCGTCGATGTCGAGATCGCAGTCGTCGCCCTCACCGTCATCATCCATGTCGGCCTGACCGGGGTTTACCACGCCGGGGCAGTTGTCGCAGGCGTCGCCCAGCAAGTCGCCGTCTCCGTCGGCCTGGCTTTCGTTGCCCAGGGCCGGGCAGTTGTCGCAGGCGTCGCCCAGGGTGTCGTCGTCCGAGTTGGTCTGGTCGTTGAAGACGGTCGGGCAGTTGTCCTCTGCGTCCAAGACACCGTCGCAGTCCTGGTCGCCTTCATCACAGGTGCCTTCGACGAAGTCGGCCGTGCCCGGTCGGGGCTGAATGCGGAAGAATCCGAAATAGAAATCCATCACGCCGGTGATCGAATCAAAGGGCAAGCCCATTTGACGCAGGTCTTCGGTGCAATTCGAATTGCCCGCGGGGCAGGCGTAGCCATGGTACATGCTCCAGCCGATGACCACATCGGCCTCGGCCACCGAAGGGGTGGCCACGACGAAGTCGCCATGGTCGTTGTTGTCGTCGCCCAGCAAGGGGGTGAGCGTGGTGACCACGTCTTGTATCTGTACCAGCATGCCTTCATACATTTCGGTGTCGGCACCGTCGGCACAGGCAATGGTGGACCCTGCCGTGCAGGCCTGGTTGGTGGTGATCACCACCGGCGCGGGCACAGTGCCCGTACCCGTGGCCGTGATCGTATGGCCGTCGGCGGCCCAGAGGGAGAGTTCGCTCAGGCTGAAGTATTCCTCGTAGGTGCCGAAGACATCCACCGTGTCGCCCACGGCCAGGCTGCTGGTGTCGACGTCGCCCGGGTTGACGTAGATGCCGGCCCAGGCGATGGCCGTGGGATCCTGCACCCAAATGGCGCCCGAGGCGCGGGTGGCCGTGACCACCACGCCGTTGACATGCACATCGCAGTTGACGGGCACGCGATCCTCAAGGCCGCGGTTTTGAAGCTGCATGATGGTGACCGGATCGGTGGGGCATTCGGAGCTGCCGGAGCAGGCTTCTTGGCCCTGGTCGTTGATCAGGTCGGCGCAGGCCGTGGGGGCCAGGCGGAAGTAGTCGTAGCTGTAGTTCACAATGCCGTTGATGCTTTGGAATGCATAGCCGGCGCTGGGCGAGAAGAGGTCCGAGCTGACGAAGAGATTCTCGACCAAAACCTCGTCGGTGCCGCCGGTGGCGATTGCGGTCCAGTCGCCGAAGCCATAGTTGACGTTGGCTGCTTCCACGCCCGCGATTTGAACGTAACAACCTTCATACATTTCGGCGTCGGCTCCGTCCGCGCAAGTCAAATCGCCTGCACCGGAGGTGCAAATCTGCGAAGGGGTGACCACGACGGGTGTGGGCATTGAGCCCGTGCTGGTACCGACGACTGAATCCGCGGCGATCTGGGTGTTGCCGAAATACTCAGCCACGGTGCCCTGGATGTTGATGACGTCACCGGGGCTGACCTGGGGCTGGGTGTCCATCCACTCGGTGAACACGTAAACGCCCGACCAGGCACCGCCCGCAGGGTCGCTGGCCCAGAAGCCGTCGTCGAGTTTGGGCGTGGTGACCACGACGCCATTGACCGTGACCGGGCAGTCCGGACCGGCCCAGCTTGCATGGCCGCTGTTTTGGATCTGGTCGATGGTCATGAGGCCCGAGGGGCATTCCACGCTTTCGCAGACCGCGCTGCCGTCGGCGTTCAGCATGCCGGAGCAGGTGGTCGGGGTCAGGCGGAACTCGCTGTAGTTAAAATCCAGCACGCCGGAAAGTGAGCTGAAGACAAAGCCGGCCGTCGGATCATAGAGGCTGCTGGACACGAACGCGTCCTGGATGACCAACTCGTCGCCGCCACCCACGGGGGTCACGGTCCAGTCGCCGAAACCGAAGTCGGCATTGGCCACTTCCACGTTTTCGACCTTGATCAAGACGCCTTCCCATTGTTCGGCGGGTGGGTCGCAAAGTGTACAGATGTCAGCCGTGGTGACCAGGGTGGCCGGCGGCAGGGCACCCGAGCCGGTCACGGTGACCAGGGTGGCCTCGATCTGCGAGCTGTTGTAGTACTCGGCATGCACGCCCTGGATGTCCACGATGTCGCCCATACCCACGGGCGGCTGGGTGTTCATGTTCTCGGTGTAGACAAAGATACCGGAGTAAGCGCCGCCCTCGGGCTCGCCGACCCAGAAACCATCCGATTTCTTGGGCGAGGTGACCACAACGCCGCGAACCAGGACCGGGTCGCCTTCCGCGTGATAGTCCTCGTGGGCCGGGTTCTGGATGGCATTGATGGTGATGTCCGTGCCCGGATCGTAGTCGCCGCTTCCTTGGTCGGTGCCGCTGTCGGGCGTGTCGTCGCCGCGACCGCCACAGGCCGGCAGGTAGGTGAACAAACTCAGAGCCAAGGCGAAAATGCCCAAGAATTTGATAAACTTGAATGCTCGCATGAAGACCTCCGAAAGGGGATTATTGACGCTTCCATGGCACCGTGAAAGGCGCACACCATTTCTAATGCTTCAGGACCACTAAGTCAACGGGCAAGCGTGTCCGGCGGTCATTTTTTACAGGCCAGTTTCTCTCAGAAATAGGCGAAAGATCACAAGAATATTGAGAGATCCATCTCCCCATCCGAATCCAATAAAAAGACAACAGATATCCGAATCAGGACCTCCGTCCCTGTTTTTTCTGTTTTTTGCTATTTTTTGGGTTCCTTCTATTTCATCTGGGCGGCGATCTGCTCGGCTACCTGCTTCATGGCACCCATTAGTTTTCCTTTCTCGCAGCCGGTCTGCACCATGGCGGCAGCCGAGGAGGTTTCTGAGTGCAGATCGTAGAGATTGGCCACCACCGCGCATTCTTTGCCCACTTCCAGGAGCTGGGTCGCTAAGGTTTTCTCCGCGGCCACGGCCTTGCCCAGCTCGATCTGGCAGGCGTTGTTGAAGCATTGCCGATAGCTCGCCCTTTTCTCGTCCAGCAGGCGCTCCCTGAGTTGCTCCCGCGGAACCACGTTGAACTTGCCGGTGGTCGCCATGGCGGTCGCCAGAAAGGCGGTCAACTGGGAGAGCTCCTTCTCCTCAAGATGACCGTTCACGTCCTGGATGTCGAAAACGGCCAGCACCTCGCGTCTGGTCCCGGGCTCCAGGGTCGGCGCGGGGGGAGCTACTTCGGCGAGCCCGGCCACCCGCGCCTTGGCAGCCAACTCTTCGGCCCCGCGCGCGGCGTTGCTCATCCCGGGCAGGGCCTCGTCGAGCGCCTCGCCCAAAAATTCGCTTACCTCCTTAAAACGATCGCTGTCGCAGCAGGAACTTAGTCCGTAGCCCAGCACCACTTCGGATTGCCAGAGCTGCTCACCGGAGGGTGAATGCAGCGCCCACTGCACTCGGTAGTCGCAGGAGCCACAGCAGACAGGCAAGGACCAGGCGATCCCGAGGAGCGGGGGGAGCATCCCTCCCAGTATGGTCCCCGCAAACCCGCCATGCAGCGGGCGAAGGCGTTCCGGGCGCAGGCGTACTCGGCAATACGCCGCGGCAGAACCTGGCTGTACTTCTCGATGAGGGGGGTGAAATCTTTTTCCTCGTCAAGGTCCAGCACCTCGGGCTTCTCCACATAGAGGGTGGCGGGCGCGTGTTGGACCGGGTGCTCGGCGCTGCGCTTCTGGTTGAGCTTGATCTGCGGGATATCGCCCAGCCAGGCGGCGCAAGCAGAGGCCAGGGCTCCGAGGAGACAGCAAGCGAACAGGCTAGCGATCCTCATCGTGATTCTCCTCATCTAGTATGGTTGCAAGAAGAAAAGCACACGCGGATTTTTCCGTCAATCGCCGCCGTGCAGATCCCCTGTCGTCCACGATCGGCGTTGGGAGAATTGGGGAAGTGGGGGACGTTGTGACGTGGGCCGGCGGGAAAATCACCAAGCTGAGGAGTCGGCGCTTGGAAATCGATGGGGTGCCTGCTTACGAGGCACTGTTTCGCGTCGAACAAAACGATCGGCAATTGCTGGGCTTGTGGCGTTTGGTTTTGGCCAACAGCAAGATGTATGACCACGCTGGAAAAAGGGTGTACCACAAGTCAGGCTATATAATGAGGCCTGGCATCGATTTCGTGGATAGATACTACGAAAAGGATTGCTACTATAACACGACAAAGAAGCACCTCTATTTCGCTGGGTCTCGGTTGGGCATGTACAGCAGTAGTGGGGATTTCTCGTACTATCACCAGGATGAATTGGACAGCAATCGCATCGTGACTGACGAGGATGCCGTCCAACTCGCAGAGTACAAGTACAAGCCTTTTGGCGGAACCCACTATTCAAGCGGAAGTGATTCATCGGCTAGGAAGTTCAACGAAAAGAGACAAGAGGCCCGCGGGTCCTATCTGCGGTTCCCTGCGAGGATGTACGATCACAAGAGGAGGACCTGGACCTCCGCTGATCCATTGGCTCAACTTAGTCCTAGGATTTTTCTTACGGATTATACCAATCCCTACGCATACTGTGGGCAGGATCCATTAAATGGAACTGATCCGACGGGCCTGGGTTGGGGATTGGATATTGCTGGAGGTTTTGCGGATTCTCTCGAGAACTTCTTGGTCTCCGGGATTGATACGCTGACCGGGGGGGCTTTTTCGGAAGCAATGGGTGAGAATTTTAAAACCTATACCAGCGAGAACAAAGGAGGATGGGCGCGGGGAGGACGGATTTCAGGGAAGGGGGCCGCTGTTGTTGGCGCGGCATGGATGGCTGTCTCGGGTGCATACGGCCTCGCTGAAATGGTTGTCAATGGTATGGGCGGTGCGGGCGGGATCATGGTGACGGCGAATGGTACGACTGCGGTGCTTGCATTGTCGCCGCCAGCTGCAGTACCATCATTGGCGTTGGCGAAGGCTGTTTTGGGTTCTGTTTATGGTACCGCAGTTTGCGCGAACGGAGCGGCCAATAAAGGCGAAAACAGGTCGGGTCAAAATGGTGGTGGAGGTGCAGGAAATACCTCCGAACAGTCTGAGTTGATTAAGATGGCCAAGCGGGATAAGAAGACAGGCATTAGTTCGGGTGATGCGAAGGCGTACCATGATCTCGGCAATAGGGTGGGAGTCAAAGTTCGCGGCCCAGAAAGCCATCCCAATCGACCTCATGGGAAAAAACCACATATTCACGTCGGCCCGGTCAAGCACATTCCGGTCAGAACAAAGGTGCCATGATGCGTCGGGTGATTGATTTAGTCGCCGAACCGCGCGGCACCCTCTATTTTCAATTGCTCCACGCTTTGGCGCTGCAATCATCGACCCTGCTGATGGTAGTTCGCGATGGTCTGGGTCTCAACAGCACAGGAGAGGCCTTGCTCGCTAACCTGCAGCCATATTTCCAGGAGAAGAAGCGCGGTTTGTCTTGGCCTGGTACAACTCTTATTGGTGAGGAAGCGACGATCTATCGGTTCACATTAAGCAGAGAAGTCGTCGATGTTTTGGTCGCATTCACTGATGGCCTGTTTCAGTGGCAGCAGCCGATGCTGCCAGAAGATCTCGCGTTTTTGCGGGACGACGGAACAGCAATCCTCGCCTCTATCTGTCACGAGGAAGACGCGTATCTGGATGTCACCGAAGAGGAGTATCAAAGGCTTAGTGCCATACCTGCGATGAAGGAAATATTGCGTTTACGCAATGAAGACCAGTAAGCCCCGAGTCATGGGTGCAGGCCTGGCCTTGCAAGAAATGTCGTTCACCTTCCAAGCATTACGTCTATGCCCGATAGAACCAAGTGGGTCTTTTTTTGAGTGAGACGACCGGTTCGTTCGGTGAGAAATGCGCGATCGATGGCGATGACCTGCGAGACATTGGCAACCGAGTCTTTGGGGAGTCCCGTGATCTTACGCGACAGCTTGACGTTACCGGGCGCGTCGGCCCAGCGCAGGTTGCTCGTTAGAGGTACGCAAACGACCGTGGCGATTCCGCTCAGATTGAAGGCGTCTCCCTGAACAACCAAGACGGGTCTTCGAAAACCCGGGCCGGAGCCATCGGGCTCGGGCAAGTCGGCCCAGAAAATGTCTCCTTGCGAAACTACCATTCCGTATTCAGCAGCACGTTCCGTGCGACTTCGCCCAGGGCCGGATCCGGCCCATCCTTGTCGACCTCGGCCAGAACATCGTTTAGCGCCTCGGTTACCTGATCCCGATCATGACGCGCGAGATACTCCCTCATCGCTTCGCTGAAGAGTTGTGACCTCGATTTCTTCAGACGCCTCGCCATATCCTCGGCATCTTCAAATATTTCATCTGGTATGGATATTGCCGTTTTCATACCAATAGTATAACCGCATTCGGCAGGCTGTGCAAGGGGAAGAAGGGCTCGCCATTCACGGCCAGGCCCGCAGCAGGTGCCAGAAACTTGGTCATGGCCCATGATTAGATCCTTTGATGGACGTGGCTCACTTTTGCATCGAGAAGGCATGTGTGTTGTCTGAAAACTAGTTGTTGCCCAATGCGGGCAACAGGAGACTGAGGGCAACAAACTTGACATTGATGTTGCTGGGGGCTAAAGTTCCTCAAGCAGGCAGGAGCGACCTCCATAGGCAACAAGATGAAAAACGCAGCGGAAATCATTAGCCAGAAGCTACCCGAAGGATGGCGGGCCAGGGTGCTAAAGCCAAGGGGTCGCGCTGGCTCTCGACTCCAAATTACGGCACCGGACGGCCGCCGTAACGAGTTCGTTTTGATAAGAAAAAGGAGCCTGGCCCCGCGAGAAGTCATTACTTTGTTCCACGCAGACATCGTCGACCGGCCCAGTCTGGTGGTTGCCCCGTACCTGAGCCCCGCCGTTCGTCGCCGCCTCACCGAGGCAGGTGTGGGTTACGTCGACGCGACCGGCAACATCCGCCTATCCCTTGTCGACCCGGGGCTGTTCATTGAAGCAGTTGGCGCGGACCGCGATCCGAATCCAAATCGGCGCCCTTCCAGAAGTCTTGCCGGTGCCAAGGCGGGTCAGATCGTAAGGGCCCTGTGCAAGCACAAGGAAGCTTGGGGGGTGCGGGAGATCGCCAAGGCGACAGGTGCGAACCCCGGGTATGTCTCGCGCTTGCTGGCCAAGCTCGACGGGGAGGCGCTGGTTGATCGCGACAAACGAGGGCGCGTCAAGCGAACGGATTGGCAGCGCTTGATTCAATACTGGGCCGAGTCCGCACCGATCGACTCCAGGGGGCTTTCTTCTTATTGTATTGCGCCCCGTGGTCTGTCCGTGGCGATGTCTGCGCTGAAGGAGACCTCGCAACCCTATTCGGTGACCGGGTCGTTTGCGACGGATCGTTTTGTCTCCGTTGCTCCAGCGCGGCTTCTGCATCTCTATGTTGAAAGCATCGAAGGTTTTCGTCGTGATTTGAAGTTGACCGAGACGGACATTGGAGCCAATGTCGTTCTCATTGAGCCGAAGGATGCGAGCATATTTTCCGACTCCGTCACCGACGAGGAGGGGATGAGGTGGGCCCCCCCCGTACAAGTGGCGGCTGATTTGTTGACGAGTCCCGGCCGAGGACCCGCCGAGGGCGAAGCGCTCTTAGTGTGGATGGCTGAGCATGAGGAGGCCTGGCGTGAATGAGCTTTATGTGTTGGCGCGGCGTGTGCTTCTTGATGCACTCGAAGCCCTCATGGACCATCGGGAAGCCATCGTGTTGGTCGGTGCTCAGGCGGTATACCTGCATGTCGGCGATGCGGATCTCGCGGTCGCGCCATATACTTCAGATGGCGATCTGGTCATAGACCCCGCACTCCTTTCCGAAATTCCACCCATTGAAACCGCACTGAGGGACGCGGGATTTTTTCCAAGGAAGGCGGATTCGGTTGGTGTGTGGGTCGCCCGGCGTTCTGCCGGGGAGGTAGAAGAGGTTGAGGTTTGCGTTGACCTGTTGGTTCCCGCCAGGGTGAGTCCCGGCAAAGGGCGTCGCGCAGCTCGGCTGGTCGGGCACGACGCTCGGGCAGCTCGCAAAGTTGTGGGGCTTGAAGGGGCGTTGGTCGATGTGGAGCGGATGCAGTTGGGTGCGCTTGCAGATGGCGATTCGCGCATTCTTGATGTACAGGTGGCGGGCCCAGCGGCACTGCTGGTCGCAAAGCTCCTCAAGATAGACGACCGCACTGGGACTGAGCGCCATTCGGACAAGGATGCACTCGACATCGCCAGGCTTCTTCGTGGAGTTGATACCGAGGATTTGAGCCGGCGAATGCAGAATGTTTTGGCCGACGAGCGTAGTACGCAGGTTGCGAATCAGGCGATCGAGTTGCTTCGAGCAACTTTCGGGCGGCGCGAAAGCGCGGGTGTAAAGATGGCGGTCAGAGCGACCGGCGGGTTGGTGGATGGAGATGAGCTGGCGGTCTCCTGTGCGCTACTTGCGCGTGAATTTTTGGAAGCACTGGAGACCTGAATCGCCCGCAAAAACACCCGCGAGCGGCCCCCAAAACATGTCTCCATTTGTCCCGGCGCCGGGACAGTGTTTCGCCTTACAACTCATCAGCTTACAAACTCGTCCGTTTTGAAGTGCCTACACTGACCTACATGGTGCTTTTCGGGAGCCAGCGGGGAAAGCCCGTCCTCCAGTCGTCTTCATCCCATCGATTCCATGTGACCGTTATAACGATTACGATAGATGAAACATGAGCGATATAACAGACAAGATCGAGGTCGCTATCGCTCCCTCCCTTGAGCTCCTGTACGAAAAGAGACCAGAAATGTCCTGATTGGCGTATGTATCGTTTGTGGTAAGCGACCAGTTATTGATGGCCTCGTGATTTGCCGTACCCTGAATGCGAACAATCAGATTTCTTACGAAGGGTACAAGATTAGATTATGATGGGCCTCACGCATCAGCCAAGGAGACGCGAGCATGTATAGCAATTTGGCATTGAGTGAAAACGGCTTTCTTTTTGATTCTCGGACGGGCAGCACTTACAGCTTGAACCGCACGGGGACTCATATTTTGCGCGCGCTTATCGATGGGGTGAGCGTGGAGGACCTGCCGGCCAAGTTGGAGTCGACCTTTGAGATGGATCCGGCGGTTTGTGACCGGGATATCGAGCAATTCTTGTTTCGTTTGAAGGACTTGGGCTTCATTCGGGAAGAGGACGAATTGTGAAGCCTTTGACCATCGCCGTGACGGGCTTGAACGCAACAGACAGCCCGGCCCCGGGTGTGCCTGTGATTCGGGCCATTCGCGCCGGTGCCGACACGCCGGTACGCATCATCGGCCTGGCTTACGATCCTTTGGACCCGGGCAATTACATGGCGGACATCGCCGACCGGGTGTTTCTGATGCCTTATCCCTCCCAGGGGGCCGAGGTGATGGCCGAGCGCCTGGCCTACATTCACGCGCAAGAGCCCATCGACGTACTTCTGCCCACCTTGGATTCAGAGCTGCCGCCCCTGCTGAAATTGGGCGGCGAACTCAAGCGCATGGGGATCAAGAGCTTTTTGCCCAGAGAAGACGATCTGAAATTGCGCTCCAAGGCCAAGTTTTATGATCTCAAGACCAAGCTGGGCATTGAGGTGCCGAAGAGTTTGGCCATCTCCGACGCTTCCGCGATTCGTAAGCTGGACGATGATTTCAAGTTCCCGGTCATGGTCAAAGGGCAGTTCTATGATGCCTATATCGCCTATTCCCCCATGGAGGTGGAAGGCCACTTCCAACGCATTCGCGCCAAGTGGGGCCTGCCGGTGGTGATCCAGGAATTCATCCCGGGCGAAGAATTCGATGTGGTGGCCTTAGGCGATGGAGAGGGCGGTCTCGTGGGCGCGGTGCCCATGCGCAAGATGCAGTTGACGGACAAGGGCAAGGCCTGGGGTGGCATCACCATCTCCGATCCGGCCCTGAGCACCTTCGTCGCGGAGGCCATGGCCAAGTTGAAATGGCGTGGACCCTGCGAAATGGAGGTGATGAAGTCGCAGCGGGATGGGGCCTTTTACTTGCTGGAGATAAATCCTCGCTTTCCGGCCTGGGTTTACCTCTCCGTGGGCGCGGGGCGCAATTTGCCCTGGGCCGCGGTGCGATTGGCCCGTGGCGACAAGGTCGAGCCCATGCCGCCCGCCGACCCCGGCGTGATGTTCCTGCGTTATTCCTTTGATCAGATTTGCACCCTGGCCGACTACGAGGCCTTGACCACCAAGGGCGAACTGCAACGACACGGAGAGCAGCCATGAGCAAGCTATCCTGGGAAAAACCCACCATCATCAAGCACGCTGGCGGCCTGGCCAATAAGTTCGGTCAGGGCGTTTCCCGTCGCACCCTGTCGCGTATCGACGGCGTTTCCGTGGAGGCCCTGATCGAGCGTTTTGGCACGCCACTGTTTGTTTTTTCCGAGCATCGACTCAGGCAGCGAGCCCGGGAGGCCAAGAGGGCTTTTGAGCTTCGCTACCCCAAGGTGCAGTTTTCATGGTCCTACAAGACCAATTATTTAGACGCCGTCTGCCGCATCTTCCATCAGGAAGGTGCATGGGCCGAGGTGGTCTCGGAGATGGAATACGACATGGCTCGTCGGCTCGGCGTGCCCCCTGAACATATCCTCTTTAACGGGCCTTACAAGCCTGAAGAATCCTTGCGCAAGGCCTTGACCGAAGGCGCGAGGGTGCACATCGACCACTATGAAGAGCTGTATTTGGCCGAGCGCATCGCCAAGGAGCTGGGCCGCGTGGTGCCGGTGAGCATCCGGGTCAACATGGATACGGGCATCCATCCTCGCTGGGATCGCTTTGGCTTCAACCTGGACACGGGCGAGGCCTTGGACGCGGCGCGCCGAATTCACACCGGCGGCGCTTTGACCTTGGATGGTCTGCACTGCCATATCGGGACTTTTATTTTGGAGCCCAGCGCCTATGGTCAAGCGGCATCCAAGATGGCTGCCCTGGCAAAGCAACTGCGCCAGGAAACGGGCATGCGTATTGATTTCATCGACCTGGGCGGCGGCTTTGCTTCCCGGGCGACTTTGCACGGGCAATACGCCCCGGGTGCGGACAGCGCCCCGGCTTTGGATGACTACGCCGAGGCGATCACCAGCGCGCTTTTGTCCGCGGGTTTTGCGCCCGAGGACATGCCCACCCTTCTTTTGGAAACCGGTCGGGCCATGGTGGACGAGGCCGGCTTCATGTTGACCCGCGTGGTGGGCAACAAGCGGCTGGCCGACGGCAGTCGCTCGATCATCATCGACTCGGGTGTGAACCTCTTGTTTACCTCTTTTTGGTATCGGCATGAAATATTGCCCGTGACCGATCGGGGCGGCATGCAGGAAGAGACCGTGGTCTATGGTCCTTTGTGCATGAACATCGACGTGGTTCGGCCATCCGTCCTGCTGCCGCCGCTGGAGGCGGGCGATCCCCTGGTGATTCGACCGGTGGGTGCTTACAACGTCACGCAGTGGATGCAGTTTATTCGGCTGCGCCCGGCGGTGGTCTTGGTGGGCGAGGACGGTTCCGTGGACGTCATTCGTGAGGCCGAGACTTTGGACAACGTTAAGGGGCCGGAGCGATTGCCCGAGCGATTGGTCAATAAATCCTGATGCCGACTTTCACCGACAGTCTGGGCCACGCCAAGGGCGTTCTTCGGTCCATCTTGTGGGGCTACGCTCAGATTTACTTCGGCAAACGGTATATCAGTGGTCTTCTGTTTTTGGCGGCGACTTTCGTGGTGCCCTGGCACGGGCTCTCCGGCCTGGTGGCCCTCCTTCTGACCAATGTTTGGGCTCTTGTCTTGGGGCGTCCCCACAAGCATATCGAAGAGGGCTACTATGCCTTCAACGGCTTGCTGGTGGGTTTGGCCTTGGGGCTCTTTTTTCGCTTTTCGCCGGCCTTCGCCCTGGTGCTGGTTCTGGCCAGTTTGTTGACGGTCCTTTTTGCCGCGGGGCTTAGGAATCTTTCCGAGAGGTACTTGGGCCTGCCTGTATTGAGCCTGGCTTTTGTTTTTGTGACCTGGATCGCCCTTCTGGCCACCCGTCGTTTTGCCGGGGTGGAGTTCACGGTGGACACGGTGTTGGTGGCGGGCCTGGGGGCCGGTTGGCTGCCGGAATGGTTCGAGCTTTACCTGCGCTCTTTGGGGGCGGCGTTTTTTCAGCTCAGCGTTCTGTCGGGCATGTTGGTGATGGCGGGCCTGCTGATTTTTTCTCGATGGGCCTGGATCCTGTCCGTCATCGGTTTTGCGTCAGGTTGGGCCGTGTATCGGGTCTTGGGCGGAGTGGCGTCTGATCTGTCCAGTGAGTACATCGGCTTTAACTTCATCTTGACCGCCATCGCCGTGGGCGGCATCTGGTTGGTCCTGAGGCCGGCCAGCATGCTGCTTGCCGCCGTGGCCGCGGCTTTGGCGGCCCTCTTGTCGGCGGCCGCCATGAGCTTGTTCAAGCCTTTGGGCCTGCCGATCTTGGCCATGCCCTTCATCATGGCCGTGCAGCTTATTTTGTTTGCGATGCTGATCCGGCCCAAAGCGGGTCGCTTGCAAATGGTATCCGGCGATCCGGACAGCCCCGAGCGCAACTTGAGCCGCTCGACTTACATGGCGCGTCGTTATCCCGATCCCCGCATGCCTGTGTTCTACCTGCCCGTCATGGGCCGATGGCTGGTAAGTCAAGGGCCTGAAGGCACCACCACGCATCAGGGCCTTTGGTCCCATGCCTGGGATTTCGAGGTGGACGACGAAGAGGGCAGGCGTTTCCGAGGGGAAGGCGAGAAGGTGGATGATTACTTTGCCTGGGGCAAGCCGGTCATGGCACCGGCGGAGGGTCGGGTCATGCGGGTGGTCAAGCACCTGGCGGACAACCCGGTCGGCGAAGTGGATACGCAGAACAACTGGGGCAATTTGGTCATCCTCTGGCATGGAGCGGACGTTTTCTCGGCGCTTTGTCACTTGGCCAAGGACTCGGTGACGGTGGCTGAGGGCGAGACCGTGACCAAGGGGCAGATTCTCGCCAAGGTGGGCAATTCGGGCCGTTCCCCCATTCCCCACTTGCACATGCAGATCCAGGCCTCGGCGGAGGTCGGTGCCCAGACTCGTCAGGCCGAGTTCATCCACTACCGTAGTTTTACAGAGGCCGACTCGGACGGGGTCTATGTGACCCATGGAAGCCCGACAACCGACAGCCTCGTGGAAGGGGTGGACGTGGACGAAGTGGTGCGGGCCGCTGTGACCTTGGCACCTGGACTGAGTTGGCGATGGCAGATTGAGCAAGGTGAGCGCAGGGGAGAAGAACGCTGGCAGAGCAAGATCGATTCTTTGGGGACCCGGTTGCTGCAAGACGAGGAGGGAAGAGCTCGCCTGCGTTTTTTTGCTGACGATCACTACACGACTTTGTTGGACTACGAAGGCTCAAAAACCAGGCTCTTGGCTTTGTTTTATTTGGGCATGCCGCGCCTGCCTTACCTCAAGGATCGGGATCTGGGCTGGGATGATCAGCCTTCCCCGGAGGTTTTCCTGTCGGCTGCGGGGCGACTGCTGCATGAACTCGCCCTGCCGTTTTTCGAGCTCAACCGCTTGACGACGAGCAGTCATCTCATGCCGGGTCGGATGCCGGCGTCGGTGCGCCTGGTGACCCGGCTGCAACTGGAAGGTGCGCCCTGGGCAAGCCGGCGATTGCCGGACCGCATTGAAATTGAATTCGAACCGGGTTCGGGGCCGGTGGCCATCGATGGCTTTCTGGGTGATGAACAAATCCTGAAAGCGCGGGTGAGTGCATGAATTGGTGTTTGGCCATGGCTTGGTTGCTGTTGGCTTCAGGGCCCGGGCAGGCTTCGGCTCACGAGCAAGCCATCGAGCAGCTGCGGGTGGAGCTTGCCGCGCAACCCAATCGTTTGGACTTGTGGCTTGCCATAAGCTGGCGGCAGGAAATGGCCGGCCATCCGGATGCGGCCCTGCTTTCGGCCGAGAAGGCCCTGGCCCTCGCCGATGTCTACGATACACGACTGCGCCTGGGCTGGTTGCTGCTGCAAGCCGAGCGTTGTCCGGAGGCACTCGTTCATTACCGGGCAGCAAGTTCGCATGCCCCCGCCTCCGAGGACCCTTTGTTGGGTCAGCAGGCTTGTTTGCTCAAGGCAGAGAATTTTCCCGAAGCGTGGAAGGTGGGCGATCAACTGCTCAAGCTTAACCCGGACAACCTCTGGGCGCTGAGGCGCCAGGCCTACACATTGTCCATGCTGGAGCGCTTCGAAGAGGCCGAACCCATGTATCGGCGGGTTCTGCGCGAAAGTCCGAATGACCCGGAGATGCGATTGGGGCTGGGCTGGTGCCGCTTGCGGGCCGGCGATCTGGATGATGGGCATCGCCAATGTGCCTTGGCTGCGGAGACGCTCAAAAACGATCCCCGGGTGGAGGCCTGCCTGGAATCGGGTGACTCGAAGGGTGTGATTTTTAGCGGCTCGCTGTATTCCGGTTTGTTGAGTTACAGCGGGCAGACCGATCAGCTAAGCTTGGCAACCCTCAGTTTGGCCGCCGCCCTGACCTTTGAAAACGGCGTGGAACTGGTGGCCGGCCTCACCTTGATCAAGGCCTCCGCCAAGTTTTCTGACGGGGACTATGGTCAATCCAATCCAGTTTTGTCTTTTGGGTACGCTGAAGGGGCCTGGCGATGGCGTGGGGTCTTTACTTATCTTGTGGCGGACAATGAATTCATCCACAGCACGCCCGTCATCAGCGCCAAGATGCAGCGTCTGGGCGAGGTCGTGGATTTTGATCTTGAACTCAGCGGAACCTGGTACGGGGCGCTGATGGCTCTGCAGGTCTCTCCGGGTTTGCGTTGGCATCTGCCAGGCGATGTGGATCTTTTCGTCGGTGGCGAGGCCATCGGCTTATGGAAGAGAAGCGTCCTGAGGGTGCCCGGTGCCTGGGGGAGCGTTGAAACAGGCTGGACCTGGTATGGTTCCGGCAAGTTTTGTTTGAGCTGGCAGGCCTTGGAGAATTGGAGCCTGCACGCCGGCGGCTTTTATGGACTGCGCCGCTTTGCTGTGGATGATGGGGGCTGGTCGATCTGGAATAACGACGATCGTTTTCTTGCCGGTTATCAGGTTGGGACCCACGTAAACATTAGCCGGCACTGGTCTTTGTTTGCCGAGTTCCGGCATCTTTTTGGAGACCAGCAGGACGGCGCGGACGCGGACTTCATGCTCGTCGGTGGTGTGGCTGGTCTGCGCGCATGGTATTGATGTGACCCTTCGAGAGGAGAACGAAACATGACAGGCAAGAGGCTGGCATTGGGCGTGATGGCCGTGTGGTTGACTTTGGTTGGCGCAAAGAGCTCCTTCGCGCAGGCGGAAGATGGCATCCCTGAACTTTTCGAGTCCTCTTTTGCCTACGAGGCCACCGGCAACATGGACCGTGCCCTCAATGATGTGTTGCAGGTGCTGCGTAAGGACACAGGCAACTACATCGCCACCTTGAGAACCGCTTGGTTGTACTACCGAAAGGCTCGCCACGACGAGTCCATCACCTACTACAAAAAGGCCTCGACCATGCGTCCCAAGGCCATCGAGCCCAAGCTCGGCTTGATGCTGCCCTTGATGGCGGCCAGGCAGTGGGCTGTGGCCGAAAAACTCGGCGAAGAGCTTTGCTTGCTCGCGCCTCATCACTACCTGGCGGGCAGCCGCCTGGCTTTCATATACTTTTCTCAGGGCAAGTACGCCAAGGCCCTGAAACAGTATCAGCAGGTCTTGGATGCCTACCCCAGCGAGTTGGAGATGATGCTGGGGCAGGGTTGGACCTATCTGCGCATGGGCCGCAAGGCAGAGGCCAAAAAAATGTTCGACCAGGTGCTTCGCATCCGACGGAGCAACCTCAATGCCCGCAGCGGCTTGGAAGTTCTGGCTGCCACGCCCTGATTATTCCGTCTGAAAGGGGGCTGGTATGATGGGGCCTCCACTTGGTTATTTGCGAGGCTTTAGATGAAAAGCATTCTTGGGTATTTCGTGTGTTTATTTTGGCTGGCCGCCTGCGGCGGGGGCGAATCAGAACCCGTGATTGAGGGATGTGATTATTCGGAGGGACAGAAGGCACCGGCGATCACCGGTGTGGTTTACCACGACTTGGACTTGAGTGATCTCTCCCTTTACGAAGCGGGCTATCACCGAGGTGATGCTTTTGATGTTGAGCGAGAGGTTGTCCTGCGCGGATCCTCCGGGATGCG
Organism: Deltaproteobacteria bacterium; assembly: GCA_019314375.1. Taxonomy (GTDB): domain Bacteria; phylum Myxococcota; class B64-G9; order B64-G9; family B64-G9; genus JAFCZJ01. Next base: position 29,101 of record JAFCZJ010000024.1, on the reverse strand, counting down.
TACTTTTTTCACCTGTGAGGATGGTTTCTTTGCATTCGGTGAATTGGCTCCCGGGCTTTATCACGTAGGACCCGAGTTGATCTCTGAGGAATGGACCGCGTCGAAAAACCTGGCATCGCGCCTGGTCTCCGCTCTCGACGGTGGTTCGGTCAAGATGGTGACCATCGGTGATAGTTTGCCGGTCTGGGGTGGAAGCCCGCGTTTTCCTGCCTTGGTGGCCGAGCGCCTGGGCGAGTTGGCCGTTGTTGAATCCATCAATGCCGCCGAGGCCGGCACCGAAAGCGCCGATTGGATTCCCGGCATGCGGCGCTTCGAGGAACTGAGAGATGATTTTGCCTCAGCTGATCTGATCTTGATTTCCTTGGGCGGCAACGACGTGCTTTACTTTGCCAACGACAAGTTTCAGGCAGGTGACATCGACGGGCTGTTCAACGGGCTGAATGATTTTGTCCTGATCGTATTGGAGCGGGTGCGCGCCATCGTGGCCGAGATCCGGGCAGAAAATCCAGACGTGGATGTGGCTTACCTGCTTTATCCCAATTATGGGCGCTCAGATGCTTGGGCTTATTGGATTGGCGAGGCCTTGCAGCCGACGATCATCGCCAAGCTGGGTGAGGCAATCGAACTCATTCGCAGCTCCATCACATATGAAGACCGCTTGCTGCTTGTCGATCTGTATAGCGCTTGGGCAGACGTTGCGACCCTGGACGATTTGTTGGTAGATGAGTTGCACTTCAATGCGGTTGGTCATGATTGGGTTGCCGACGAGTTTTTGCAGTCTTTCGGCTGCGCACGGATTGGCGGCGGATCTTTCGGACAGAGCAAGCATTATGGCATCGTCCGATAGGGAGGGTAGATGAGCAACAAGGGCAAGAAAGAAGTGATTTACGATCTGAAACCCATCAAGGCGCCGGTGGCCTCGGGCGTAAGCCTGAAGATACTTTGCGCATTGGTGGAAAACGGTGCCACGGGGGCCCTGTTGGCGGGAAATTTATTGGCCCAGACCGGCGTTAAGGCGATGCGCGCGGCCCAGGCTGATGCCTTGCATCCGCTCACCCCGCCTTTGCCCCGGGTCGAGGAGCCGGACTTGTCGGCGGGGCCATTGGATGCCGAGTGCTTGCAGGCTTTGCCCGCCTCCAAGGCGGCCGAGTCTTCATTTCGCTTCGAGACGTCCGCGGATTTGGTGCAAGCTTTCAAAGAAGGCAAGAGCACGCCGGAGAAAGTGGCTGAAAAGATTTTGGCCGCCTGTCGTGCTGACGATGAGCGAGACCCGCCCATGAGGGCCTTCATTTCACAGGATGAAGAAGACGTGATGCGGCAGGCCAAAGACGCCACGCGTCGCTACGCCGGGGGCATTTCCCTGGGCCCCTTGGACGGCGTGCCTGTGGCGATTAAAGACGAGTTGGATCAGAAGGGTTACGGGACCACCGTCGGGACGCGTTTTCTCGGCAAGACCCCGGCCGAAGAAGACGCCTGGGTCGTGGCGAGCTTGCGTCGGGCAGGTGCCGTGCTCATCGGCAAGGCCAACATGCACGAAATCGGCTTGGGCGTGACCGGCGTCAACCCGCATCACGGTGCGGCGAGAAATCCCTACGATCCGACTCGTGCTACGGGCGGTTCCTCTTCCGGTCCGGCGGCCTGCGTGGCGGCGGGCTTGGGGCCGGTGGCCGTGGGCGCGGATGGCGGGGGATCCATTCGCATTCCCGCGGCGCTCTGTGGTCTGGTCGGCCTCAAACCTACTTTCGGTCGTGTCAGCGAACGCGGGGCCGCTCCTTTGTGCTGGAGCGTCGCCCATGTGGGCCCCATCGGCGCCACGGCCCGGGATGTGGCCCTGGCCTATGGCCTCATGGCGGGCATCGATCCCGAGGACAGCAATACCCACATGCAGCCATCGGTCAGCCTGGACGAAATGCGCCGGCCGGATCTCAAGAAAATCAAGTTGGGTATTTACCGGCCATGGTTCGAAGATGCCTCAGAGGACATCGTGGCGGCATGTCAGAAGATGCTCTCCCATTTCGAGGGCCTGGGTGCGGAGTTGGTGGAAGTCGAGTTGCCTGAACTCAGCCTGCTTCGCGTGGTCCACATGGTGACCATCGTCAGCGAGATGGCCGCCTCCATGAGCGAGCACATGAAAGCCCATCGCAAGGACTTCGGTCTCGACACGCGTATGAACCTGGCCTTGGCCGCTCGCTTGAGCGCCTCCGACTACATCCACGCCCAGCGTCTGCGTATGCGCATCAGCGCGCATTTCAATCGGGCCATGGACGAGGTGGATATGCTCTTGACCCCGGCCACCGCCTGTACAGCGCCGGTGATTTCGGCCAAGGTGGCGCGTACCGGCGAGAGCAACCTCGGCCTCTTGGAGCAGATCATGCGCTTTGCGCCGGCGGCCAACTTGACCGGGCTTCCGGCCATCAGTTTTCCGGCAGGCTACAATTCAGAGGGCATGCCCATCGGTATGCAAGCCATGGGGCGGCCCTTCGAAGAGGACCTGCTCTTGGCCTTGGCAGGGTTTTCAGAAGGTTTCGTGGCGCGCAAGGCGCCGAAGGTGCATCACCGGTTGCTCGACTAAAACTCTTTTCGCCTCAAGACCCAGATCAGAGCCAGGCCCATCAGGAACAAGGCACTGTTGGCTCCTTGACTTGAGCTGGCGCAACCACAGCCGCTTTCTGCTGGGCCGTTGTCGTCGTCGGGGCAGTCGATGGTGTCGGCTGAGTCAGCGTCTCCGTCGCAGTCATTGTCGATACCGTCATCGCAAATTTCGCTTGCCTCCGGATTGACGGCCGCGTCGTTGTCGTCGCAGTCGTCTCCACCGCAGGTCGCGTCGGTGTGGCCGTCTCCATCCTCATCGGCGCAGGGAGCGAGGCAATCTGTATCCGCCTCGTCGGTGTCCCCGTCACAGTCGTTGTCGATGTTGTCGTCGCAGATCTCGTCGGCATCCGGGTTGATGGCCGCGTTGTTGTCATCGCAGTCGCTGCCGCCGCAAGTCGCGTCGTCAAAGCCATCCTCGTCGGCGTCGGGGCAGATCGGCGTGCAATCTTCGTCAGCCCCATCGGTGTCGCCGTCGCAGTCGTTGTCGATGTTGTCGTCACAGATTTCTGTTGCCGAAGGGCTGATGTCCGCGTTGCCGTCGTCGCAGTCGGTGCCGCCGCAGGCTTCATCCATCTGACCGTCTTCGTCCGCGTCCCAGCATGTGGCGTCGCAGCCCAGGTTGGCCAGGCCCGGTGTGCCCAGGTCGCCGCAGCCTTCTGCGATAGCCTGGATGGAAGCACACCAGTTTTCGGCCAGATCGTTGCCCGCCGCGTCCGCGCCCGGATCCAGCTGCATGGACGCCCCGGATTCTACGGGGAAAGAGGCCGAGTCGTACCAGACCTCGTCCACCAGGGTATCGAGCACGTCGTGGAGGATGACCTCGTCGTCGCTGTTGCTCAGAGAGAAAGCCAAAACCAGGTTGCAGGCCGTGCCTTCGTTCTTGCAAAGCAGGAGGCGGCCCGCCGCGGGCAGGGAAATCTGCGGCAAGAACGCATCATCGGTGCCGTCATCGGAGATTCGCCATCCGCCGAGGTTCAGATCCGCGTCACTGGCGTTGAAAATTTCAATCCACTCGCCATCCGCGTCCTCTGTGCAGGCAGGATCGATCATCAGTTCGGTGATGACCACGGTGTCGCCAAGGGCCTCGCTTCCGCAAAGGCTGGCTTGGGATTCAAGATTGCGGCAGGCCCAGCCCTCCTCGACCTGGCAGCCCTCATTGCAGCCGTCATCCGGTTCATTGCCGCCGTCGTCACAGGACTCGTCGCCCTGCACAATGCCGTTGCCGCAAGAGAAGCAGACTGGGTCCTCATCGTCGGCGGCCCCGTTACAATCGTCGTCCGCCGTGTTGTCACAGACTTCAGTCGCGTCCGGGTGGATGGCGTTGTTGTTGTCGTCGCAGTCGGTGGGGCTGTCGCTGTAACCCGTCGGCGCACTGCAGGCTTCGGTGGTCGCGTCGGGATCCCCGTGTCCGTCGCCGTCGGTGTCTGCGTAGAAGGTGATGAGCACGCCTTCGTCGGTGTCGCCGTCGCAGTTGTCATCGACCTCGTTGCAGGTCTCGGTGGCATCGGGATGGACGGCGCTGTTCTCGTCGTCACAATCGGTGGTGTTGTCCACATAACCGTCAGGGGCGCTGCAGGCCTCGGTGGTGTTGCCGTCCGTCCCGAATCCGTCGCCGTCTCCGTCTGCGTAGAATGTGATGAGTACGCCTTCGTCGGTGTCGCCGTCGCAGTTGTCATCGATCTGGTTGCATGATTCCGCCGCTTCCGGGTTGACGTTGGCGTCTCCGTCATTGCAGTCGTCTAAGTTGACGACATATCCCATGGGTGGGTTGCAGGCCATGATCGTGGAATCAGGATCGCCGAACTCGTCCCCGTCGGCATCCGCGTAATATGTGTTCTGTACGCCTTCGTCGGTGTCGCCGTCGCAATTGTCATCGACTTCATTGCATATTTCGGTGGCACCCGGATAAATGGCGCCATCATCGTCATCACAGTCGCTGGGATCTTCGAAGGTTTCCACGCCTTCGTTGGGGCAGGCGCTGGACAGTACTTGTCCTGTGATGTTTGCGTCACAATATCCGTCGCTATCTGCATCGCAGGGTGCCGTGACGTCGTAGTAAAGGGGATCGTCGGGCGCGCAGTCTGTATCATCAGGGACCCCGTCACCATCGGCGTCGGGCAACATGACGACTTCGGCGATTTGGTATCGGTACAGGCCGTCGGTTTCGATCCAGTTGGGGTAGCCGTTGCCGCTTTCGAGGTCGTCACCGATGCCGTCGAAGGTGAATTGGGTCTCGCCGACAAGACCCTCGCCGGATGCGGTGATGGTGAAGGTGGGTGCATCGGTGAAGGTTCCATTGCTCGAATAGGTTGAGCTGACTACATTCGTCCAGGTGCCGTGACTGTCGATGTTGAAGCTTGGGCTTTGGCCCCAGAGGCCGCCATTGGGTGTGCTCAAGGTGTGGTTGACGTCCAGTCCGTTGCTGGTTGAAGCAGAAAAGACACCCGTGGTGATTGGGGTGCCATTAGCCGTCACCAATTCGACAGCAATCAGCCATTGTTGTTTGGTGCCCATTGGGTTGCCATTGGTTCCGAATGTGTTGTCTAGATGCAAAGTGCTTGCGTTGACCGCATGGGTGTCGGTGCTCAAAATGCCGCCGAACCAGTTGCCATCGAAGTGATTGGCGTTCCCCTCCCCTCCGATGATGGGCTGAGCGGTTACATCGCTACCCGGGTTGCCGTAGCTTGGATCGCTGTCTTGAACGGAAATTTGGATCCCGAAATTTCTGTTGTCCAGGATCTGGTTGCGTAGGATTGTTGGAGAACTGCCCAATAACTCAATGCCGTTGTTGCTGCTGTCCCGGATGGTGTTGTCCTCGATGGAGTTCGTGTTGTCCGTGAGCAAGGCATAGATGCCGTGGTGTGCGCTCTTGGCGATGAGGTTGCCTTTGATGTTGCAGTTCGTGCTGCTGAAGAAGACAACGGCATGGGAGGCGTTGGGTCGAGATTGGGTGGAGGTGATGTCCAGACCGATGATGTTGGATTCGACCAACTGCCCGTCGGTTTGGCTTAAATAAATTCCGGTCTGGCCGTTGCCCGAAATGACGTTGCCTTGACCCATGGTGCCGATTTGGTTGCCGCCTGGACCGTAGAGATTGACGCCGAAGCTGCCGTTGGGCATGGCGAAGGCACCTGAGCTGTCCAAGCCGATGATGTTGCCGTCAATCACATTGCCACTGTATGGGCTCATGCTGCTTCCTGAGATGCTTAGGCCCATGGCGTCGTTGCCTGAAATGACGTTGGCGTTGGAGAAATCCCCGTCGCCGATGAGGTTGCGGTTGCAGTTCCCGACCAAGGAAAAGCCGTCTCCTCCATTGGGCAGGGCCTGGTCGACGATTGGGCTGTCCGAGAGCAGGGCCAAGCCGATGAAGTTTCTCAGAAATGAGTTCTCGGCATTTTCGGTGGCACCGCCCGCGGTCATGTGAACACCCTTCCACGAGTTGCCGGAGATGGTGTTGCCCCAGATGCGGTTTTGTAGCGTACCATAGGTGAGATACAGGCCCATCCGGTTGGGCAAGGCAGCAAGTACCTCGCCCGATGCGTCGATGGTGGTTTTGGCCTGGGTTCCGATGAGGTTGCCGTGGACGAGATTTTGGCTGATCACGTCGCCGACCGCGGCAGAGCCATGCATCAGGACGCCACATCCCATGTAGTTGAAACCGACGCGGTTTTGTCCGCTCAGAAGGTTGCGTTGACTGGGATCACAGGCGGCTGAATCGTTGCAGCCGATGGTGTTGGCTTGGGCGCCGTGCAGCAAGGCCACGGATGCATAGTAAGGATTTTGAAAGGATCGCCCGGCGGGCAAGGCGATCATCCCCGTCACGTCCGTGCCGACAAAGCAGCCCTGGATGCTGTTGCGGATCAAATCCCAGTGGGTGGCACCGATGGAGATGTCGTGGAAGGGGCCCGAATGTACGTTCAGGCCTCTGAGGGTTACGTTGTTGGCCTCGATGAGGATGCTGGCCGCCGCGGTCGTGTTCACGTTTGTGCCGTCGATGGTGATGGTCAGGTTGGTGGCGGGATCGAAGGGCAGGGGGGCTGGGGCCGTGTTGGGTGCAGCACCCGCCGCGCTGAAGCCGTCAATGATTAGATCGCTGCCGTCGATGACGTAGGCCGTGGCCGGCGTGAAGGTATGATGTCCGGCACCCAAATCGAATTCGATGACGTCGGCCCCGGCCAAGGCGTTGGCTTCTTCGATGGCCGCGCGCAGGGTGCAGTCGCCTGCCGCCACGAGACAGTTTCCGTCGCCGGGGTTGGTGTCGCCATCGTCGGCCAGGCTGTCCACCGTAAAGGTGGCGGCGGTGCAAATTCCACCCGACAGGGTCAAGGTCAGAAACATCGAAATCAAAGTCAAAAACTTAGGCATGGCGACAGCCCTCCAATTAGAAGCTTGCTGTGAAGAATTTCGGTTATTTATACAGAAATGCGGCAGAAAGGCAAGCTGGGCGTAGGTTTGGGGGCTTCAGTGGGGGACCGATGATCAGCAAATGATTAGTAACACCAGGTGTCATCGGTCGTGTCGTCCAGGATGACGAAACCCGAGTCTTCGGCCAGGTTCAACTCGCCTTCCCATACCTGATGCAGCCCGCCCGAATCCGTGACGTGGCGCATGAGGCGCAGGGTGATGACACCCCCCGGGATGCCGTTTGCAATTAGATCGTAGTCGAAGACGCACATGCAGTTGCAACGCCCGTCACCGTTTTCAGGGGCGTCGACCTCGGTGACCACGTAGATGCCGTCTTCAAAGGCGATGTCCATGCTGTGGTCGCCGCAGCAGTTCAGCAGGAGGCGGGCATCCCGGATGTCCAGTTTTTGGTTCAAGGCATCGTATTCCCAGTGCAGAACTTCGGCATCGCAATATGCGCCTGGGTAGTCGTCGAAGGTCGGGGTTCGGGTGACGGCAAATCCGCCGCAGTCGCTGACGGCGTCCGATTGCTTTATGATCAGGGGATCTTCTTCGCTGTTGCCGCCACAGGCGGCAAAAATCGTGAGGCTTAGGCTGAGCAGAATCGACATCGTGATCTTGAAATGGCGCATGTAGGGTCTCCTTGGTTTTTCTTCGATTGTCTCGAAGGATGAGCAAGGCCCGTGCCAGTTTGTGAATGTAGTAATATCAGGTACTTCGCGTTGATCGTGAACCTGGGTCTCTTCGGCAATTCGTGAGGGGTCTCGGAAATCCGTGGCCGATGGGACGCTTGTTAGTGCAGTGTTAGGCTTCCGGTGGGGTCCATTGGCCAAAATGCTCGTCCGGATTGGCGAAGGTTTCCTGGATGACCTTGACCATATTGGCAAGCAAAGCCCCGTCGCAGAAGGCGTGGTCGATGGTGGCGTTCAAGGTCACAATGTGCCGGGCCACGATTTGCCCCTCATCGTCCACCGTGGGTCTGAGCTTGGCCTGGCCCACCAGCAGCACCATGGGTGCCCGGGTGTAAGGCACCAGCGGCGCATAGGCGATGTCCAAGCCGAACATGCCTACGTTGGTGATGATGCAAGCGGCGAAGGGATCTCTGGGGACACCGGGAAATCGGATGTTGAGCGTGTAGGAGACAAAGGCCGTAAACCAGAGCAGAAAGCGCACAATCCAGCCGGGAAAGAAGCTCATGAGTTGGGAGGATTTTTGCAGATCCGTGTCTTTTTTCTCTCTGATGCGCTTCAGCTTGATCGCCAGCTTCTCGGCGATCTGTGGCGCACTCATCTCGTCGACCTGCCTGAGTTTTACGCTGCTCAAATCCTGCTGGCCCGAATCATCCTCGACGGTGGCCAGCAGGGCCAGATCGATGTTTTTGCGCAGGATGATCTTCCTGAAACGCACAAAGCCGTTCAGATCCGGGTGTTTTTTCATGGCCCGGGCCATGGCTCTGGCCACCATGTGGGTCACGGTGACCTTCGGGGCCCCTTCCGGCAACTTGTCCCGCCACGCATAGGCCTTGGTCAGGTCGACCTCCATGGTGCCGTAGATCTGCGGGTCCCCTGGACGATCCCAGGTGGCCAGGGCGATCTTGCGAAAAGTGGGGGTGCGCTTGGGCTTGGTGACCTGGATGTTGCGAAGGCCCATTTTTCCTCCCTCTCATGCGAATTTGGTTTGGACCGCCTCCGCACGTCATGGCTTGAATGCCTTGTTGTGTCATGCTTTTTATGGGCCTGGCAAGTCAGAAAAACCCGCTTTCGAGAATGATGGGTACATGAGCCTCCGCACTTGATAGATATAGAGGAGGAGGACGGACCCTTGCTTCGATTTTTTCAACCAGAATCCGTGGTGATCATCGGCGTGTCCATCGAGCGCCTGAACCTTGGTCAGATCATCGTTCGCAACAACAAGCGTATTGGTTTTCCCGGTCGTTTATACGGTGTGGGCAAGCAGGCGGGCGAGGTGGATGGGGTGCCTGTTTTCGCCTCCATCGAAGATTTGCCTGAGACACCGGATGTGGCTGTGATCATTACGCCCGCGGCCTCGGTACCCGAGTTGCTGCGGGCCTGCGCGGCGAAAGGCATTCGGCGAGTGGTGGTGGAATCCGGTGGGTTTTCCGAATTTGAATCAGGCCGGACCGGATTGGAACAAGAGCTTCTGGACGCCGCCGAAGAGCATGGGCTGATGCTCATGGGTCCCAACTGCGTGGGCACCGTCGACACAACGGTGCCTTTCATGATGCCTTTTGCTTTCTTTGAGGGCGATTTGCCCAGCGGGCCCGTGTCGATTATTTCTCAGAGCGGTGGGGTGGGGGACACCTACATGCGGGGGGTTAGCGAGAATCATATTTTCTTCCGCCAGTTTGTTTCCGTGGGGAACAAGCTGCAGTTGGACGAGGTGGATTTTCTGCGGCATTTCTTGGACGATTCGGATTGCGGCATGGTCCTGATGTATCTGGAGAGCATCGCCCGTGGTCGTGCCCTGTTCGATCTGGCGCAAAAGAGCGAAAAGCCCATCGTGTTGCAAAAGTCCAATCGCACGGAAGAAGCGGCCCGCATTGCCCAGTCGCATACGGCGGCATTGTCCAGCTCCGATGAGGTGGTGGATGCGGCATGTCGGCAGTCGGCCATGATGCGGGTGGAGGGCGAGGACGAGCTTTTGCTGGCGGCCAAGGTTTTGAGTTTGCCACCCATGCGCGGCCGGCGGGTGGCGGTGCTGTCGCGATCCGGAGGACACGCGGTCATCAGTGCAGACGCCTGCGCAGACCTTGGTTTTGAGATCGTGCGTTTTTCCGATGGCTTGCTGAATACCTTGAGATCCCTCATCCCTGGCCGGGTGGTTCGAGCTCAGAACCCGATGGATTTGGGAGAGATTTTTGACTACACCCTTTTTGCCCGGGTGCTCGAAGCGGTCTTGGCCAGCGATGAGGTGGATGGCGTCATCTTTAACCACCTCTATCAGGCCAGTTACGAGGCGGCCACCTCCCGGACTTTCCTGGATGCGGTAACTGAATTGGTCCGGCGTTTCGACAAGCCGGTGTCCATGACCCTGATTTCCGGTGGGCCGGAGATTTTAGAGATCTCACGTCATCACCCCTATCCGACTTTCACCACCCCGCTGCAAGCCACCAGGGCGCTTTCTTTGGCGGCTGAGTATCATGCACGGCGACAGGCGGTCGCCGCGCGCGGTGAGGACATGGTTTTTGCCGTGGAGCGCAGAGTTTGGGAAGACGCTTTGGCGGGTCAGGGCGAACCGCTTTTGGACGCGGCGTTTGTTGCCTTGTCGGCGGTTGGTCTTAGGGCCTTGCCCTGGCAGCGTTTCGACGATCCAGGCAGAGTGCCCGAACCGGATTTCAGCGGTCCCTATGCCCTGAAGCTTTTGAGCAAGCAGGCCAGTCACAAAAGCGAGCAGGGAGGGGTGGCCTTGGAATTGGCGGATCGCGCGGCGCTTGTCGAGGCCGCTCAGCATATGGCGGCGCGAGCGAGCGGCATTGATGTCGAGGGTTATTTGCTCCAGGCCATGGCGCCCGCCGGAGAAGAATTCATCGTTGGGGGGCGGCGAGACCCCTCCTTCGGGCCGGTGGTCATGGTGGGCTGGGGCGGGATTTACGTGGAGCTTTTGGCTGATCGAGCGCTTCGGCTGGCACCCGTCAGTCGCTTTGATGCCGAAGGCATGCTCGCCGAATTGAAGGCCTTTCCGTTGATCCAGGGCATTCGGGGTCGACCCGCCCTGGACGCCGCCGCCCTCATCGATTGCATCGGGCGGGTGGCGAGTTTGTTCGTGGAATTTGACGATTTGCAGGAGCTGGATCTGAACCCGGTCATTTTGCATCCGGCGGGGCGGGGCTTGTCGATCGTGGATGCGCGAATCACGAGGGCGGACGGCGCATGTGGGCGGGGATCCCGAGGGTGGACCTCCGAATAATCCGTAGGGGCGGGGTTTATCCCCGCCCGGGACGTCAATTGGCGAACATTGGGGGTGAACGGCGCATCGGGGCGATGATCCCGAAGGTGAACGGCGCATGTGGGCGAGGCCCGGGATGAACCCTGCCGCAAGAAACGCGGCAGGAACCATCCAGGGCTCCCGTAAGAGTGCGACACGGAGGGTAGCTGTCGGATAAACCGGCAGCGCTAGAGTTTCTCAAGATTCCACGATCCTGACACTTGAGTGATTTCGTTGGTATGGGCAAACCCCAGAAGAAACTTTTGTGCCGTGGCGCAAAGCGACACGGTGCTAGAGTTTCTCAAGATTCCACGATCCAAACAGTTGCGTCATTCGTTCATCAGGCAAACCCCAGAAGAAACTCTTGTGCCGTGGCGCAAAGCGACACGGTGTAAAGGTGCCAAAGATTCCACAAGATAGAACCACAAGGCCGGGTTGTGCCGGCGCTCTTCGCACCTCGCCCAACTGGCCAGCCGGCACCCCGCCGCTTTGCGGCGTGGCACAAGATGCCTTACTTGGGTGTCTGGTGATTCGCTTGGTTGATTGGGTTACTAGGAGTTTTCTGGCCTAAGGCATCTAGCACGTTCCGGCCGCACACAAGAGCCCCGAAAGGTTCTCGAGCCGACAGGCGATGAGGTTCTTCCGGGGTGTACGCATCCGGGGTGTACGCCAAAGATTCCACGATGTGACACCCAAAGGACCGGGTTGGATGTGTTTACTCAGCGGTCTCCGTGTAGTTGCCCACGCCTTTGGATTCCAGCGGTGCCGCCGGATCCAGATTTTCGTCCAGAAGATTCACCAGGGCCGGCGGATCGGTTGTTCCGGTCTCTCTCCAATGGAGGCCGTATGCGCCGGCAATTGGCGGGTCCAAGACCACCAGGAAGCCTTCGTCCAGATTGTGCAACTCGGCCCGGTAGGCCAGGTGCAAGGGCGCGTCTGTGCTTTGCGGGGATCCGTCCAGGCTGACTTGGGCACCCACGATGGCCGCTTCGCCTGATCCGAAGATTGGGGGCACTTGGCGTTTGTTTAAGTCCACGATTAAAGCGCCGTCGTCGCTTTCCAGGTGGATGGTGAAGGGTTCTGCCTCGGTCGTGTCGTAGGTGCATGAGCGGAAGAACTGTTTTTCCGTCAGGTAGTCCACGCCCTGGTCCAAAAAGCCTCGGATACGAACCTGGCGTTTGCTGGCTTGAAGTGATCGGGCTGCCTCGCCCGCTTGGTTCAGGTCAAAGACCAGCTCAAAGGGATCGTCTTCGGCATTCTTGCGGCAGAATTCGAAATCGGCTTCGATGCGCCAGGGCCGGGGAGGATCGTCGAAGGTGTAGGCTTGGGTGAAAATAAAACGATGGCACCAGCCCCAAAGTTCTTCTTCGAATTGATGGGCAAACTCGCCGGGGCCGGTGGGGCTGGCTGGAATTCCGTTGGGGCCCAAGTGGACCGACTCGATCAGATCGGCTTCAAAGAAGTCCTGATCGCTGGACAGTTCGACGAGTCCAGGGGCGAATCGCAATCTTGCGCCCAAGGCCAGTTCTTGGGCTGCCGTGCGACCCTCGGAGAACTGAGCGCAGGCCTGGGCGCCTTCTTCGAATCGCAAGAAAAAGCTTTGACCGGGTTCTTCGTCGCCGCCTGCGTCAGTGCCCGCGTCTTCGATCAGGCCGTCCGTGCCGGCGTCCTGGCTCTCGCTGTTTCCGGCGCAAGCCCAGAGGAACAGGGGCAAGGATAGATAGATAATGATTTGTCGCATCGAGGACCTCATGGTTCCGGGGGATCGTATTGGCTCCAGGTGAATTGCCGCCGAACGCAGCGCAGACCCACCTGGGCTGAGCTTGAGGCAGGGGCTTGGGTGGCGCGAAGCCGGGAGGCCAAGGATGAGTCGTCGTCAGCGTAGCTGCCGCCCCGCAGGACTTTCGAGCCGGTGTCGTTTTCCGGGCCTCGGGGGTTGAAGCAGTCGGTCGTACAGCTTGCATAGAAATCGGCGTCATACCAGTCCCCAATCCACTCGGCCACGTTGCCCGCCAGGTCACAGAAACCATCGACGCCGGTGGGGGTGACCGAGCAAATGGTTTGGGCATCTTGCGCGCAGTCGGCAAAGATGGCTCGATCACAGTCCGGGGCTTGATCTCCCCATGGGAAAACCTGCATGCCTCCGGCCGTGGCCACGAACTCCCATTGCGCTTCCGAGGGCAGCTCCATGTAGTCTCGCCAGAAGCAGAAGGTCTCGGCACCATGCCAGGTCATGTGCACGGCCGGGAGATTCTCGGCCCCTTCGTCGGCCGTCCATCGGCCTGCTTGTTCATGGACTCGAATGCCTACCGCTTCGCTGTCGATGCAGGGTACGCCCTCGCAGTCGTTGCCGTGGTCGTCTAAGAACATGGCGAAGTCGGCCCAAGTGGCTTCGTGCAGATCCATGCGAAAAGGATGCAAGGTCACAAGATGAGCCGGCTGTGCGTCGGCTGGGCCGTCGTCTTCGCCCATGGTGAACTGTACCTCGTTGTCTTTGCCGGGTGGTTGGCGCAGGTTCAAAGTCAGGGGCCGAGGCCTGCCCTGTTCGCTGAGATGTACGCAGGTGGCCGGCAGCATGCCGGCGATGCGTTCGCCCGTGTCCTGTTGGTGTACGTCGAAGACGTCGAAGCTGGGCGTGCAGGGCCGATAACCCACGCAGACATCGCTCCATCGATAGACGTAGCGCAAGCCCTCATGCACCAACTGCATTACGTCCCATCCATGATGGCCGTAGGCGTAGTCGATGCCGGCTGCGTCCAAGGCCTGCACGACGCCATCGACACAGATCCATCCACGGCGGGCTTCGTAGACGATGTAACCGAAGTTGGTTTCGTCCACCGCTTCGCTTTCCATGTAGACCTGGGCCAGGTGGCCATCGTGGTCCAAGCTGCACAAGAGGTGTTTGTCCCGAACGGTCCAGCCGCTGGGTAGTTCTCTGGAGGGGGGGGCTGAGAAGGGAAAGGCGCAGCCGGTGGGGGCGGGATTGTCTCCGCCCGCGTCCGTGCCCGCATCCGTTCCCGCATCCAGGCCCGCATCCGTTCCCGCATCCAGGCCCGCATCCGTGCCCGCATCCAGGCCCGCATCCGTGCCCGCATCCAGGCCCGCATCCGTGCCCGCGTCTGTGCCCGCGTCTGTACCCGCGTCCGTACCTGCGTCTGTACCCGCGTCTGTACCCGCATCCAGTTCCTGGTCGCCGTTGGAGCCACATGAGGCCAGGGCCAACGTAATGCACAACAAGAGAATCCACCGAAGCATGTGCTACCTCCCATCAACTCGTCGAGCTTAGCAGAAAATTTGCTTTGGGGATCACTCGCCCAGCTTGGGGCTTAGTTCCAGGGTGTTTGAGTCCGGATCGATACGCAGGGCGAAGCGGCTCAAAAAGCTTAAGCCCAATCGACCGTCTTCTCCTTCGGGCAATTCCTTGACGATGACCACGTCTACCTTTTCGGCCAGGGCCTCCTCTACCTGCATGCGCTCAAGGCGCAGGAGTTTCCCCTCGTGCACTTCGTTGCCATCCCAAATCAAGAAGGCCTGACCCTGACCCAATTCGATTCGCTTGGCCAAGGCTTCGCTCAAAAGAGTATAGGGCGAGCCCAGTTGAACCCGAAAACGACCGACTTGCTCACCTGGTAGTTTGACTTCAATGGCTGCCTCGTCTTCGCCCAGGGGCAAAGCGGCGAAGCCGATGCCCGCCATGCCTCGGCATGCCGGCATACGGTAGAGGGTTTCTAAGCGATGCAGGAGGTTGGCATCTTGACCGGCCGAGGGATGATGGTAGACGAGTTGCTCGATGGGCATGATGCCGTCGCAGGGCTTGCCTGTCTCTTTGGCCGCGCGGGCCATCTCGTAGGGAATGGAGTGCAGCCTGGGCTGTAAGCCCAAGGCCTGGCGATAGTCGGCCAGCGCATTTTTCCAGTCTCGTTTGCGGGCGTAGGCCTCGGCCCGCCACCAACGGAAATCCTTGTCAAAGGGATGGGCCGAGATGAGCGCGCTCACCTCGGCGATGGCCGCGTCGTATTCACCCATGCGCTTGTTGGCTTCATAGGTAACCCACAAGAGCCGGTTGAACTCGCCGCATTCGGACAAGAAGCGTTTGGAGTCTTCCACCGCCCGCTGATGATCGCCTGCTTCCAGTAAAAGCTCCGCGAGTTTCAGCATTTTGACTCGATCGCAGGGGTCTTTTTCGAGCCGTTTGGATAGTTGATGTACCTTGGCCGCCTTGTCCCCATAGTCAAAGGGGGGCTCGTAATGGCTCAGGAAAAAAATGCCGCCACCCAGCAAGAGACCGCTGATGAGGAAGAAACCCGCGATTTTGATAATCAGGCTTCGTTGTTGTCTGCTGCGGTTGCATTCTGGGCATAAGAAACCCGAGGCGCTGGGCATGGCGCAGACATCACACATGGCCTTGAGGCAGCGGGGGCAGGTGTCTGTGGCTGGGCTTTCCGGATGACGGTAACAGGCCACCTTGGGCGGGGTGCTGCTTGCCGTCGTTTCACAGGGCACAGCGATGGGTTTTTGTTCTTGGGGCTGTTCGTCGGGCTTGATGGGGTTCCGGGTTGAGACCGCCTGTTTGAGCTCCTGGGCCAGCAGGGCTCGGTTGAGCCCCAGCACCTCGGCCAGTTCGACCAGGACCTGATCTTCTAAGTTTTGCCGGAAACGCTGTTCGCCGGGCGAGGCCGGATCAGACCGGGTGGCCAGTTTGCGCAACAACATGGCCATTTTCTCTAAATCGCCCGAAGACACCACCTCCATGCGATCTTTGAAACCCTCCTCGAAGGGTGTCTGGTCGGGCTTGACGTCCAGCTTTTGAAGATGAGCCCGGGCCGCATTTGCCTGTTTTTTTTCAACGGGCAAGCGGGCGTCCTGCTGTAGCTCCTCGGGGGAAAGGTCCAGTTGGTGGCCGGCCGGGAAAATCAGGACCACTTTGGCGGCTTCCCGCTCGATGGACACCACCCGGCCGGGTCCGTGGGGCGGAATGATGAATAAATCTCCGGGTTTGATTTTGTCGATGTCGATTTGGCTCATGGTAGTACTCCTGCTTTTCCGGTCCATTGGACGGCAGGGCTTGGGATTTTCATATCATGGGGAAGCAGGAGAGACCAGGAGATGGTTTTTTCCGCTTTCCTGAAGGGGGCATCGTGATTAGAATGTCTTTGTTCAAGGGGCGGCTTGGAGTCGGCATGACAGCTAAGATATCAAAAACAAAACGTTTTTCAGCCACACGGATATCCAAGCGCATGGCCCGCCCGGTGGAAAAGGCCATTTTGAGCACCTTGGCTGAATCGCGGCCGGGTATGCGCTTCGATGATTTGGTCGACAAGGTGGCCAAGACCCTGAATCCCATCAAGTTTCCTTTGCGGAAGACGGTGAGTCTCTATACGCGCGTTGTGCAACTGGAACTGGAACGGCGGGGCTTGATCGAGCGAGTCCCCGGCGAGTCACCCATTCGACTGCGTCTTCCCAGGACGCGTGAGCGAAAACTTCAATCGAAATCGTAGCGCAAGACTTGTACCTTGCTTTCGGCGTAAGCCGTGTCTTCGATGGGTTGCACTCGCGGTGGAGCCCAGTAGGTGTGAATCATCTTGTCGTGTATGTCGAGGATGCCCAAGGGCGGCAGGTCCTCTGTCAGGGCACCCACGTGACGGGGGAACAAGAGCACATCGCCCACCTGTATGGACTTGGGGCCTATGCGAAGCGGGCGCTTGTTGCCATCGATAAATTGGCCTTTGGCATCCACGCCCACGGCCCGGGCGATGCCTCGTGCGGACTCCGGGATGTGGTAGGAGGCCTTGTAGCGGATCTTCTTGCCCGCCCGACGGGCACCGTAGACGATGAAGTCGGCACAGTCCGAGCCGATGAGTCGCTCTGCCTGGTGGACCTTGGGGGGCACGCCGGCTGAGCCCCAGATGTAGGGCGTATTGAATAGCTCGCTTAAGTAGCCCAAAAAATCATCTGAGCGACGAAAGGCCACGCGGGTGACATGGTCGGCGATGCCGCCACGGTAGCGAGTCTCTGAGCCTGGTGAGTTGAACACTTTGTCGTTGTGCTGCACGGAAATCTTGAATGCCATGGTGCCCGCGCCGTCGTTGACGTCGGCATAGCCTGATCCCGGGATGGGATGACCGTCGGCCAACCGTGACCAGTCATCGCCCCAGGGTCCTAGTGTTTTTTCGCAGTATTGGATTTTATCCCAGTGAAAGCCGCCTTCGGTGTTGCTGTAGCTTTCTCCCACCGGTTGAACTTTGGCCCAGCGCAACTTGAGGTCCAAACCTGTCATGGCTTCGGGTCGGCGCAGTCGTTTTTTTGGAACCCGCCTGCCGGAAAGCTTCAGTGCCGGAGCCTGGCTGATGAACACGGTTTTTCCCTGGATGCGCGCTTCCACCACTGCGAAGAGGCTTACTTTTTCGTCCAGCCTGGCGCGGATGATGCCGTCTTCGGCCTCGCCGGTCTCGCCCACAAGGACTGCCACGCTGACTTTTTTTATCTCCAAGAGATTCGTGTCCGCCGATGACTGGGTGGATAGCAGGACCAGGCCGAGGGCTATCCAGATGGGGAAGAGTCGATTGTCCATGTTCAGTCGAGCTCGGAGAAAATACGGTTCAGCTCTAGGCGACCCGGATCCGCGGGGATTTTGGCCGGCCAGCCCACCGGCACCAGGGCCACCGGACGGTGTTGCTTGGGCAGGTAAAGCAGGCTGGTCACCGAGGCTTCATCAAAGGCCCCCACCCAACAGGCACCCAAGCCCAGAGCATGGGCCATCAAGAGCAAGTTCTGGGTGGCGGCGGCGGTGTCCTGAATGCAATAGAGGCTCTCGCCTCGTTCCTTGTAAGCAGCCTTGGCCTTATCCAAATCCGCACAGGCCACGATGACCATGGGTGCCCGTGCCAAAAAGACCTGCCCCAGGGCTGCGTCGGCCAACTTGCGCAGCATGTACTCGTCGCGGATGACATAGAAAAACCAGGGCTGCGCATTCCCGGCCGTCGGTGCCCATGAAGCAGCCGTCATCAATCGCGTCACGGTTCTGTCTTCTATGGGCTGGGGCAAAAACTCGCGCACGGAACGCCGATTGCGCATCACGTCCAGCAAGGAATCATTCACGAATTCGTACCTCCTAGATGAGCACTGCAATTTAGCCAAGGGAGCGTGGCAAGGCAAGCGCTATGACCCAGATCCCATTCTAAACGGAGATATCCGCATCCATCACCTCCCTGACCTCCTTCGCCAAATGCGACAAGGGGATGAATTTTATCGGCGTCTGCTCCAGCAACTGCGTGCCGGCCTGGTCGGTATCAAGGGAGACCACCAAGAAGAGTTCGGGATGGTAGGCCTGGATGAAGCTTCGGGCGGATCGGGAGATTTTTATCCGTGGACCGGATTTTATTTCGATGCCGATTTTGCGAAGGCCGTTGATCAGCACGAAATCCACCTCCGCGCCGCCCTTGGCTCGCCAGTAGTGCAGGCTCCAGAGGGGATCGAGGGTCTTGGCTATTTCGCTGAAGGCGAAGCCCTCGGCCAAGGCACCCCGATCGAGGCGCCTGTCGAGATCCTCGCTTCGGCTTCCTGTCAGCGCATTTCGTAGCCCCATGTCGTAGAAGTGAACCCTCACCGCGGAGGTTACTTCCCTGCGAGCGCCTCCGGCGAAGGCCGGCACCTGGCGGATGATCCAGGCATCCTCGAGCATCCCGAGGTACTGCCCGACCGTGGAGGAGGACACGCCCACATGGGCCGCCCACTCCGATTGGTTGGCCATTTGCCCGATTTGTCCGGCCGCAAGCTGCATTAACTTTCTGAAGGCCTCGGGGTTGCGAATCCGAAACATGTCGGATGCGTCTCTAGTTACGAAGGCGTTGATGAGGGACTTCAGGGTGACCCAGTGATCGTTTCCCTCCCAGACTTGAGGATACGAGCCACGGACCATCATTCGGCGTACATGCTTGATGGCGGCGCTATCAAGCGCGACGGGTGTTCGGGTTTTTTCGGCGGCAAGTAGTTCCTCCAGAGAAAAGGGCAGGAGTTGGTGTTGACTGGCTCGGCCGGCCATGGACTCGCGGGTCTTGTCCATGAGGTGGAAGGCGGAGGATCCGGTGACCCATACATCGAAGCCATGACCCGAATCGATGAGGCCTTTGATCAGGAGGCCCGCATCTTCAATGTGCTGCGCTTCATCGAAAAAGAGAGTCGTGACCTCGGGAAAAGCCTCCCGAATGTTCGCAGCCATGAGGCCGGCTGAATTTGCCCACATTCGCACCACTCTTTCTTCTCCGTTGAGAAAGAGAACGCTTTGTGGGGGTCTGTCTTTCAGAATGGACCAAACAAGGGATGTCTTTCCGGACTGCCGCGGTCCAACGATCAATTTGGCGCTCGGACCGTCTGAATCAGGAGCTGGACCCTGTATACGTGGAATAAAATGCTTCGGCAGGAGTCCGGCGAGACGTGGTTTGTATGTTTTGGGATTTGTTATCCAGGGGTTGAGATTGATAATGTCTTCGTATGTCTTTGGGTTCATGCCCATGTCCGGCCCCTTTCCTGGGCATGTTACCACGAATTAGCCTGGCTAATCAACGATAGCAAAACGAATTAGCCTGGCTAATTCGTTTTAGACCTATGTGGATACGAAGCTATTTCAAGATCACCACCGTCACCCCATCGCCACCTTCTTCCTGGGTTCCGGCTCGGAAATGTCTTGGGTAGGGTGAGGTTTTCAGGAGGTCGCGTATGGCGGCTCTGAGGGCTCCCGTGCCGTGGCCGTGGATGATGAAGGCGGCTGCTTGATCTTGGCCGAACATTTCATCCAGAAATCGGTCCACCTGGTCCAGGGCTTCATCGACGCGCGTGCCTCTGAGATCCAGGGTGTTTTGGGAAGAGCGGATTTCGATGGGGCGTGCTGCTTTGCTTGGCATCTTGGGGTTTTTGGTGGATGAGTCCTGGCTGGGCTTTTTGCGAAGGGGGGCTTTTTTTAGCAGGCGTAGTTTGTCTACGCCTGCTCGCGTTCGCATTATGCCCATCAAGAGACTGACCATGCCCGTCTTGCGATCGACGCTGG
Source organism: Deltaproteobacteria bacterium (assembly GCA_019314375.1). Taxonomy (GTDB): domain Bacteria; phylum Myxococcota; class B64-G9; order B64-G9; family B64-G9; genus JAFCZJ01. The sequence continues at coordinate 9,117 of JAFCZJ010000024.1, read as the reverse complement.
TGACCTGCGCTTCTTGGCCCATGGTGGTCAGAAGGACTTGATCACCGGCGGCCAGGTCGTTCAGATCCGCGAGTTTGGGTTCTTCGTCTTTGGGGCCCTCGATATTGGGCTCCGGTTTTTTGGCGGCCTGGCTGACTTTTTCTTCCAGGCCGATGAGTTTTCGGCTGGCGTCGACCACGTCTTTCATGGGTCCGGGCTGCCGCATGGATTCGATCACCCCGGCCACTTGTCTGCGTACGGTGGCGATTTCCGACAAGAGGGCCTCTCTGCCTTTGCCCAGCAACTCGGTCTTGCGCTTGCGCAAGCTGTCGGCCGCCTCTCGATGTTCATCACGTGCTTGCTTTGATTGTTCCTGGCGGATTTCCAGCTGGCCGCGTAGATCGTTGAGTTCCTGGCGCTCGTGATCTAAGCCCTGCAACACCGCATCCAGTTGTCGCTCTTTGCCGTCCAGCCTGGCGGCTGCGCGCTCCAAAACGGCCTCGGGCATGCCCAGGCGTCGGGCGATGTCCAGGGTCAGGGAACGGCCCGGTACTTCCGGATGCAGGATGAAGTTGGGCTCCATGTGCTCTAAGTCAAAACCCACGCTGGCGTTGGCGAAGCGTTCGTCGGCGAAAGGCAAGTGCTTGAGTTCTTCGTAGTGGGTGGTGGCCAAGACGATGGCACCGCGGTCCACCAGGCTTTCCAAGATGCTGCAGGCCAAGGCGGCCCCGTGTTGGGGGTCGGTGTCGGCGGCGATTTCGTCCAGCAAGACCAGAGAGCGGGTGCTTGTGTTCTCCAAGATGAGTGCGATCCGTTTTACATGGGCCGAGAAAGTAGACAGGCCTTGGCTAATGTCCTGGGCATCTCCGATGACGGCGGCTATGTGCCCGAAGCGACAGATGCGAGAACCCTCGGCGACCGGTACGGGCAGGCCTCGTTGGGCCATGAGGCTGGCCAAGCCCAGGGTTTTCATGGCCACGGTTTTGCCGCCGGCGTTGGGGCCGGAGATCAGCAGGGCCTTGCGGCCTTCTGGTAGATGGATGTCGTTGGCTATGGGCTTTTGTCCCATGAGCACCATGGCCGGATGCCGGGCCTGGCGCAGGTCGAAGCCTTCACCGCCGACTTCGATGAATCGGGCGTCCATGTGTCGACCCAATGCCACCGCGGCATTCAAAGCGTCGAATTCAGCCAACATGGCCAGGTTGTCCATCAGGGCCTGCGTGTGGCCTACCACTTCGCGGCTGTACTCGGCCAGGATGCGTTTGATTTCCTCATTGACCGCGGCTTTGGCGATTTTAAGCTTGTTGCCGCTGTCGATGATCTCGGTCGGCTCGATGAAGAGGGTGGCACCACTGCCCGAGGTGTCGTGCACCAGGCCCGGGACCTCCCCCCGGGAGTCGGAGCGGACGGGGAGCACATAGCGGTCCCCCCGCTGGGTGATGTAATCCTCTTGCAGGCAGGCGGCCATTCGGGTCGTGTGCATCATGCGCTCCAAGCGCGCCCGAATGCCGTCGGCCAAGTTGCGCTCGCTCCGCCTAAGTTGCTGCAGCTCCGGCGAGGCCGAGTCGCGCAGATTTCCATCTTCGTCGAAGGCCGCTTTCAGATCCCGGCCGGGCCCTTGCAGGTCATGACTGCCGCGGGCCAAGTCCACCAGGGCGGTGCCCACCAGGTTGCCATCCACCATCAAATAGCGGCGGACCCTGGAGCTGACCAGCATGGCTTCCGCCAGGCGAAGCAAGGCCTCGCTGTGAAGCACCCCGCCCTTGGCGGCTCGATGGAGATCCTCGCTTACCAACTCCACCGCATCGATGGGCGCGGCCTTGCCTTCATCCTGCAGGCGATTGAGATCCAAGGCCATCTTTTGCCAAATGTCGATTTTCTGCTCGTCGTCTTCGGCTTTGCGTGCACGGCAGAGGGCTTGTCCCTGGGGCGTGCAGGTTAGACCGCACCAGTGTTCCAGGATGACAGGCCAACCCAGCTGCTGAGCGGTGGCGGTATCGATTTGCATAGGAGAAAAAGGGGGGGGGGCGGTTGGGACCGCTTGCGCTGGTCGGCTATATTGGTTCGCAGGCGTCGCCTTCAGGGGTGTCGACGACGGCGTCGTAGTCGAACTGGTTGCCCATTTCCAATTCTTCCCTGGTCACCAGCAAGTCACCGTTCACGTCGCATTGTTTCAAGAAGGGTGCCGAGCGATTGAGCTCCACCAGGCAGGCCTCCAGGGCGGTTGCGCTCAAGATATCCAGGTCGTTGTTTGGGCCTTGGGCGGTCAACACGCCGTTGCCGTCGGCATCGCAGATGCTGAAACGGTCAAAGTCGAAGGGAATTTTGAGGCAGTCGAAACCGTTGGGCGTACCTGGACAGTTGTCACAGCTGTTGGAGACACCGTCCTCGTCATCGTCTTCGTATCGGGGGAAGCCGTCGTCGTCGATGAAGAACTTGCACACACCGCCCGTACCGTTGTCGTAGAGCGAGCAAGGTGCATCAAACCAAGCCACCCAATCTTCCGCGGTCGGTGCCGCGATGCATTCTACGTTTTCAGGCATCTTTTTGGCGCTCTTGTCCTGACCATTGGGATCGGAAGCGTCGTATTGATCCGGGATGCCATCTAAGTCGGCATCGAAGCTCTCGCATTCAAACGCCGCAATGATCGCGTTGCACATGTCGGTCTGTTGCAGGATGGGGGCCTTGAGGATGCCTTCCGTGCTGTTGGGGTCGCAGACTCGAATGGGATCGCCATTGTCGTCCAATACCAAGCGGAAAGCCGAGTTGTATTCGTGGCAGTCGCCGTCCAAGTACCATCGGGTGCCGTCGCCGCGCTCGCAATAAGGCCGTTCGAGGGAGTCGTCCGTAAGCTTTTCTTCGTTGGGCGCCAAACATGGCGCGCATTCGCAAAGTTCTCGTTGTTGGTAGTACTTGGCCAGGCAGTAAAGCGAGGCCGGGTAGTGGGGCGTGGGCACGGTGTACGTATCGTCAAAGGAGGTCATCCATGCGTTGTCGTCGAAGCAGTTACACAGCAGGATTTCGGCAGCGTCGCAGGAGGTGCAGTCAAAGTGCGGCCAGCGAGTGTCCAAGGCAGCCCTGGCCAGGTCACAGATGGGATCATTCTCGCAGGGTTGTGCGCCCTCAAGCATGGGGTCGGTGTCGCTCAAAAATGCCGTTACCTCGTCCCGGATTTCATCAATGGCGTCTTCGCAGGGGTTTTTGCATCCCATGAGGGCGATGCTCAAGCTTAGACTGACGAACAAAACCTTGGTTGTCACGTGCATAGAGTCGTACTCCACTCGGTTGACCTCTCGCACCCATCAAAGAGCACGCGAGGAGTCGGGGTTGCCGCTGACCCTGAGGTAGCATTGCCCCCTTGGAATGTCAAGTGAAACCTAGGGGTTTTTCCTTGTGAGCCAGGGGCTTTTCTGCTAACCAAACTGGAGAGTTGGGGGCAAAATGAGCCCAGGAGACCCATGGTAAATTTGGCGAAGATCCTCTTGTTTGGCATGTTGAGTGTTGGCCCTTGGTCACAGGTTTGGGCCAGGGATTCAGTGGAGGTCATCGGGGAAAAGCGGGGGCGAGAGCAAACCGAACCCACGGGTGCCTTGGGTTGGTTCAAGGCCGGGATTAAGTTGGCCCAGACCGGAGAATACCCGGCGGCCTTGAGCCGTTTCGAGCGAGCACGGGGCATGTCTCCTCACTGGGCTTTGCCCCACCTGGAGATCGCGTTGGTTCACCTGATGACCGACAACGATCGGAGCGCAATTGCTCAATCTCTTAGCAAGGCGGTGAAGTTTGGGGCTGAGATGCCCCGTGCGCATTACCTTTATGGGGTTTTTTTGCAGGAGGAAGGGCAGCGAAAGCAGGCCACCCACCATTTGGTCCAGGCCCTGAAGTTGCGCCCCAGCATGGTCGACGCGCGTTACCGTCTGGCCACCCTCTATGTGGAGCAGGGCAGGCAAGCCGAGGGCATCAAGCAGTTTGAGTATGTGCTGAGCCAGCGTCCCAGTCATATGGGTGCACATCGCAACCTGGCCATGCTTTTCGAGCAAAGCGGCCAACTGGAATTGGCTGAGAAGCATTTGAAGACCATCAGTGGGCTTTTTCCGAAGAACACCTACCACCTGACCGGCCTGGGTTACTTTTACCGAAGAGTGGGCTGGGAGAAGAAGGCTGTGAAGACATTTAGGCGGGCGGAGCGCATGGATTCCAGGAATAAAAAGAAGAAGATGCGCCCTCTGTTGAAATCACGTCGATAGATTATGGGGGCGGTAGGCTATTGCCTTCGCCTGTGTCTGCGTCGAAGCGCAGGCCTTCGCCGGTTAGGCTGACTCGGATGCGCTGATTTTCCGAGAATTTGTTGGCCAGGATGGCTTCGGAGAGGGGTTGCTCGATAAGCCGCCTCACCGCCGAACGCATGGGACGGGCACCGAGGCTGGTGTCTGGGCAGCCTTCTGAGACCAGGTACTCCATGACCTCTCGGCCCGCGGCCAGGCGCATTCGGCGCTCCTGGCGTAGGCGGGCCGAGGACTCTTTAACCAAGAGCCAGGCGATGGAAACCAGATCGTCGGTCCCCAAGGGCCTGAAGAACAAGTGCTCGTCTAAGCGACCCCATAACTCGGGGGGGAAAGCCTGGCGGGCCGATTGGAGTACTTCGCGGCCTGGATTTGTTTCGACCTCACCCCCGAATCCGATGCGGGCCGGACCCGGGCGACCCAGACTGGCCGCACCCTGATTGGAGGTCAGAATGATGATCGTGTTGGTGAAATCCACCGTGCGACCCCGGCCGTCGGTCAGTCGGCCTTCATCCAGGATCTGCAAGAGCAGCTGCTGGACTTCTGGATGGGCTTTTTCGATTTCGTCGAAGAGTACGAGGGTGTAAGGCTTGCGTCGCACCGCTTCGGTGAGTTGACCTCCCTCGTGGTGTCCTACATAGCCGGGGGGGGAACCGATGAGGCGGGAAACGGTGTGGGACTCGATGTACTCGCTCATGTCCAATTTGACCAGGGCATCCCGCGAGTTGAAGAGAAACTGAGCCAAGGCTTTGGCGGTTTCGGTTTTGCCCACGCCGGTCGGCCCCAGGAACAAGAAAGATCCGATGGGTCGCTTGTGGGCGAAGCCGGCGTAGTTGCGTCGGATGACATTGGCCATGGCCCGGATGACGCCTGTGTGGCCGATGATCTGCAGGCCCAGTATTTTTTCCATGTTCAGCAGGCGTTCGGCGTCGGTCATGAGCAGTCGCTCGACCGGGACCTGGGCCACCGAGCTGACCACCCGGGCCACCGCTTCTCGATCCACCACCTTGCGGCCCGAGCGACGAGCGCGGGAACCGGCCAAGTCCAAAAGGCCGATCGCCTTGTCCGGCAGGCAACGGTCTGTGATGTAGCGCGAAGAAAGATGAACGGCAGCCTGCAGGGCCTCGGGGGTATAGCGCACGGTGTGATGCTCGGCGTATTCGGCGGTGATGCCCGCCAGGATGGCCAGGGTGGCATCCGGATCCGGTTCGGGTACCTGGATGAGCTGAAATCGTCGCGACAGGGCCGCGTCTTGCTCTACAAAGCGTCGGTATTCATCGTAGGTGGTGGCACCGATGCAAGGGAACTCTCCTCTCGCCAAAGAGGACTTGAGTTCGTTGGCAGCGTCTTGCGGGCCGTCTCCGGTGGAACCGGCACCCATCAAGGTGTGTATTTCGTCAAAGAAAATCACCACTTGGCCCTCGGCCTTGGCGACTTCTTCACGGATCTGTTTTAGCTTCTCGCTAAAGGCGCCGCGCAGCTGGGTGCCGGCCAGGAGGGTGGCCACGTCCAGTTCGATGATGCGCCGTTTTGCCAAGGCTTGGGTGTCTTTGCTTCCTTCTACGATGCGCAGGGCCAGGCCCTCGACGATGGCCGTCTTGCCAACGCCCGGCTCCCCCACCAGCAGTGGGTTGTTGGCGCGACGCTTCAACAGGGTATCGATGACCTCGTCTAATTCTTTGGCGCGGCCCACCAGGGGGTCCAGCTTGCCCTGGGCTGCCAGGGCCGTCAGATTTCTGCCCAACTTGGCAAGCAGAGGAAAGCGGGTCGGCTGCAAATCCCATTCGCTGACCGGGTTTGCTTCCTCCTGTTCAACTTGGCGATCCGGGCCCACTTCGGCCCATTCGTTGTCGTCGTCAACTTCCCTGTCGATCACCGCTGGTGGCGCGGAAACTCGGGCCGGTCGCGGTTGGATGATAGCCGGGCCGATGCGGGAATGCGCACCGGCCGATGGGGCGACCCCTCCGCTTTTTTTCTTGATCGTCAGTCGTCGGGGCAGGGGGTTGGTCACGTAGGACAAAGCGGTGTTGCGGAACTGGGTCATGGGCAGACCCGTGAGGCGCAGCAGGTCGTAAGCCACGGTTTGACGCATGCCGCACAAGGCCACCAGGAGGTGCAGGCAATCGATGGCCTCGGCACTGGCACCGGCCGCAATCTGGCGGGCCTTGTTGTGAACCTGCTTGACCGTGCCTTCCGCTTCCTCTCCCACGGTATGCACCTGGGCCAATATGCTGTCCTCGTCGATCTGCTTCTCTTTCAGCAGGATTTCGGCTCGGTTGGCCACGGTGAACAGGGCCAGCAGCAAATGGGCAGAGGTCAGGCGCTGACTGACCTGGGCGGCGATGTCCTCGGCCTCGGCCAAGACTTGCCTTAGTTCCATGCTGGCATGCAGGCTCATTCGGGCTCCTCGCAATGAGTTTTCGTTGTCTTTTCACTAGCAAAGCGAGGAGGATGATTCAAGAAAATTGACCGTTTGACAAGAGCGGGCTCGCTGCCTATGATTCCGTCCCGATGAGCGTCGCCATCCTAGGTATCGCCGGTGGTTCGGCATCGGGCAAGACCAGAGTCACCAAGAAAATCTTGGAGGCGCTGGTTGGTGAACCCGTCACGCTGCTGGATCAAGACTCCTACTATCGAGACTTAAGCCATCTGGACATGGAAGATCGACGCAACTTTAACTTCGATCATCCTGAAGCTTTCGATAACGATCTTTTGGTCGAGCACCTGGAACGCTTGAGCCGGGGCGAGGCGGTTGAAAAGCCCATCTACTCGTTCAAGGATTACAATCGCACCGCGGAGACAACTCGGGTTGAGCCGGCCAGCGTGGTCATCATCGAGGGCATCATGGTGCTGGCGATTCGTGAGCTCAGGCGACGCATGAACCTGAAGATCTTCGTGGACGCCGATGACGACATTCGTTTCATCCGGCGATTGACTCGAGACGTAAAGGATCGTGGCCGCACCATCGATGCCGTGGTCAGCCAGTACATGGAGACGGTGCGCCCCATGCACCTGACCTTCGTCGAACCCTCCAAGCGTTACGCCGACGTAATCATTCCCTCCGCCGGGCCCAACGATGTGGCCATCAACGTGGTGGTGGATTCGATTCGTCAGCACCTTTTACCCTAATCTGGATCCGTAGCCCCGCAACTGCCGCAGCCGTCGTTGAGCGTCCAGCATTCGGGATGGTGGCTTGCGCCGCAGGATGGACATCGTTTGATCTGTTCTTCCGTCGGATGCTCGCAAACCGGGCAGGAGGGGGCTTCCAAGGCCTGAAAGACCAGGGCGCTGCTTTGGGCCTCGCGCTTTGTCTCCAAAGCCAGGCTGGGTGCCTTGCGGATCTTGTGCACGGCGCTTAGCAGATCGTCTGATGAAAATGGTTTTCGCAGGCGTGTGATGAAGTACAGATTCGCGAGGGCTGAGTTCTCCGGCATGTCCTGACTGTGCATCAAGATGGCGGGCAGGTCGGTTGCGCCCGTGGTGCCGCGCATGCGCTCGATGAAGTCATAGGCGTTCAGGCCCGGCAAGCGCTCATCCAGGATCAGCAAATCCAGCTGCTCTTGTTGCATGGCGAGCCAGGCACTTTCGCCTGATCCGGCCCGGTGCACTTCGACGCATTCGGGTTCCAGAAGAGAGGTCAGCACCTGGCGCATGGTTTTGGAATCGTCGGCCACCAGGACTTGTAGGCCGGCCAGGACCGAATGGACATTGCGAGGGGCTGGTGCCTTGGGCCATGGTTGGTGATCGATGATTTCGACCACGGGGCTTTCGGAGCGTACTCGGCGCTCCCGCTCGGATAGATCATAGTCACGCCAAGCCTGGCGGTTCATTTTTTGTCTGTGTCGCCGTAAGAAAAAGCGGAACAGGAAAAGGGCCAACATGAAGAGGATGATGACGGCGGGCGAGGCGCAGCCGCGGGCCAGCAAGATGGTTGATTCCACGTGTTCCCCCGGCTCAGGTTTCTTTGTGCGCGCAGGCGCCGCAACCGTCGTTCAAGGTCCAGCATTCCGGGTGGTGGACCGCGCCGCAGGCCGGGCAAGAGCGGCTGGACCCTTTTAACTCGTCCAAGCAAACAGCACAGGTCTTGGAGGTCGTCGCCGACGTGTCGGGTCCGATGGAGCCCGTGAGCCGGCAGGCCGATAGATAACCCTCGGCCACCACAAGGCTCAGTTTAATAAAGGGTCCGAGCGTATTCAGTTTGTCCAGCCATGACAGCTTTTGAATGCGCAACTCCTGATCCGTGGTCGCAACGTCGATGTCGTGGCTCTTGGAGAGGGTCTCAAGCTGCAAGATGGCCTCGCGGACCTTCTGGCTTAAGAACTGCTGAACTCGTGCCTCCTGGATGCCCTTGATCATGAACTTGTCGTCGAAGCCAGAGTCGCCCACCTGGATGTCCTGGAACCCCATTTTTTTGCCCAGGCTTTGAAAGAAGCCCTCTTTGTAAATGTGGGTGGAAAAAGGAGGCTTGGATCCCATCTGCAAAAAAAAGCGTGTGTAGTAGGTGGGGTGCTTGCCGCCGGTGGAGTAAAAGACAAGCCGACATTCTTTGCCCAGGTGGGGGAAGTGCAGCTCGGCCCGGCGGGTGAAGGTGGCCGGCTGAACCCGCCCGCTCAGTTTGTCGGCCAGGGTTTGCAGCATGACCCGTCTGCGTTCTTTTGTTTTCTTGGCCTGCTTCAAGCCGAACACGAGCAGGAGGATGAAGAAGCCGAATCCCAGTACGACAACGAAGAAGGTAATATATGTATCCATGGTGCCATTGTGTCTTCTGTGATCTGCCTGCGTCAAGCATCCCCTGGGTCGGGGGTCGGGGTAGGCATCTCGGGTCTGGCGAGGACAGAGATGCGGCAGGACGCCAGAT
>JAFCZJ010000344.1 GCA_019314375.1 Deltaproteobacteria bacterium | reverse complement strand
AAACGAGGTGATCTCTACGACATGGTGATTTTGGATCCCCCCCCCAGGTTCAATCGCCCCGGCAAGCGGGACTTCGACGCTGCCACCGGATACAAGCACCTGGTCGCTCGCTGCGTCGAGTTGCTCGCTCCCGGCGGCGCCCTGTTTGCCGGGTTGAACGCCATGTACGTCAAGGATGATGATTTCGAAAAGGCGGTTATGGACGGGATGAGGGGCACCGACATCAACCCGGATCTCCTGGAACGAATAGGCCCCGGCGCCGACTTCCCCCCCGGCGGAGATCGCCCCGCGGCCAGGTTCTTGCTGGTGCGAAGGGGGTAGAGTTTGGCTCTGGGGCCTCGGGGGCGGCTATGCTTTGCGAGCAAAGCCTGGTAGGATTTTCGAGAGGGGATGCAGTGAATTTTGCTGGCAAGATCTCGGCGAAAAGCTCAAGCAACCACACCATTGAGAGTACAATCTGAAATCGTCCAAGAAAAGCGACTCCCATTTTTGCCCCAAGTTCGATCCGCTTGTGGCCTTGGTCTGTGGAGCGCTTGCGGCAATTCCATTTTGTGTTGCAGAACTCTTCCTGGACGATAGCCCCGCTACCTGGGTGTCTGTTGCGGCAACACTTCTCATTGCCGTAGCCCTGGGTGGTGTGGGAGGCCTGTTGAGTGGGCCGGTGGTTTCGAGACCGGCGCTGGCTGCTTGGACTCTCCTACCGGGTCCGATTCTCGGCGCAGGTGACCTGGCCTGGGCGCTGCTTAGAATCCATGAAACAGGACATTACTTGCTGTTGGTCTGGGAAATGGTGTTTTCAGTGTCAGCAGGGCTCGCCGCTGGACTCGCTGTTTTCAGGTTGACCAGGGGAAATTTGAAGGGTCTAGGGGCGCTTCGCTGGCCCCTGGTGATTGGGGCGGCGGGCCTGGTGACCTTCGGGCTGATCGGGTTGCACAGCATGGTCGATTACCTCAGCCTGGTAAGCGCCTTTGTGGTTCCACTGGCCATGGGAGTGGTCTTCTTCTGGCTTCTGGTCACGCGCCTTGGTGGCTGGGTTTGGCCGGCGCTTCTCGCTGTTTTGTACGGTCTGCTGTCCCACTTGTTGGGTTCGGTATATGCCTGGCTTAACTTTGTCCTCGCCGTGTCCACGCTGGGTGCCGGGATCCTGGCAGCTCGCCGTTTACTGGATGAGAGACTTGGAGAGAACCGAGCTAGTATTTTTAAATGGGCGGTGGCTCTGTCCTTGATCACCATGGCCGCGGCAGGTGCGGAAAGGCTCATCACCGACCACGCGAGTAGTTTTCGAGGTCGTAACAACGGGTCTGGAATGTTCACTGCGATGGTTGTTTCGGCTCAAAAGATCACCGACGTGGACAACGATGGCTACGGCAACCTTTTTGGTCAACGGGACTGCTCACTTTTCGATTCGGCCATCAACACGGGAGCCCATGAGAAGCCGGGCAACGAGCGCGATGACAACTGCCTGGCGGGTTCCGCAGAAGGTTCCATCCTTGTGCGTCTCCACGAAACCGCGGGGAGAAATGCTCCCCCAGATTCGCTGGATTCGGACGTGGTTGTTGTTGTGCTGGACGCACTTCGGTACGACGATTCCCTGGCGCCCGAACTAGAGACCCTGCGTGCGCTTCGGAAAAACGGGAGAACCTTTCAAAACGCATATTCCACTTCGAGCCTGACAATTCAGTCCCTTGCTGGAGTCCTGGCAGCGCGGCTGGCGTCTACAGTGCCGTACAGGTTTCTTTCCAGCGTCGATGCGGTGCCGGCGAAGACGGTGCCGACTTTGTTCACCTGGCTTGCCGCGGAAGGTTTTGATACGGGGCTGGTCGGCGGTATTGTCGAGCGGCCGGACGGGAGTGGCATTTTTGGAGGGCAGGGCTACGGCAAGGATGCGCGAGTGCGGAAACTCTTGTCCCTCGGGGCGACGGCGCCAGAAACAACCGATGCGGCGATTGAAGTCTGGCCCAGGTTGAATCCGAAGAAGAGACGATTGTTGTATGTTCATTACATGGCCATCCACGAGCACACCGAAGATCGCGAGGTATACAGAAGGCTGGTCAAGGAGACTGACCGAGAGCTAGGGAGATTGAGAGACGCCATTGGCGAGGATCCGTTGTGGGTAATCCTGGCAGATCATGGTCAATCATTCGGATCCCACGGAAGCTTCGGGCATTCTTTTGGTTTGTACGAGGAGATAACACATGTCCCTCTGATATTCTCCCACCCGAACATCGAGCGTGGATCTGAAAAACGCGTGACCACCCTGC
>JAFCZJ010000343.1 GCA_019314375.1 Deltaproteobacteria bacterium | reverse complement strand
CGTACTCAGCCTCCGCTTAATCGATGTCCAGGAAGTCAAAGTCATCAGACGCATAAGCCAAACACTCGTAGGAGACGAACAAGGCCTAATCGGCAGCCTAAGAGCCGCGGCCCTAGGCCTGAACCTAGAACAAAAAGGCCTAAGCCCCGACATCAGCGAACAACTAATCGAAAAACTAAAAATCGCCGAGAAGGAAAAGACCCTCTTCATATCGCTAAGCCCATCTTATGAATTCCACCTGGGCGGCAAGGGAATCGGAAGCAACGACTCCGCCTTCTTGCAGCTGCAGCCCGCGTTTATGGACATTCGTCTGGATGTGGAGTACCCAATATGGCGATGGCTCCGATTGTTCGCATCGCTGGGTTTCGGCTTCACCCTCAGCGAGAGTGAGCGACACGAGACCATCCTCATCGCCCAACTGGATGATGGGGCGGGCAATCAAATCGTCATGTTCCAGGGTGCAGGCATCTACCAACCCTATTCCGCCATGCACCTCCCCGTGGCCTTGGGCATCAAGGCTGCACCTGAACGGGGTCGTTTCTTGCCCTATGGCAGCCTCGGTGTCGGCTTCTCGTGGCAAAAATACAGTTTTGATGAAGGTCAGATGGATATTTTTCAGGAAAAAACCGGCCCCTGCCTGCCTCCGTTTGAAGAACCGGGAACCGGCGACAGCGAATATGCCTGCCTCATTGAATCGGTCCCATTGCAGTCCACAACCGACCCCAGCCTTTTGGGCCTGGACGTGGTGGCGGCCGCGGGTGTCGAGTGGTTGCTTACACAACACATCGGCCTCAAGGTCGAGGGTCGCTATCGTTTTACATACACCTTCGGCTCCGAAGACGATTTGCAGATCCCCATTGAGGGTCAATTGACACAGGCTGACGGATCAAGCCTTCAAACCGCCACCAAGTATGGATTATTGCAAACTCGACATGGCTTGTCCTTCTCCGCAGGCCTGATTGCGTTCTGGTGAGCACCCAATTCATCGTAAGGAATTGATCATGAAACGCAGGCTACTTTGGACAACATTGGCTCTATCGACGATGATCGTCACCGCCTTGGCTGTGGCCACTTGCTCGGGTGCTTTTGATGCGCGGGACATGGCCGACGCCATGGCCTCCGGCTATGAAGACTGGTTCGACGTGGACGGCGGCGAGACGGTGGATGGCGAGCCGCCGGCTGAAGACATGGATGGACAGCCCGCAATACTTAGCTTTGAGGCACCCATCAGCTTCGGCCCCACGGCCGCCGTGGACTATGGTCTCCAGTTCTCTCTGATGGTCCACTATGACCTGGCCGCCGAAGACGACATCGATTTCGTGCTCATTCACGTCACCCAGGCCAACAAGGACGACGAAGGCCCCAGCTACATACGCGTCACCTTCGTCGCCGGCGGCGGCACCCAGCAGATCCTGACGCGCATCAACTGGGTACAGAATCTTCAGGGCAACGCCTTCCGCATTCGCCTGGGCCTGCAAGGCCAAAACGGTCTCGTTGGAAACTGGGTGGACTGGAACACGGTCATGGAAGAACCCATGGGGGAAGTCACCCGCCTGCCCATGTGCCCAGAGCCCGATAGCTTCCTCTCCAACTACGAAGGCTGCTCCCTCGGTATTCACGAAAACGAGGTAACCGGCAAAACTGAACCAAGCATTGATTGCCGCACGGCCAATGTATTTCTGCGCGGAGCCTGTGCTGCCCAATTCCCTCATTGGGATCTATACGGCACGCTCGATGGGGCCTTTCGCTCTACCAACATTGGCTTTTTCGACACTTCCAGTATGGGTTGGCCGGCCGGCACTCGCTGGCCCGCCAGGGATGTCTGGTTCTACGACGAGGTCACCCATGAACCCTACTCGATGCCGGTGGACGAATGCTGGATTGAGATCAACTGCTACGACAAAACCACCAGCATCCCCTTCTCGACCAGCATCCTGAGCAGCAGCTGATTCATCTTCGCTACAGTTCATCCTCCGCCAAGACCACCAAAGTATCGCCCACATTCAGCGTGACTTGCTGATCCTTGGCGGGGTTGAGTCTGACGCCGAAGTTGTGCTCGGCCTCCGTGGCGTGCGCATCCAGGCGATAGCCGAGACAAATTTCTTCGTCCCGCTTCAGGGCCTGGCCCATCATGTCGCAAAAACGCAAAGTGACAGGCAGCTCTTTGAAGTATAGCTCCACCGGCTTGAGGTAAATCTCCGAGCCGTCTTCCTGGAAGATGTCGTCGTAGATCTCTTTGATGCGCGGCTCTTCGCTCAACTGAGCGAAAAT
>JAFCZJ010000342.1 GCA_019314375.1 Deltaproteobacteria bacterium | reverse complement strand
CTCCTTTTTGTGTTGCCTTTTACGATACACTACTGTAACGTATCACATATGTCAACCCACCCACATCCTGGCCGCCCCCGCGACCCCGCAGTTGACACTGCGATCCTCGACGTGGCAGCCCGACTGCTCGCCGAGCAGGGTTACGCCCGCATGTCCATCGCACTCGTCGCCGACGCCGCAGGTGTCAGCCGCCCAACCATTTACCGTCGCTTTAAAACCAAAGCCGACTTGGCCACGGCCGCACTCGCCGCACGTATCGACAAACAGGCCCGGCCGCCGTCCGATCTCAACGTCGAGACGGCCCTTATCCAAGTGCTCCGACATCTCGCACACCGACTGCGGGCCAAGCACAGCATGGCTCTGGTCGGCACTCTTCTCGTCGAGGAGGAGCAGACCCCGGAGTTGATCCGCCTGTTTCGAGAACGATTATGGGCGGCACGGGCGAACCTGCTTCAGGAGATTCTCGACCGGGGCCGTGAACGAGGTGAATTACGGAATACCGTGGATTCGGAAGTCGTGGTCGGCATGCTGATCGGGTCGCTCTACGCAGCACACCTCAGCAAGGCGAAGATCCCGCGGGACTGGCCGGCCCGGGTGGTAAAAGCGGCATTGGAGGGAATGCGGTGAGGGAAATTCCGGATGAACTCCCCCATTCCCATGGGATTCGCACCCCTAATAAAAAAGCTCCCTCGAATGAGAGGGTCTTTTTGATGTGGTATCCCCTACGTCCCAGTATGCGAACCAAACTGGAACACTCCGCTTTGGCCTGTCCCCCCATGCGGTTTTCCGGCTATCAGCTGCCTCCGTCCCGCTTGAAAAGGCGAATAATGGTCACCGTCAGCCCCATGTCCTATTGGCTGGGCTGGCCTGACCAAGGAGCGTAGACCGAATCCATATCCCTTACCCGGCCCTGTGATTGTTCAGGCAATAATCATGTGCTAAATCCACCTATAGTTAAAAATATTCCCTAGTTTTTTGCACTGCGGTTAACAAATGAAGATGATCACACGTTTCCTGGAAAACACATGCTCTCACCTTCTCCGGGCGAAATTAATGGTGTGAAAGATCGTGGTTTGCCCCTGCCAGTTGTAGAAAGACATATGGCCATGGTAGAATATTGTGGTTGCTGGACTACAGTTCGGGAATATGCGGTTGAATATCCTATTCCCAATTGTCAATTGATGGCCCGTTCGATTGGCATAATGGGATTAATCGTGAGTACTGTAGCGCCTTGCATTGGTATTACGTACCAAGGGATGAGGAGGCTTTCCATCCAATTCATTTTCCATTTCCTCATCCTGTTGGCGTTGGGAATCAGCGAACGCAGCCTAGGGCCCCATGGAAAGCAACTGACCTCGCTGCTGGCCCTTTGTGCGGTGCTTCCGGTCCTGTTGCGGGGCATAAGCCTGATCGACTGGCGGATGTGGCGGGCCTGGCTGCCCGGGCTCATCGCCATCGCGACTGCCGGCATCTGGTATGAAACCGCGGACGCCGCGCAGTACTTCGCCCTGGGGGCGTCGCTGGCCTTCTTGGCGATCGCCGTGCGACGTACAGTGCCTCATGACGCCTTGGCTGACCTCTCACCTGCGTATACGGTAATCGCCTTCGCCATTTTTGTTGTCGTACGGGACCATCTCGACCTCTGGACCGAGTTGATCGCTGCCTCCACACGAACTTCATTCTGGTTCTCGAATCTATGGGGACAGTCATTACGCCAAGGGCCAACTTATTCTGGCCTGTGGCTGTTGGTCGCCAGCCTGCTGGCCCTGGTGATGATCGCCACTAGAACACGACACAGACCGTGGCGCCTGATCACCGCCTTCGTAATGCTGCCACTGCTAGCATTTGCCGCCATCCCCTTGCGTGGCTTGGTTCCGACCCACTATCACGGCTCACCGGTCATCGCCATCCTCGCCTGGCGCTTGGTCCAATTCACCCTGCTGCTGATCCCGGTAGCCCTGCTGACTGTGACCCGCAACGGAGGCGGTAAGCTTGCCGCCGAAGCCCCGCCTCTTGCCGTTCGTTGGCGAAGGATCGCCACGGTTGCGTGTGTGACCGCTGCTTTGAGTGGTCTTGTCCTTCTGAGCTGGAGTCGGCCCATCCGGTGGAATCCTGGCAAAGTCCTGATCGACACCCGAGGGTCGTTCAACATGGAAAACGTTCGCTGGGGCGCCTACGCCCGTGAGGTTCCCCAGGGGGCATCGTTGGCTACCATGCCGAGCCTGCTTGGCGCGTACGGCTTCGAGACAACAACCAGTGACACTCTGATCGACGCGGCCGCG
>JAFCZJ010000341.1 GCA_019314375.1 Deltaproteobacteria bacterium | reverse complement strand
ATGGTGATGCCGGTCGAGGTGGCGATAATGTTGCCGGAGGACTCGGTCAGGGTGCGCATTATGTCGTGGTCGTCTCGATGGTTTCGGTAGATGGGACGAAATTCGCTCATAGTCTGGTAGAAGATGTTGCGGGCTAGGATACGGCACATGTCCATGACGGATTTTCGGGTGGTGTCAAAGTATTTGTAGTCTTCATCGATCAGGGCGGCCAGGCGGGATTCGGTCTTGGTTTGGGCGTTTAGTTGGTGCTTGATGTCGGCTTGGAGCTGGTGGGTTTTATGGATCTGTTCTGTTAGTTCTTGTTCGCGGGCGAGGTATTTCTTCTTGTGCTTGGCGATGAGGTCGTTGTGGCGGTCGATTTTCCTGGTCACTTTCTTGAACAATTTGTCGGCGGCTTTGGTAGGGAGTTGGTCGTGGGGGATTTGGCGGAGTTGGCTGGAGAGTTCGCCGAGGGAGGCGAGGGAATTGGTGATTTGTCTCTCCTGTGAGGCGATGAGGGTCTTGAGCTTTTGGGCTCTGCTGTGGAGGAGGTTCTTCAGGGTGTTTGTTACTTTGTCGCGCTCTTTTTGGAGACGACGGTAGGTTCGGCTTTTTACCTGTCGATCATTTACTGCGGTGGTTGTGGTGTAGGCTTTGGCGGCACGGGTGTCGAGCTCGTCGATGCCAAGGTGTTTGATGAGGTAGCGGAAGTCGTTCTCCTGGATCCAGCGGTTGAAGATGAGTTTGATGATGCGTTCGGCGGTCAGAGTTTGGTTGCTGGAGAGGATGGAGACTTCGATGGTTCGGCCTTTGGGGTTGGTGGCGCGGACGATGATGCGGCGGTATAACGGGTCGGTATGCCAGAGGGTTTCCTGGTATTCGAAGGTATAGGTTCTCAGGTCGTCGGAATTATTCCGGGGACGTTGCCAGGTGAAGGTGTGTGAGGAGCCTTGGGCGTCCCAACCTTTTTTGTCGTAGCCTTTTTCCCAGGTGATGAGCTTGCATTGTCTGCCGGTGAACAAGCGCATTGTATCAAGGCCGTAGATGCCGCGATCGACGATTATGGTCATCTCCGGGGTGACGTGGAAGAAGGTGGCAAATTCGTAGAGGGTGAAGGTTATTCGTTCGCGCAGGTCGTAGAAGTTATCGTAGTGCTTCATGAACAGGGGGAACCCCTGCTCGCTGTGGATATAGTCGCCGTAAAGTACTTTGGCCGTATCCTTGAGGTTGCCGCACCAGCCTTTTAGGATGGGCAGCTCTCCGGTGTAATGCTTGCTGTGAGGGTCGTAGTAGATAATCAACGATAGCGCATCCAGCAACCCCAGCAGGATAAGATTTTCTCGAACAAGGTTCTTTATCCCTTGCCGGGAAGCGTAGCTGTCCAGTTTAACGCGCAACCCCTGCTCGTATTTCATGATCGGCCCGACCATAAAGCTCAGGGCACGGGCAGAGAGCAACTTGCCCTGTTCGACGTTCTTTGCTCCAAGAAGCAGTTGGGCGAGGAGCTGTAAACACGCCGCGCGTTCGCTTCCAAGTCCCTCGCCGATGCGATGGAGCATCGGCAGAAACAGGAACAACCCCATATGGTGAAAACGCGTCGGTATCGCCGGGACGCGACAACCGCTTGTCGGCAGTATGGGGAGAGCCGCAAGCTCGCCATTTCCCGCACCATAGTTGCGCATAGCACGATCATTCACGCTCACACCCTCGCAATCAACCTGTGGCTTGGGGGATTTTTCTATGGACGCATCAGTCCCCTTTCGATCCTTCAGCAGCAGGCTGGTCGTCTGCGACGACACCGCCTCGTCCGTCACATCATCAGCCCCTGAGAACGAACCCTCATCTTCCGCAACCAAGCCATTGTCTTGACCAATTCCCACCACCGCCTCTTCCTCCACCGGCTGCGACAAATCATCTGCTGAACGTGCCGCCCACTCATTTTCAGCAGAAGCCCTATCTTCCTCATCAGCTTCACGGAAGAGACGCCGCAACGTCTCGCCGCTGACGTCGACATCCAGATGGCTGAGAAGCTCAGCCCGGATCAACTGCCGATAATTACCCACCCCCGCCTGGCATTGCTCCCGATAGCGCATCTTGACAAACTGACGAATTTCCGGAGTCATCTTACCCCTGCTGATTATCCCAAACACCCTGGCGCACTCCTCCCCGTTACCGTTACGAAGAACCCTCGCCCATTTGCGGATCGTATTTTCACTCACACCGAACACTCGCCGAATCTCGTCGTACTTAAACCCGGCAAGCCGCAGCCTGGCAACCAGCATTTTGTAAAGGAAATGCCCTGG
>JAFCZJ010000098.1 GCA_019314375.1 Deltaproteobacteria bacterium | reverse complement strand
CCGAAGCCCCAGTAAACGGCGGCCGTAACTATAACGGTCCTAAGGTAGCGAAATTCCTTGTCGGGTAAGTTCCGACCTGCACGAATGGCGTAACGACTTCCGCACTGTCTCAACGAGGGACTCAGCGAAATTGAACTGGCGGTGAAAATGCCGTCTCCCCGCGAAAAGACGGAAAGACCCTGTGGACCTTTACTACAGCTTGGCAGTGAATTTCGAATTGGTTTGTAGAGCATAGGTGGGAGGCTTTGAAACCGGGACGTCAGTTTCGGTGGAGCCATCATTGGAATACCACCCTGATCAGTTTGGGGTTCTAACTCAGGCCCGTAATCCGGGTCGAGGACACTGCCTGGTGGGTAGTTTGACTGGGGCGGTCGCCTCCCAAAAAGTAACGGAGGCGCGCTATGGTTCCCTCAGGCTGATTGGAAACCAGCCGTAGAGTGCAAAGGCACAAGGGAGCTTGACTGCGAGACCGACGGGTCGAGCAGGTGGGAAACCAGGTCTTAGTGATCCGGCGGTTCTGTATGGAAAGGCCGTCGCTCATCGGATAAAAGGTACCCCGGGGATAACAGGCTGATCGCCTCCAAGAGTTCACATCGACGAGGCGGTTTGGCACCTCGATGTCGGCTCATCGCATCCTGGGGCTGAAGTCGGTCCCAAGGGTTTGGCTGTTCGCCAATTAAAGCGGTACGCGAGCTGGGTTTAGAACGTCGTGAGACAGTTCGGTCCCTATCTTTCGTGGGCGCAGGATACTTGAGAGGAGTTGTCCTCAGTACGAGAGGACCGGGATGAACGCACCACTGGTGCTCCAGTTGTCTTGCCAAAGGCATAGCTGGGTAGCTACGTGCGGACAGGATAACCGCTGAAAGCATCTAAGCGGGAAGCCCCCCTCGAGATAAGGTATCCCTTTCCAGTCTTCGGGCTGGATCTAAAGACCCCTTCTAGACTAGGAGGTTGATAGGCTGGAGGTGGAAGCGCAGCAATGCGTGAAGCTGACCAGTACTAATTGGTCGTGAGGCTTGACCATATTTTGATTCATCTTGTCGACACTTTGTGTGGGCAGGAGGATTCGAAACGCATCGCGTGATATGGTCAGGGTTCAACACGAGAACACTGCGCGCTTTTGCAGCGCAGCGTAAAAGGCCCTAGAGAAAAGGGCCTCTAACATGGCTTTTTGTATCGTGTTGCGAATTGCATTCGATTTCCGGTGGCGATGGCGGAGAGGCCACACCCGATCTCATCCCGAACTCGGAAGTTAAGCTCTCCAGCGCCGATGGTACTGCATGGGAGACTGTGTGGGAGAGTAGGACGCTGCCGGATCTTTTTTTCGTATCCCGTCGAACGGGTCGCCTTGTGCGGCCCGTTTGACGTTTAAGCGTTTTATGCGTTTTGGACTATTCTTCTTCCTCGCCGGTCACATGCCAGAGGGGGAGACTCGTGTGACGGCCGCAGATTATGCCTAGAAGAGTTTTGGAAATCTCGCTTTCAATGTAGCTCAACTCAATCTCGCATTCCATGTCGATCTCTGCTTGGTCCGTGCCAGCAAAAAGGCTGCCCTCAATTCGCAGATTTTCCGAGAAAAGATCTTCGCCGCCCAGTCCTGCCGAGTCGTAATTGGCTGTGTGCAGGAGCTTTCCATTGAGGGTTAAGCCTTCCATGTGATCCGATTTGTTGAACCCGCAATCTTGCATGTCATAACTGACATCCACCGCTACAGTGTCACCAAACTGGGTTGTGCCTTCGATGTGCACGGTGCCGCCATTGGGGCAGCTCGTGTCGAAGTTGTGGTTACCCATGGCTTGCTGAGGCATTGTGAAGTTGAACAGATCCACGGCGCTGTAAAAGAGGGTGTAGGCCAGTGCTCGATCCTTGGCGACCTGGGGGAAGTCGGCTGGCTGGTTGCAGGCAGCAAAGATACGACCGGCCAGTAAAACCATGCCCAAGATGGCGATGGAATTTTTGAGTTTCATGGTTAATAATCTTTCCAGATGAGGCCAGTGACATAGGGCCGGCCGGCGAAGGGGGTGGTATCTAATATGGGTGGGCCCCAGCAATTCTCGCCTCCACAGGCAAAGGAACAGTTTGGAGATTCATAGCAATAACTGTCGCTAATCATTGAGTGAAACTTGATTTCGGTTTCGGTGCTTACAGGGAAATTTCCAATCGTGGCATTTTCGGTGGCTTGGCAGACCGTGCCGACCACCTGCCCGTCGACGAAGACTTCGGTTTCTCTTGAGACGATGTTGCTAAACACCAACTGGAATTCTTCTACAGTCGGATCGGGGAAGCCGTTGCTGCCTCCCTCCAGGCAATCCGTGCAAGCGGCGAGCAAGGATCCTGTTGCTAGCAAAATCCCCAAGAACAGCAATGCTTTCTTCATCTGGAGGTCTCCTGGATAAGATTCATGTTTCGAGAATCTCAGTCCTTCAACCTATTCGCCTTCGTAGGTCACATGCCAGAGCGAGATGCCCACGTCACGGCCACAGATTAATCCGAGAAAAGTTATGGAAATATCGCTTTCAATGTAGCTTATCTCAATATCGCATTTTTGTTTGAAGCCGGCCTGGTCCGGGCCCCCGTAAAGTGTGCCCTCCATTCGCAGGTCTTCGGCAAAGAGATCTTCGCCGCCAAGTCCTGCGCTGTCGTAGTTGACCGTGTGGTGGAGTTTTCCGTTGAGCACCAGATCATCCATGATGACGATGTTTTCAAAGCGGCAATCGTGCATGTCGTAGGTGATGTCCACGGCCACGGTGCTACCCACCTGGCTTGTGCCTTCGATATGCACCGTGCCGCCCTGAGGACAATCCGCGTCGAAGTTGTGGCTGCCAGCCGGCTGGCCTGCCATGGTGAATCTGAAAAGTTCAGTTGCGTTGTAGAAGAGGCCGTATGCCAAGATTTGATCCCTGGCAAATTGAGGGAAGTCGTCTGGGTGGTTGCAAGCGCCAAAGAGATTGCCGCTCAGCAAGATCAAGCCCAGGATGGTGATGGAGTTCGTGGATTTCATGGGCATCTCCCTTATTCATCCCAGATGATGCCGATGACCAAAACCCGGCCGGCAAAGGGGGTGGTATCCAATATGGGCGGGCCCCAGCAGGTTTGGGCGTCGCAGTTGCCGTCACAGTTTGGGGTGTGGTAGCAATCGGTACCGCTTAGCATGAGTCGGTACATGATTTCGGTTTCCGTGCTCACTGGAAAATTGCCAACTGTGGCATACTCGGTTTCCAGGCAAACCGTCCCGACCAATTGCCCGTCGACGAAGATTTCGGTCTCTCGGTTGACGATGTTGTTGAATTGCAGTTGGAACTCGTCCAAGCCTGGGTCGGGTACCCCGTTGGAGCCTTGCTCAAGGCATTCAGCGCAGCCAGTGAACAAGAATCCATAAGCAAACAATAAACCCAATAAAAGCGGCATCCCTTTTGGCATTCGGACTCCTCCTTGTCTGGAACCCATTCTGTGATCATCCTGCTTGTATGGCAAGGGGATCTTTTTGCTTGCAACCTGCTCGACTTCGGGTTGTGTTGCCAGCATGGTAAATGGCAAACAGCGTATTGGGTCTGACCTCCTTGGCCCAGTCAAAGGCCAGGCAGAGGCCTGCGTTTGGCTGGTCACGGCTCTGGCCTTGACCTTGGTGTATTTAGGGTTCGGCCAGGCGGATTTCTTGGCATCAAAAGTCTTGCCTGCTCTGGGCGTGGATGCGCTTGGAGATTTGCAGGAGTGGTGGGCTGTGCTGGCTCAGTTCACCTGCGCCTTTGTGTTGTTTTTCTTGTTGCCGCTTGGTGCCATCAAGTTGTTTTCTCAAGCGTCTCTGGGGGAATTGGGTCTAGGGCTGGGTGACAAGCGTTTTGGTTTTGGCTTTGTATTGCCTCTGGGGGTTTTGTTTTTGGCGATTCCTTCGGGCTTGTCCACCTGGGGCATGGAATCCTTTCAGGCGGAGTATCCTCTGGCCAAGCTGGCGGTTGAAAGCCCCGGTCGATTTGTGCTCTATCAACTGGCATACGGGCTGCTGTATTACGTGGCTTATGAGGCATTCTTCCGCGGATTTCTTCAACTTGGGCTGGCCCGAAAGCTGGGGCATTTCCCCGCCTTGTTGATCCAGACCTCGGTGACTACTCTGTTTCATCTGGGAAAGCCTTTGCCCGAGCTTTGGTCGGCGCTTTTCGCCGGTCTTTTCTTTGGCTTGCTGGTCATTCGTACTCGATCCATTTGGCCTTTGGTTCTGGTGCATTGGGCCTTGGGTGTGGTGACCGATTTGGTGGCCGCCTATGGCACGGGGCTGATTTAGATGACTGCCAGACAAGAGCTTGTGTTGGTCACCGGAGGAAACGGTTTTATTGGCTCGGCCCTGGTGCGCACCCTTCTCGCTAAGGGCAAGCGGGTGCGCTGCTTGATACATCGCTCTCATCGTTTGCTGGATGGGCTGGATGTGGAGTTGGTGAAAGGCTCTTTGCAGATGGCCTCCTCCTTGCGTGCGGCCATGTCGGGCGTGGAGGTGGTTTATCACTTGGCGGGCACGGGCAAGGCCGGCGACTGGGGGGACCGAGATTGGTTTTTTTCAGTCAATGCAGGCGGCACCCGCCGTCTTTTGGATGCGGCCTTGGATGGTGGTGCCAGGCGCTTCGTTCACTTGAGTTCTTTGGCCGTACACCGATTTGTAGGTCATGTGGATGCGGATGAACGCACGCCGGCGGACCAGCGTCACCACGCCTACGGTGCCTCGAAGGCCGAGGCCGAGCACTTGGTGCGGGCCGTGGGAGCGGCTGGACGTTTGCAAACCGTGGTGGTGAGGCCTGGATTTGTAATTTTCGGACCTGAGGACACGACGAGCTTTGTTCACATGGCACCCCTTCTCCGCAAGGGCCGATGGTCCCATGTGGACGGAGGCAGATATTTGATGTGTTACAGCTATGTGGACAACCTGGCCGACGGTCTCGTCTTGGCCGGTGAACATGAGCGCGCCGCTGGCGAGATTTTCAACGTCCACGACGGAATGAAGTTGAGCTGGCGAGAGTTTGTCTCGGCCGTGATCCGGGCTTTTGGTGTGACCGAACGCAGCATCTCCGTGCCTTCGTTTGTCGCTCGGCCCGCGGGCATCGGCTTGGAGGCATTGTTTCGTGCCCTGCGCATCCCCAAGGCACCACCCATCACCGACTACCGAACCGAATTGGCCTCTTCGGACCTTCATTTCTCCAGTGCCAAGGTTGAGAACTTGTTGGGCTACAAGGCCCGGGTGCCCTTCGAAGAGGGCTTGGCTCGTACCGTGGCCTGGTATCGTGAGACACGATAAATTGAGTGCTTAGGGCTTTTGGTGCTCGCCGCAGTCGAGGCCCAGTCCGGCGATGATTTCCTCAGTCAGAAAGGCCCGAATTTCTTCCACGCTGCGTTTGCCGCTTTCTCGATCAGCTTGGAATGCCCGGATTTGAGGGAAAGAGCAGTCTGTCAGCAGGTCGAAATACCGCCAAACCAGGGCTTCATCCAGCCCCTCTACCTTGGTTTGAATCTCCTCTTTTGAATCACCCAAGGTGATGGTGTTGGCCAGTCGCTGGGACATCTTGTTGCCCACGAATTGGCCTTCATCCAGGTAGGCGTCCGTTCCTTCAAGCAGTTCGGTGGTGATGATGCATTGGGGGGCCTTGCACATGGCGATCATCAGCTCTCGACCGAGCAAGAGGTTGGCCAGCTGGTCGGTGCCCCCAATTTCCAAATCCAGTTCCAGGTGAACCGAATCGTAGGCCTGCAGAAGCGGATAAATGAGTTCGTCCAAGCGCAGGTCGGAACGGCTGCCCAGATCGGGTCGCCCTGTCATGCGCGGTAGGCCGATATGGGCTGCGGCCTGCAGAAGTCGCTCTAAGGATAGGTCTTCCAACCAGCTGCTGTTGAATACGAAGCGGGTTCGTTTCATGTCCAGCAGTCGAGCCATTTGTTGCTTGTAGCTTTCCGCGTTGCTGCGGATGGTTGCGGCGTCGATGCGTGGCCTGGGTTCTAGCTGGTCGGTGGGATCTCCGTAGCGCGCGGTGAAATCGCCCAGGAGCACGATCACATCGTGTCCGAGTTCCTGGAATCGACGTAGCATCCGCAGGACCACCGTGTGCCCCAGATGCAGGTCCGGCGAGCTGGGGTCGAAGCCAGCCGCAACGCGTAACGGCCGGCCACTGTCACAGGAATCGCTGAGTTTGGCCAGAAGCTCCTTGCGTTCGACGATTCGATCGATGCCGCGACCGATGACATCAAGTTGTTCTTTGGGATGGGCAAAGCTCGGCATGGATTCCCCCTTTTTTTCTAATCCGCATTCCAGCAGCGTTGCTCGATGCGCAGGCACCGGCCCGTGGTAGGGTCGATATCCATCACGGCACCTTGCAGGCGTAGTCGACCTTTGGCCACCTGAAAGGGGCTGGGCCGGCCCGTCATGAATCGACGGATGGCGTTTGTTTTGTTCACGCCGATGACCGAGTCGGTGGGCCCGCACATGCCGAGGTCACTCTGGTAACCGGTGCCGCCGGGCAGTACTTCCGCATCGGCCGTAGGCACATGGGTGTGGGTGCCCACAACCGCGCTTACCCTTCCTTCCAGGTGCATCCCCAGTGCCCTTTTTTCGCTTGTGGCTTCGGCGTGGAAATCCACCAAGATGATGGGTGTTCTTTTCTTGATTCGTTCCACCGACCGATCGGCTTCGCGGAAAGGGCAGGGCAGGGGGGCGATGAAAAGCAGTCCCTGGAGGTTGATGACCCCCACCGGGATGCCGTCGGCGCTGTCTATCACCGCCTCCCCTCGTCCGGGCGCGCCTTCCGGGTAGTTTGCGGGGCGCAGCAAACGAGGTTCGTTCTCTAAGGTTTGGATTAGATCTTTGTGCTTCCAAATATGATTGCCACTTGTGATTACGTCGATGGGGAGACGGAGCAACTCTTCGCATATCTCAGGCGTCAGCCCGAGTCCGCCCGCTGCGTTTTCGCCATTGACCACCACGAATCCGGCCCCGGTTTCGGTCTTAAGGTCAGGCAGACGTTCGGCCAAAGCCCGGCGCCCCGGCTTGCCGAAGACATCGCCGAGCATGAGCACGGTCAATGTGTCATTCTTCGTGGGCATGGTCCACCCCCGTGGGCATGGTACGCATTACCGAGCGTAGTCCACCGCTCGGGTCTCGCGAATGACGGTCACTTTGATTTGACCAGGGTAGGTCATCTCTTCTTCGATCTTCTTGGCGATGTCCTTGGAGAGGAGCACGGCTTGATTGTCATCGATCTTGCTGTTTTCAACGATGACTCGGACTTCCCGTCCGGCTTGGATGGCGAAGGCTTTGTCCACGCCTTTGAAGGACTTACTTAAGCGCTCAAGCTCTTCCAATCGCTTGACGTAAGACTCGACCATCTCGCGGCGGGCTCCTGGGCGAGCTCCACTGAGGGCATCGGCGGCCTGTATCAGGATATCAAGCACGGATTCCGGCTTGACCTCCTCATGGTGCGCCCGAACCGCCTGGACGATTTCGGCCGACTCGCCATGTTTTTTGAGCAGATCAGCACCGAGTTGGGCGTGAGAGCCCTCGACCTCATGGTCGATGGACTTGCCTATGTCGTGCAACAAGCCGGCTCGTTTGGCTTGGCGCTGGTTCAGTCCCAACTCCGCGGCCATGATGCCCGCCAGCGAGCCCACCTCAATGGCATGTTGCAACTGGTTCTGGCCGTAGCTCGTGCGGTACTTGAGTCTGCCAAGGTAGCGGATCAGTTCGTGGGGGATGCCATGGATGCCCAATTCGAAGGTGGCCTGCTCACCGGCCTCTTTCATGACCACTTCCAGCTCTTCTGCCGTTTTGGCCACCACTTCCTCAATGCGCGCCGGGTGAATACGTCCGTCGGCCACTAGTTTCTCCAGGCTTAGCCGCGCCACCTCTCGCCGCACCGGATTAAACCCTGAAATGATCACGGCTTCCGGGGTGTCGTCGATGATGAGATCCATCCCCGTGGCGGCTTCTAGTGCCCGAATGTTGCGACCCTCGCGACCGATGATGCGACCTTTCATGTCCTCATTGGGCAGGTGAACGACGCCGACCGTGCTCTCCGCGACATACTCGCTGGCGTAGCGCTGGATGGCTGTGATCATGATTTTCTTGGATTTTTTGTCGGCTTCCATCTTGGCTTCTTCTTCGATGCGCTTGATCAATTTGGCGGAATCATGTCGCGCTTGCTCTTCGATGGAGTCGATTAGGCGTTTCTTGGCCTCTTCCCTTGTCATCCCGGCCACGCGTTCTAGTTGGCGCTGGGCCTCATCCACGCGCTCCTGGATGGTCTTTTCTTTTTCCTGCAGGGAAAGGACTTGTTTGCCAATTTCTTCTTCCCTGCGCTTGTGATCGAGTTCCTGTCGGTCTAAGAGATTCGCGCGTTTTTCCAGGGTTTCTTCTCGATGATCGAGTCGTTTTTCTTGCTCGTTGAGCTTGACCTTCCGTTCGCGGAATCCGTCTTCGAGATCTCTGCGACGCTTTTCGGTGGACTCTCTGGCCTCCACCGCGGCGGCTCGTTTGTCTAGATCTGCTTGCTTGCGGGCCTCTTCTACGATCTGATCAGCTTCACGCTTGGCTTGGCTTGTGCGCGAATTGGCGCGCTTGGCCTGCAGCAGAGCTGACAGAGCGTAGCCCAGACCCAGGGCCACGACAGCAACGATGATGATTGTTCCCTCGATGGGCATGTCCATTGACCTCCTCCGACGGGCAACCTGCTCGCCGGAAAATATGTAATCGCCGATGGCCGATCCATCAGCGCGACTGCTTCGAGTTCAGGTGCAGGAGGTCTTTCCTCGCCCTACTAAAGGGCGAGGTGCTGGAAGGCTGTCCGATTTGGTGGAGCAAATTCATAAGGCGTTCCATTGGAACGCTTAACCCACTTGGGGTCGAACATCCAGTTCCGGGCCTCTGCTGCTACCCGTCATCTATGTGAAAACCCCGAGATTTTTTCCCCGAGGGCTCTACTTGAAAAATCCCCCGCAATGGCCGTCGAGCGGATGGAATGCAATGAACCCTGCTCCAACTAGGTGGGCGCGTCGTATCGACATTAGGCTTCCCGCGAACGGGCATGCACACAGCCGGCAGGGGACACTCCCGAATATAAAATGTTGGTTCATCTATTTCTCGTTCCGCAAGTCACGTACCCAGCAGGGGAAATCATTTCCCGTATCGCTAAGCGATACGGGACTATGTATTTTCTTCCGATCCTTCGCTCGGTTGCGAAGCGCGGATCAGCTTTAGCATTTTTTTAATTCGGTCCCGTACCTCGGTTGAGATTTTTTCCTTCTGCTCTTGGGACTTGAAAAGGTTGTCGGTGATGTTCAAGGCCGCGAGGATGGCCACGTTGTGGGTGGCTACGCTGCGGGTGCTTTTCTGCACTTCGGACAACTGCTCGTTCAGGTAGTCTGCGAGTGTTTGAATGTAGGCCTCGCCCTCATCTGAACGGATTTTATACCGTTGCCCAAGAATTTTGACTTCATAGGTCCGCATGCCGCGTCCGTTTTTCCGAGCCCGCCTGACTGTGTCAATTCGGCACAAGCTCAAAATTTTCCGCAATCAGTATAGATTTCGCCTGTATGGCTTGTCAAGGTTGGCCAACCTGGCAAATTGGGCCCTTTTTAGGGAGACGGGGGTGTGAGGGGTCGGAAACTAGCTGATCTTGTGGAGTTTCAGCATGTTGGTGCTGCCAGGCTGGCCAATGGGGACCCCCGAAGTGATGACCAGCTGTTCGCCGCTTCGGACAAATCCCCGCTCGATGAGGGTACGATTGGCTTGGCGCAACATGGCGTCGGTGGAGCGAACCTTGGTCACTTTGACTGGTTCGACGCCCCAGAATATCGCCATGCGATTGTAAGTGTCCTCATGTGGAGTCAGGGCCACGATACGAGCCTTCGGGCGGTAATCGGAGATGAGTCTGGCCGTGTTGCCTGACTCTGTGAAGGCCACGATCAGGCGAGCCTCGATGTCCTCGGCCGCCACCACGGTGGCTTTGCTGACCGCGTTGGTGAAAATCGATTCATCTTTGATGAGTCTGGGTCGACTTGAATGCTGGAAAGCAGGGGATCGCTCGGCCTCATTGATGATACGCACCATCATTTGCAGACTCTCAAGCGGATAGGCTCCAGCCGCGGTTTCACCTGAAAGCATCAGCGCGTCCGAACCGTCAAAGACAGCGTTGGCGACATCTGAGGCCTCTGCACGGGTTGGGCGTGGTGAACCAATCATGCTTTCCAGCATTTGCGTGGCCACGATGACGATTTTTCCGCGGGCGTTGGCCTGCGCGATGGCGGATTTCTGGATAGCCGGGACTCGCTCTGGTGGCAATTCAACGCCCAGATCCCCGCGGGCTACCATTACGCCGTCGCAGACGTCCAAGATGTCGTCTAAGGATTTGACCGCATCAGGATGTTCGATTTTTGCAATGACGAAGCAAGGTGAGTTGGCTTTGCGCACCATGCGTCGGACCCGCAGCACATCCTCTGGGTTGCGCACGAAACTGATGGCCACCATGTCCATGCCCAGCTTCAGACCAAGCTGTAAATCTTTTTTATCTTTGTCGGTGACCGAGGGGCTCGAGATGTTGACCCCGGGCAGGTTGATGCCTTTGTGGTTTGTCAGGTTCCCACCCACCACCACTTTTGTGATGATGTCTCGACCCTCCACGTCCATGATGCGCAGTTGGATGGTGCCATCTGCGATCAGAACGCGATCTCCCTTTTTTACATCTTTGTGCAGGTGGGGGTATTGAACGCTGACCCTCACGTCGTCTCCCTCTACTTGTTTGGTCGTCAGCACAAAGGTTTCACCCGTCTGGATTCGGGCTTTACCCCCCTTGAATTCGCCCAGGCGGATGCGTGGGCCCTGTACGTCCTGGAGGATGGTCAGCGGGCGCTTTGCAGCCCGGGACAAGCGTCGGAGACGAGCATGCACTCGGGTGTGGCTGGCGTGGTCTCCGTGGGAAAAATTGAGCCTGGCGACGTCCATGCCCGCCAGGATCAATTTGTCCAGTTGTGTTTCGGAAGAACAGGCTGGTCCAATGGTGCAAACGATTTTGGCTTTGCGCATGCGTAATCTCCAGGCATTGGGTTTTTTCTAAATCAAGTAGCAGGCAGGTTGCCGACCGCGGCACCAAGTATCGCCGCCGGGGCAAAGAGCAATGCCACCAGTGCATACAATATCAGGCTCGCCACCAGCATGATGCCGAACCAGGCACCGACGGAGGCGAATGCGTAGCCCCAGGTCCTGCTCTCCGGGGTGCGGAGCACAATGGGGCAACCCACATGAAATAGATACAGAGAGTATCCCACCCCAAGCAGTACGGCCAGGATGGACAGTTGCGGAATGACAGCCAGAAGGCCCGCCACCCATACCGGCGTGGATGCGTAGGCCATGAGCTTGAACGCGGCGTTGTCGTTGCGCACGGTGCCGAAGCTGGGGGCCATGGCGTTGATCAGGAGTCCCATGAGCCAAACGGAGCCGACCGCGACGCCCAGGCGAACCACCGCAAAGACCAGGCTAAACACGAAACCGTTGCCCCCCAATAGGCCGCCCAGAAAGGAAAAGACCGCAGCGACAGACCCCAAAAGCAGAACATAACGAGTTACCAGCAAGCGCCCAGAGTCGGGCTCGTTCCCGATGATGCGCCAAGTCTTGGCCGGCTCGATGAGCAGGGCAAGTACGCGGTTGGTTAGCGCGGCGACGTCGATGATCATGTCGAGGCCATGATAGGTTCAGCGCTTAGAGCAAGTCAAGCTGGGTCACACGGAGATTTGGCGTCCCGGAATGTCGGGGGGATTATTCTTCCTCTTCTTCTTCAACCTCATCGGTCCACAAGGCGTTTTCGTCGTCGCGGGTGAATAAGTCAGCTTCGGTTTCGCCACCGAGCTCCTCTGCATCCAGTGTGAGTTCGATGCAGAATTTTCGGCTCAGCCGGGTGAGCTGACTGATGGCTTCGTCCAAGGCCCCCACCGCAATCCCTACGATTTCTGGATCCGCCACCGCTCCACAGTTGGGGCAGGCGAAATGGGTGGGATCCTCGAGAAGCTCAGCGATTTGAAGTTCAAAGTCGGCCTCGCATTGGCGACATTCCACGGAAATACTCATGGAGATTTTCCTCTTCGATTCATTGTCAGTTTGATATTCAAAGATCGACGAATGCCGTTTCCGGCAAGGATTTGTCAAGGAAAAAATCATTGGTTTTGATGAGCTTCTTTTACTTGACAAAATCAGAGGAGCGCCTTTGTATTCAGCTTAGTGGGCTAGTGTTCCCTTTGTGGGAGCCGGATGCCCGGCGCGGGAGGTGCCGTGAAGATTCATGAACATCAAGCCAAAGAGATTCTTGCCATGCATGGCGTATTGGTGCCGCGGGCCAAAGTGGCCTTTACACCGGACGAAGCCGAGGCGGCGGCCAAGACCTTTGACGGCAAAGCGGTTGTTAAGGCGCAGGTTCACGCTGGTGGTCGGGGCAAGGCAGGAGGCGTCAAGGTGGTCAATAGCGCAGCTGACGCCCGAGAGGTGGCGGAGCGTCTGCTGGGGCAGCGCCTGGTTACTCATCAAACAGGGGCTGAAGGGCAGCCCATTCGCAAGGTTTTGGTGGAGCAGCAACTGAATATTGCACGCGAGCTCTATGCCGGGTTGGTGTTGGATCGGGAGAGCGCCTTGGTGACCTTGATTCTGAGCGCAGAAGGGGGCGTGGAGATCGAGGATGTGGCACGCACCCATCCCGAACGGATTCTGCGCGCATCGGTGGATCCCTTGCTCGGACTCATGCCTTACCAAATTCGCAACCTGGCCTTCCAACTTGACCTGACGAAGGATCAGGTAGGCAAGGCTGTAAAGTTCTTGGGTGCCTTGTATAAAGCCTTTATGGAACTGGATGCGTCCATGTTGGAGATCAACCCCCTGGTGGTCACCGGAGGCGGAGAGCTTCTGGCCTTGGACGCCAAGATGAACTTCGACGACAACGCCCTGTATCGACATCCGGAATTGGCCGAGCTCAGGGATGTGGAACAGGAAGACCCGGCCGAGGTGGAGGCTTCTCGACACGATCTGAGTTATGTTCGGCTGGACGGCAACATCGGTTGCATGGTCAACGGCGCGGGCCTGGCCATGGCCACCATGGACATCATCAAACTCTATGGTGCCGAGCCCGCCAACTTTCTCGACGTGGGTGGCGGTACGGACGCGGCTCGGGTTGAGGCTGCTTTCAAAATTATTTTGTCGGACAAGAAAGTGGACGCGGTGCTGGTGAACATCTTTGGTGGGATCGTCAAGTGCGACGTCATCGCCGAGGGTGTGGTGTCGGCTGTCAAGCAAGTGGGCATTAAAGTGCCCTTGGTGGTTCGGCTTCAAGGCACCAACGACAAACGGGGCCGGGAGATCCTGGCTGAATCCGGTTTGGACATTGTGGCGGCCGAGACGATGCGCGAGGCTGCTGAGCGCGTGGTCGCCGCCGTCAAGGGAGAGCGGTCGTGAGCGTTCTGGTCAACAAGGATACCAAGGTCCTGATTCAGGGTTTGGGCAGCGCGGGCAAGTTTCATGCTCAGACCATGATCGAATATGGCACTCAGGTGGTGGCCGCTGCTCATCCTGGTCGGGGTGGCCAGATCTGGCGGAACGTGCCCCAGTTCGACACGGCCATTCAGGCGGTAGAGGCCAGCGGAGCAGACGCTTCTTGCATCTTTGTGCCTGCCTCCGGTGCCGCTGATGCGATTCTGGAAGCATATGAGGCCGGCATTAAGGTCATCGTCTGCATCACCGAGGGCATCCCCACTTTGGACATGCTCAAGGTCAAGCATCGCTTGGATCCAAAAGTGGTCACCCTCATCGGGCCCAACTGCCCCGGCATCATCACGCCGGGACAATGCAAGCTTGGCATCATGCCTGGGCCGATCCATAAGCCTGGCCCGGTCGGCGTGCTCAGCCGCAGCGGCACCTTGACATACGAAGCGGTGGACCAGCTCAGTCGGCTCGGCATTGGGCAATCCACATGTGTGGGTCTTGGTGGAGATCCGATCAAGGGCCTGGACTTCATCGATGGCCTGGCGCTGTTTGAGCAGGATCCGCAGACCGAAGGGGTTGTGCTCATCGGTGAAATCGGCGGACAGGCAGAGGAACAAGCCGCGACCTGGATCCAGCAGCATGGCGGTAAGCCGGTTGTGGCCTTCATTGCCGGTCGCACAGCACCGCCGGGTCGGCGAATGGGTCATGCAGGTGCTATCATTGCTGGCGGCAAGGGCACGGCTGAGGATAAGATTGAGGCGCTGCGTGCGGTGGGTGTGTCCGTGGCAGAAAGTCCGGCTGAGATCGGTGTGAAGATGCAAGAGGCATTGGCGTCGCGCTGAACGCGGTGTCGATATGGAATTGCCAAATGGGGGCGTTGATGAGGAGGCTGTGGCTGTGGCACAGGACATAGGAAGTAACAAGGAAGCGAAGCCGTCGCCCAAGAGGCGAAAGGGTGAGGTCTTCATCATTCGGGAGCGGTGCAAGGGTTGCGCCTTTTGCGTGGAGTTTTGCCCAACGCATGTGCTGGCGCTTGACACCGAGTTCAACTCCAAGGGCTATCATCCGCCCGTGGTGGTCAACGCGGAGGCCTGCACTGGTTGCGATTTGTGTGGGCTTTACTGTCCCGATTTCGCCATCCACGGCGAGCGCATTAAGGCCAAGGCCAAGGTGGAGGTGAACGATGAAGGCTGACCCGAAGGGCGTGTTGACCGGCGCACATTTTCTGGATGGCGATCACGCATGTTGCGAAGGCGCTTTGGCCGCAGGCTGTCGCATGGTTTTCGGTTATCCGATCACGCCATCCACCGAAGTCGTCGAGCGCATCGCCCGAAGACTACCCACGGTAGGCGGTATCTTTGTTCAAATGGAGGACGAGATAGCCTCGTCCATCGCGATTCAAGGGGCTGCCTGGGGCGGCAAAAAGGTCATGACTGTTACCTCCGGGCCGGGCATGTCTTTGATGCAAGAGCATATCGGGTTTGCCGCCATGACCGAGACGCCATGCGTCTTCGTCAATGTGCAACGCGGCGGTCCCTCGACGGGCCTGCCCACTCTGGTGGCTCAGGGCGACATGATGCAAGCGCGATGGGGCTCGCACGGCGACTATGAGACGATCGCCATCGCCCCGAATTCTCCGCAGGAGTGTTTCGATTTGACCATCATGGCCTTTAATTTAGCGGAACGTTACCGGGTCCCTGTCATGTTCATGATGGACGAGAGCATCGGCCACATGACCGAACGTGTGGTCATTCCTGAAGCGGAGGCCATCGAGGTCGAGCCGCGGCGTACGACAAAAGAAAAACCTTCGGACGACTACAAACTTTACGCCCCGGACGAAGATGGGGTGCCGGCCATGCCGCCGGTGGGCGCGGGTTATCGTTTTCACATGACGGGCTTGACCCACGATGAGAAGGGT
This sequence comes from Deltaproteobacteria bacterium, assembly GCA_019314375.1. Classification (GTDB taxonomy): domain Bacteria; phylum Myxococcota; class B64-G9; order B64-G9; family B64-G9; genus JAFCZJ01. The sequence continues at coordinate 12,924 of JAFCZJ010000098.1, read as the reverse complement.
TACCCGGTCATGAACGCCTGGGCCCAAGAGAAGCTGGTGCGCAGGCTGATTCACAAGATTTTGGATCATCGCGAGGATATCTGCGTCAACGAAGAGCACAATTTGGAGGATGCGGACATCGTAATAGTGGCCTACGGCATCACCTCCAGGGTGGTGATTCGCACCATGGAAATGGCTCGGGCCAAGGGACTCAAAGTGGGCGTTTTTCGGCCGGTGGTGGTCTGGCCTTTCCCCGAGAAGCGCATGCGTGAGTTGGCTGAACAGGCTAGTGTCATCGTGGTGCCCGAACTGAACTACGGACAGGTGGTTTTGGAGGTTGAGCGCATTGTGGGAGGCCGCGCCGAGGTCCGTTTTGTGGGCCATGGAGGTGGTGCCTTGCATGATCCGATAGACATCCTCAAGGTGATCGAGGAGGTGGGCGCATGACCAATCCCCAAGAACACGTCAATCCGGTAGAGCCTTACCTGCGCCTGGATCGTATGCCGCACATTTGGTGCCCCGGATGCGGTATCGGCATCGTGGTCAACTGCTTCGTTCGCGCTTTGCAGAAATCCAAGGTGGACGTGGACGATGTAGCCGTGGTCTCCGGTATTGGTTGCACAGGTCGTATTGCCGGTTACTTCAAGGTGGATTCTTTTCACACCACACACGGTCGGCCCATCCCCTTCGCGACTGGCCTGAAGACGGCTCGCCCCGACATGCAGGTTTTTGTTTTTTCCGGTGAGGGCGATTTGGTGGCCATCGGCGGCAATCACTTCATTCACGCCGCCCGGCGTAACGTGGACATCAAGGTCATCTGTGTGAACAATTTTACCTACGCCATGACCGGTGGACAGGTCGGCCCCACGGCGCCTTTGCATTCGGTGGCCACGACGGCTCCTTATGGTGCCTACGAGCGGCCATTCAATTTGCCATTTTTAGCGGAGTCCTGCGGGGCGAATTACGTGGCTCGCTGGACCACCTATCATGTGCGGCAATTGACCAAGGCCATGGTGGACGTGTTGAAGAAACCGGGCTTCTGTTTCCTGGAGGTCATCGCTCCTTGCCCGACTATCTACCAGCGGCGCAACCGCCTGGGTGATGGCTTGGACACCATGTTGTACTACAAGGACAAGTCCAAGGTGGTCAACGGTGCCGACACCCGGCAAGTGGATATCGAACTACAGGGTGAAATCGTCGTGGGCAAGTTCATCGATCGGGATCGGCCAACTCATTTGGAAGCCATGGACAATGAGCTTAGGCAAAAGTTGGGAGACAAGTACGTGCCCCAGCCGACAGGAGTCGAGCGATGAATCGCATCGAGATCAAGATCGGTGGATTTGGCGGTCAGGGCGTGATTTTGGCCGGCATGATCCTGGGTCGGGCGGCTGCTCTGCATGACAACCTAGATGCCAGTTTGACCCAATCCTTTGGGCCGGAAGCTCGAGGGGGCGCCTGCAGCGCACAGGTGGTCATCAGTGGCGATCGAATTCTCTATCCCTGCGTGGTGCAGCCCGACATGCTCGTGGCCATGAGCCAACCCGCCTATGAGCGTTATGTCATGGAGGTCAAGCCGGGGGCTCTGGTGCTCTATGAAGAGTCTCTGGTGGACCCGGTCAATTTGCCGGAAGGTTGCCTTGCCTATGGCATTCCAGCTATCCGTTTCGCCGAGGAATTGGGCCGTCGCATGGTGCTCAACATCATCATGGTTGGTTTTTTTACGGCCATGGCCGACGTGGTGAGCCTCGAGGCCGTGAAGAAGGCGGTGGCCGCCTCGGTGCCCAGGGGCACGGAGACTTTGAATTTGAATGCCTTCAACAAGGGCTATACCTATGGCCTGGAACTGAAGACCAAGGCGGATGCCTAACGACCGTCGCAAGCTGGCTGCGGCGGGTCTGCTGCTTTGGGCGAGCCTGGCCATGGCTTGTGAAAAGGCATCGGCTCCAGCACCCGATCCATCAAGCGCAAATCCGACATGTTATGCGGAGGCCGAGCGAACCAGGCCTGGCCGTTTCATTTTTCGGCGCCCGAAGCCCTGTGACTTGGCGGGTCACCATTTTAAGGTTTGGGGCGGTCCAAGGCGTCCAGAGCGCATCGACGAGATCGATGCCAAGGGGCGCATGCCGCAAAGCACGCGTATCCGTTATGCCAAAGCCGGCCATCCCGAGTTGGAAAAGCAACTTGTTTATAGAATATCCAGGGTGAGCGATCTGCCGGATCTTTCCACTCGAGTCGTGATGGAGCCGGGTACGCCGACAGGTCCGGTGAGCATGCTGCGCTATCTGGACCCGGGGTCTCGAGTCACCCGCATGGATAAGATGCGTGGGGACCTTTTGCTGGAACGGGTGGAGAGGAGTTACCGAGGAGGGCGCTTGGCCGAAGAGCGGGGCATGGACGGGCAAGGCGTTTTGCGTTACACCATGCGACTGGTGCGCGAAGCCGGTAAGACTTTTCGAGAGGTCTATGGACCGGATGGTGCCTTGCAGTCTCGGACCGGACTTGTCAGGGCTTTGGAGGACTGAGTGGGCAAAAAGGACAAGAAGGAAAAGAAGGACAAAAAGACAAAGAAAAAAGTGCCGGCCTTGGGTTGGCGGGGCTGGATTTGGCGGCTCGGCCTCAGTGGTGTGGGTGGTGTGGCGGTTTTTTTGGCTTTTCCTACTTTTGATCTTTGGCCCCTGGCTTGGGTAGCCATGGTGCCCACGCTCTTCGCGGTCGAGGGACTGAGCCCCAAGCGGCATTTTTGGCTTGGGCTGTGGGCCGGCTTCATCACGAACCTCGGCGGTTTTTACTGGATGACGGGCATGCTGATGGATTTTGGCCATCTGCCTTGGGCAATCTCCTTTGCCTTGAACGCGCTTTTGGCTGTTTATCAGGGGCTGGTCTTCGCCCTGTGGCTCTGGCTTTTGGCCCGCTTGCGCGCCAAGAGCAAGCTCGGTACATGGTTGCTGGCGCCGATGGCTTATGTGGCCGCGGAGTTTGCGATTTGGTTTCTCTTCCCTTGGTTTTACGCCAACAGTCAGTACTTGGCCATTCCCATGATCCAAATTTGCGAGTTGGGTGGGGTCATGTTGTTGAGCTTTCTCCTGGTGGCCGCCAACGGGGCGCTGTTCGACGGCCTTCGTGCGCTGATGGCCAAACGGCGCAAGCCAGCCATCATCCTGCTGGCGGCCTGGTTGCTCGTGCCCCTGGTGAACGCGGGATACGGTTTGCTGCGTATGCACATGGTGGATGGGCAAGTGGCCGAGGCGACCAAGCTGAGGGTGGGCATGGTGGAAGCCGACGTTGGCATTCGGGGAAAAGAAGATCGGCGCAAGATTGACGACAATTTGGTGCGGAATCAGCGGTTGAGTGTGGACTTGGCCCGGCAGGGCGCGGAACTCATCGTTTGGCCGGAAACGGCTTACCCGTCCCAGGGTGTGTACGCCAGGGTTCCGGGCCAAAGCGAATTTCGCCGATATGGCATCATGCCGCGCAACGTGGTCGCTGTGGCGCAGAGTTCCCTTGCACCGCCTGAGCACGCTTCGGAAGACCGGCGCCTGCGGGTGAGCAGAGAGGATATCAAGGTACCCCAGCGGGGATTCACCACGCCCTTGCTCTTCGGTGCGCTGACCTATCGAGAGAACCCGGAGAGCAGATCGGTACGGCATCCGGGCATGGATTTTCTGAATACGGCGATCCTCATTGATGACAAGGGTGAGGTTTTGGGCGTCTACGACAAAGTCCACAGGCTCATGTTCGGCGAGTATGTGCCCTTCTCTGAGTATTTTCCTCAGATTTACGAATGGGTGCCCGAGGCAGGGGATCTGTCAAAGGGAACAGAAGTCAAGAGCCTGCCGTTTCGGGATTTCAAGCTGGGTATCATGGTCTGCTATGAGGACATCTTGCCGGCCTTCGGCCGTGAGTTTCGTCAACATGACCAACGATGCTTGGTTTGGTAAGACTGCTGAACCCTATCTGCATTTGGCTTTGGCTGTTTTTCGCACGGTGGAGCATCGTTTGGCCATGGTGCGATCGACCAACACCGGGGTGAGCGCTTTCATTGATCCCATGGGGCGCATCACCCAGCAGACCAAGCTGACTGACGCCGAGGCCATCATCGAGACCGTGCCCATGATGTCCGGTGGCACGCTGTACGCATGGCTTGGCGACTGGCCGGCCTGGCTCAGTATCCTGGGCATGTTGTGGCTATGGATTCGCCCTCTTTTTCTTCGTAGGCGCTCATGCTAGTATGGGTCGATTGATCAACTTGACTTGGAGAAGGAGAGGCGACATGCGCAAGATACTCGGCGTCGCGGTGTTGATGACTTTGAGCCTGACCCTGCTGACGGCCTGTTCCAATCATGCCCCGGCTTTGGTACCGATCGGCAACAAGACCATCGAAACCGGCGCGACCTTGGAATTCGAAGTTCGTGCCATCGATGACGATGGGGATGAGTTGCAGTTCGGTATCGAGGGCAAGCCGACCAGCGCCGATTTCACTCAGGTTGACGGCCATTCGGCCAGCTTCTCATGGACGCCATTGGCCTCGGATGCAGGACCTGATGGCCGCGGCCAGGAGTTCACCGTAACCTTCAAGGCCACCGACGGCATCGATACGGCATCCGAGACCATCATCGTTACCGTGACCCTGGGCGGTGCGGGCACGGGCTCGCCGGTCTTCGTTACGCCATCGGACCACACTTTGGATCTCGACCGAGCGAGCACCATCAAGTTCAACATCGAGGTGCGTGATCCAGACAGTTCGTCGGTGAATTTGGTCATGGTGCAGGGCTTCGATGGGGCCGACTTTCAGACCTCCTCGGGAAGCAAGCTTGCGTCCTTCAGGTGGACGCCTTCCGAGGCGCAGATCGCGGATCGACCCGTCTGGGGTTTTCGGGTCAGCGCAGACGATCACGCCAATCCCGAAGTATTCCAGGACGTGACCATCTTGCTCAAAGGCGGACAGCAAAAATGTGAGGGCACCCCACCTTCGGTCACTCACAACGAACTGCCTGACCAGCGGGGTCCTGGAGACTACTCTGTGACGGTCACCGCCTCCGACGCGGAGAGCAGCATCGGTGGCGTGGCACTGTATTACCTGTTCAAAAACGTGGAGGGTGCCAGCGATTCTTTCGCCAAGATGGCCATGACCAACGCTGGCGGCGATAGCTATCAGGCTTCCATCCCCAACCCGGGCTTGAGCGGCGAGGAAACCGCCATCGTCAACTACTATATTTGCGCAGTGGACGAGGACGACGCTGATGGCACGGCCTGTGATTTGCGCTCTTGCGCGCCGGAAGAAGGCCGCTTTTCTTTCACCGCTTACGCTTCCGGATCCTCCACCTGCTCGGACGACGTCATGGAAGAAAACGACTCTTTCGGTGGGGCTGCCGTGATCGAAGACGGCAATTTTAATGAATTGAAAATTTGCCCATCGAATGAGGATTGGTACCTGCTGCAGATGCCGGCCAACTCCTACCTGGCAGCCGGCATTGGTTTTACTCAGGCCAACGGCCCCTTGCAGATGGATCTCTTAGACGCCGACGGCAGCACCGTGTTGGTCACGCCCGAGTACCTGGAGAATCAAGTGGCGGTCTATTCGGATGTTTTTTCCATGACCCAAGACGTGTACCTGCGCGTCAGGGGTGCTTCGGCCGAGGTCGAGAACAGCTACGAGTTGGTGACCATCGTTGAAGACTATGTGCCTTGTGCGGCTGATGCTTTCGAACCCAATGACCAACCCAATCAGGCAGGTGAGCTTACCCCATCCACATACAGCAACTTGACCTGCTGCGGTGAACCCGACTGGTACCGCCTTGACTTGTCGCAGGGCGACAGCTTGAGCGTGTCCATCGACTTCATCAACGACAACGGTGATTTGGATCTTTGGATTTTCGATGTAGATGCCCTGGGTGACGAGACCTTGGGTTGCGAAAACGCTTTGGGCTGCTCCACCACAGAAGCAGACGGTGAAGCTGTTGACGGCATCGCCATTCCCGCCAACGGCACTTACTACATCGCGGTGGCGCCTTATCAGGGAGCCCAAAATGCGTACAGCATGCTGGTGGACGTGCAGGGTGGAGGTTGTAACGACGACAACCTGGAACCCAACGACACGCCGGATGATGCCACCGACTTCTGGGTGGAGGATCCGCCTTTCACCGGCCGACAGATTTGCTCGGGCAACGTGGACTGGTACATCACCATCCTCGACGCCGGTGAAACGCTGCTTCTTGATCTGACCTTCAGCCATGATGCGGGGGATCTAGACGTCGCTCTTTATGATTCCGCGGTCACGCCGGAGACTCTGCAAGAGCATGAATTGACCCAGGCCATTTCGTCGGATGACAATGAGCACCTGGAATACCCCGTGCCCATGTACGATTTCTATTTCATCCGGGTCGAGGGATACGCTGGGGCGGAGAACAACTACACCATCAGTTTGGGTGTGCAATAGAGAGGTTTTGCATGCGCGTTGTTGCCTTTATCGGTTTGAGTTTTTTGGCGCTGAGTTTCTGGGCTTGTACGAGCCAGCAATCAACGCTGCCCGACGGCGCTTTGCCGGATTTGGCCATCAGCGATGTTGAGCCGGATGTCATCCTGCCGGGCACCTGGGTGCGCATCCACGGTTTGGGTTTTGTGCCGGAGAACGAAGGCAGCTTGACGGTGTCTTTGGAGCAGGGCGGGCAGAATCCCTGGTTGGTTTCGCCCGAGCGAATCGACGACACCTTGTTGCGTTTCCGAATCGACGCCAATTTGTTTTCTTCCCTTGGTGGTACGGGGACTCTGAGTTGTACCTTGCGTTTACGGGTAGACTACAGCGGCGGTGGTAGCAAGTCGGCGGAGTGGCCCGTGACCTGGACTTTGCTCGAAACCCTCGAGCCATCCCTTATGAGCTTTTCTCCGGCCAACCAAGCCATCGTTTACCTGGGCACGGAGGTGGATGTCACAGGAGATGGCTTCTTGCTGGAAGGGGAGGGCCAGACAGAGCTGCGTCTTTCGGGCACCTTCGTGCCGACGGCCGGTGGGTCACTGACCTTTGACGGCAGCCAGAGGATTTTACTCTCGGCTGATCGTCGGGATACCTTATCCGGGCCCTTGCCTGCCGAGGCCTTCGGTATTCAGCCTGGCGTATTCTCTGGCAGCGTTCAACCGGTCAACGTCTTCGCCGACGATTCGGAATTGGCTGGAGCGCTCATGAACAACGTACAGGTCGAATTGGGGCCTACGGTTTTGACAGGGCTGGAGCCCGACGAGGTCTCTCGGGGGCAGTGGATCGACATGTATGGTCGCGGTTTCATCGGTGGCTCGGCCCGTACGGTCATCAACATCGTGGGTACTTTCACCCCCGAAGAGGGCGAAGTTAGCAATTTTCCCGAGAGCGCTCCCTTGCAGATCGTGCCTGACGTGGTCAGCGGTGAGCACATGCGTTATGTGCTACGGGTCAACCCGGATGGTCACGGTGGCGCCACGGGCTTGGGCGCTCGATCCGGTGTATTGCAGGGTGTGGCCACGCCCGTAGTCTACTTCAACGATGATGAATATGTGGGCATTCAGCTTCCTGGTTTGGTGTCTTTCCGTGTGCTGCCACAGAAGCAGGTGGTCTTTGTCTCTTACTTGCCTGGATTCACCGACGCCTTACGCATGTTTGGGCTTCGCAATGTCGAAGCCAAGATAAGGGACCGCATCCTGGCGGTTTGCAATCGGGATTATGAAGGCATCAACGTAGAGTGGCGCACGGTGCGGCCCACCGACTTCATTGAATATGCTGTGATCGAAGTGGGCGGTGTGGACCCCAATGGCATGGGTCTTTTGGGTCTGGACAACACCATGGGCAAGGACACGGGGAATATCTATTTCGATGACGTGGTGGGCGGTTTGAACGCCGACTCCCGTGAGAGTGGTCATTACGCCTTCGGTGGTGTCTTCGTTTCGTCCTATATTGCCTTTTCCAATAAGCTGGAAAACCCCATGGCCATTGCCTCGGACACCTTTGACGAGATTTTCGGTCCGTTCATGGAGGAACAGGGCGGCAGCCCCGTCGAGTCCACCGAGTACCCGGATGGCCCTCGGGCGACCGAGATCGACTTGGCCATTCATGCCATGGGTTCCATGATAGGCAACACCTTGGCGCATGAGATCGGCCACACATTAGGCCTGGCCATGGGACCTCCGGACATGTTCCACAACATCGTGCCGGCGAACAATCAGATCATGGATGCCGGTCTTTATCGTTTATTCGAAGAGCGCGTTGAAGTTGATGGCATGGGCCCGGCCGTTTGGACCGAAGAGAACCTCCAATACCTGCTTGACAATCTCCCTCAATAAGTTATCAATCCGGGTCAAGGAGGAAGTCATGAGTGAGATCACCTTGTCCATCATCAAGCCTGACGCGGTTCGCAATGGTTACACCGGCAAGATCCTGGCCCAGATCCAGGCAGCCGATCTGAAGATTGTCGGCCTGCGAATGTTGCAACTGAGCCGTAAAGAAGCCGAGGGTTTCTACGCGGTACACAAAGAGCGGCCCTTTTATCAAGAACTGGTGGAATTCATGATCAGCGGGCCCGTGGTGGTTTCGGCCTTAGAGGGTGAGAAAGCCATCGAGCGCTACCGCAAGCTCATGGGCGCTACCGACCCGGCCAAGGCCGACGAGGGTACCCTGCGGAAGCTCTTTGCCGAGAGCCTTCAAAACAACGCAGTCCACGGCTCGGATGCGCCTGAAACCTCTCGGGTCGAAGTGGCGTACTTCTTTTCTTCGGTGGATTTGGTCTCTTAGCCCACTACTTTTCGGCAGGAATCTCGATTTTCCGGACGGCTTCTGTCGGTTCCTCTACCGCCTTGTCCGCATTTTCTGAGGGCTGGGCTGTGTCTTCCGTCGGATTTTCTGTCTTGGCGGGTTCTTCGGCCTTGGCAGGTTCTTCAGTCTTGGCGGGCTCGTCAGTCTTGGTAGGCTCGCCAGTCTTGGCGGGCTCGTCAGTCTTGGTAGGCTCGCCAGTCTTGGTAGGCTCGCCAGTCTTGGCGGGCTCGTCAGTCTTGGTAGGCTCGCCAGTCTTGGCGGGCTCGTCAGTCTTGGTAGGCTCGCCAGTTTTGGCAGGCTCGTCAGTCTTGGTAGGCTCGCCAGTTTTGGCAGGATCGTCAGTCTTGGCAGGCTCTTCGGTCTTGGCTTCAGGTGTCTGGCTGGCTTTCTTTGCGGCAGCCTCTTCGGCTTTCTCCAGGTCCTCGAAAGCGGCTTCGGCGTTGGCTCGTACTTTCTCAACGGTTTTGGGGGGCAGTTTCTTGTCTTGCAGCTCTTCGACGAAGGAGTCGATGGGTTTTTTGGGATCGATGCACACGAAAGCATAGCAGCCCTTGGCACCACCCCGTTGGCCTTGCAGGTCCACCCACTGGGCCTCGACCTCCGAACCCTGGAGCACTGCGTTGGAGACCGTCTCAGAGCCCTGCACGTAAACGTCTCGGCTGAACATGCCCCTTGTTCCGTCGGAGATATCGATGGTCACGGTTCGAATGGTGGATGAAATGTTCTCCGCCAAATGCCCGCGGGCGTTGTCAGCTGCGTTGCCGATGCAGTCTTGCTGATAGAACGTGGGTCCTGAATAGCCTACGGCGCACATGAAACCAGGTCGCTCAGGCATCTTGTCCACCCAGCCAGGCGGTGGGCCGCCTTGAATGATCACCACCCGGGGACCGCAGGCAACGACAACTAAGGCCAGTCCCGCAAGCGCCAGAAGAAAGGCTTTTCTGTGAGTGTGCAGTTTCATGAAGCCTCCTGGACGCCGACCAGGGCGGTCGGGCACAAAAAAAAGACCGGAGCCATAAGGCTCCGATCTTTAGTATCACGCGTGATTCAGAAGCGTCAACGCTTGACTTAGTTGCCGCGCTTGGCTTCTTCCTTCTCCAGGTCGTCGAAGGATTTGGCGGCGTTGGCGCGGATGTGGTCGCGAAGCTTGGCATCCAGTGCCTTTTTGCCAGCCATCATGTCAGACATGGCGCCTAAGTCCAACACGGACAGGGCGTACATGGTGCCGTCGGCGGGGTCACGCCAGGAGTCGACGATCTGGGCGCCGTTGAGGTCGCCGATGGAGATGGTCTTCTGGACCTGCAGCACGTCGGCTTCGTAGCTTTCTTTTTCCATGTCGCCGGCGGTGGTGCTGCGGGCGTAGTCCTTCATCATGTAAGCGATGTAGGTGTTGAAGATCTGCAGGATTTGACGGCGGGCGCGATTGTTGGCCCGGTCACGCTGCATGGACACGTCGATCATCTTGGGGGCGGAGCCCACACCGTAGAAAGCCTTGCCGCGGTCGCCCGTGAAAGCGCCGGAGCCCTTGAGCACCCAAGCAGGGGCGCCGCTGGCGGTGGTGGCGTGCAGGCCGTTGCCGTCGTCGCCACAGGCGGAGCTGATGATACCCAGGGTAGCGATGAGGCTAAGGGCTGCGATAAGGGATACGAGTTTCTTCATGTTTACTTCCTCCTGTTAGGATACTGGAAATTTGAGAGTTTGGTGTTCCCCTCGTTCATTCTCGCCAATAATATCTGCGTTCTTTATAGACCAATTCCGTCGCGTTTGATTTTGATCACCCGTTTGCCGTCGACGGTGTTAAGCACATCAAAGTCAACTCGCCGTTTGCCTGTTTCTCCCGAAAAGCGTCCGACGATGAGCAAATCTACCCCTGCCTTGTGCAGCTTGGCAAGATCTTTTTTCTTCGTCTTCGTGCCCATCCTCTGGAGAATGCGGTCGATTTTCTTACCCTCGGCCGGGGCTACTCCGTCCGCCTGCTCGAATTCCTTGTTCATCTCTTCGCGGAACATGTCGACCAGATCTTCGTTGTCTAAATCCTCGTCATCGATGTGGCCGATAGCGATGACCGGCTCCCAGTCCACACAAGAAGCCACGTCGCCTTCTTCAAAGGCCGAAATTTCGCCAGTGGTGCCGGCTTTGACACTACGCTTGCCCTTGGGCTTTTCCTTTAGATACATCCAGCCGATTTCTTCGCCGTCCCGCTCGACCTTGAGCTTCAGGCCGGGCCATGCCTTGCGGGCTCCATAGCTGACCTTCAAGGTGATGGTGTCCGAGTAGGCGTTGACCTCTTCAACCTTGGCTTGGAATTTGGGCACCTGGTGGCGGATTTGCCTGATGATGTATTCGGCCGAGTCATGAAAGGCCTTGGAGTCGATCATCATCATGGTTTCACTTTTGCCAGGCCCGCCCGGCCAACGACCCGATTTCCCGAAGTCCTTGATGACCTTGGCGATGTCTTTGACAGCGCGACTCACCTTTTTGCCATCTTTCATTTCGTAAACCTTGGTGAAGGAGGTTGCGCCCGTTTCCACATCCCACAGATTTACGTTGAAGGTGATGGTATCCATGCAGGTGACTTCCAAGCCCAAAAGATAGTCTGCCTGTAAGAGTTGTCCCAGTTCCTTGACGGTTGCGGAATCAGCCAGACCCACCATGACCATCTTGTGTTCCTGGAGAATCTTGCCCATCACCGTTCGGGAAACAACGGTAAAGACGCGGGTGGCGGCGATCCTGGAACGCAGGTTGGATGCCACCGCGGCTGCGCGCTGATCCCTGAAATAGCGATTGCCGCCGCAGTTAATCGTCTTGGCTTCGCCGATGGCGATGACTTTTTTGTCGTCGGCCCTGGCCTGGAAAGCGAAGCTCAGGCCGATTGCCAGGGTGAGGCCTAATAGACCGATTTTCTTCATCATTTTGTCCGTCCTCCCTCTGAAGGGGCCGGGTTGGTCTTTGTTGGTTCAGCCGAATTGGACGAACCCGACGTCGATTCATTCACGAGCTTATCTTTTTCTTTTGTCTTGTTTTCCAGTCGGATGCGGGCCAGGGCGTAGATCCAACGACCCTTGCGCCAGGTGCTTTCGATGCTCGCTCCCTGGACCTGGCCCGCATCGGTCTGAATACCTTGTTTTTTCAGGATTTTACCAAGTTCGGACCGGGCTCTGGCGGCTGCTGCGGAGCGGGCCAAACCCATGTCCACGCTTTTCGGCGCTCGGCCGATGGCCTGGATGACTTGCAGCCCCTCATGCATGAACACGCCGGTTTTCAGTGGAAGTTCAGCCGATTGATCACCGTCCGAGGCGACATCCGTCCCATCTACTGCATCCAGACCTGCATCCAGGGTCACAGCATCCCCGCCGTCCATTTCCTGGAGGCCGCCGTCTTCAGCGGCTGGCGCCGCTTTTTCTTCATTTCCATCGGGCTGGTTGGGGCTGCTTGCATCTTGTCCGATGGACGGGTGTCGGGGGGGATCCTGCTTGTCATCACAGGCCATGCTGCCAGAAAGCACAAATAACCCGACCAGACATTGAATGCCTGTGGTCTTGCATCGGTCGAAGAAGGCTGCAAAGCGCAATGAACACCCCTGTTTGCTGGGAGGCGACATGATAGCCGAGCCCTTCGGGCCACGTCAACCGAATTGTTGCCAACCCCTTCGACTTTGCTATGGAATCTCTACCGACACTTTCCTGATTCCCCTTGACAGAATCCAAGGCCTTTGGAATAGTCTCACCGATTCAACAAAATCAATCACACTGTTCACACTTTCAGATATCCCAAGGAGGCTGTAATGAAAAAAGCTGTTTTGTTCGCGACGATCGCGTTGGTAATGGGGGCTTGGACATTTGGCTGTACGACCATCGTAGTCAAGGAAGACAAGGGAGCCGAAGTCCTCTTGCCCGCCAAGGTCGTCGAGAGCGTGGACGCCACCACCGTGAGCCTGCGTTGTGAGGGTATTGGCTATGATCTGCCCGGGGCTATCCTTCAGGCTCGCAAGGGCTGCATCGACTGGTATATCACCCACAAGTTGGCCCCCAAGGCCTCCGAGCGCAAGTCCTATGAAGCTGTGCAACAGGACCTGTTCAATAAATTGGACAAGTATGTGGGCAACCCGCCTCCAGGTGCCAAGGACGGCAAAGGCCCAGGCGTGAAGTCCCGCCTCCGGCTGGGTGAAG
>JAFCZJ010000097.1 GCA_019314375.1 Deltaproteobacteria bacterium | reverse complement strand
CGGACGGCCAACATTGGTACTTCGTCCATCATCGCTTAGACAGCCAAGCCTGCATCAACCAGGGTGATTGCTCCCGTGATGTCTGGGTCAGCCCCATAGAATTCGAAGACCGCGTCGACGGTCGAGGTGAGGTCCACATCCTTCCCCGCTTCCCCGCCGAACAAGCCGAGGTAGAAGTGATCCAGTAGTAGAACCGGGGACGGTCTTAGATTATTAGTTTTTGGGGGAAGTCTGTGGGAAAGCTGTGGATAGCGTGGGGAGAAATTGGGGGGAAAGCTGTTGGGAAATTGGGGGAAGCCCAGTGGAGAAACAGTGGAGAAGCCGGGGAGAAACAGTGGAGAAACAGTGGAGAAACAGTGGAGAAACAGTGGAGAAACAGTGGAGAAACAGTGGAGAAACAGTGGGGAGAAGCTGGGGATTAACGCTCGGCGATCAGGGCGCAGCCTTGTCCGCCGCCGATGCAGAGCGTGGCCAGGCCTCGTTTGGCGTCTCGTTTGACCATCTCGTGAAGCAGCGTGGTCAGGATGCGGGCACCGGAGGCACCGATGGGGTGGCCCAAGGCGATGGCACCGCCGTTGACGTTGGTGATGTCCATGTTGAGTTCCAGATCACGGACCACGGCCAGACTTTGGGAGGCGAAAGCCTCGTTGGCTTCGACGAGATCCAGATCGCCTACGCCCAGGCCGGCTTTTTCCAGGGCCTTGCGGCTGGCCGGGATGGGGCCCAGGCCCATGAAGGCCGGATCCACACCGGCGGATGCGAAGGATCGGATGCGGGCAAGAGGCTCAATGCCCAATTTCTCAGCGGCGTCGGCGCTTGCCACCACAATGGCCGCGGCCCCGTCGTTGATACCCGAGGCGTTGCCGGCCGTCACCGTGCCGTCTTTTTTGAAGGCTGGTTTCAGTCCCGCCATTTTTTCCAAGGTCGAGGCCCTGGGATGTTCGTCCGTGTCGAAGATTTTTGGATCCCCTTTGCGCTGCGGCATGACCACCGGCACGATTTCGTCTTTGAATCGACCTGCTTCGATGGCCGCTTTGGCTCGAAGCTGACTGGTGTGGGCGAATTTGTCTTGTTGCTCACGGCTCAGGTTGTATTTTTCGGCGATGTTTTCGGCCGTGATGCCCATGTGGTAGTCGTTGAAGATTTCCCAGAGGCCGTCGTGGACCATGAGATCCACCAGATCCTGTTTGCCCATGCGGGCACCCCATCTGGCATTGGGCACGGCATAGGGTGCGGCGCTCATGTTTTCCGTACCGCCGGCAACGAGGATTTCGGCGTCTCCCGACCGGATGGCCTGGGCGGCCAACATGACGGATTTCAGGCCCGAACCGCAGACCTTGTTGATGGTCATCGCGGGCACTTCCTGTGGGATACCGGCGGCCAGGCTCACCTGCCGGGCTACGTTTTGACCCAGGCCGGCTTGCAATACACAGCCCAAAATGACCTCATCGACTTGCTCGCCCTTTACGCCGGCTGCTTCCAGGGCAGCACGCACGGCGATTTCGCCCAATTTTACGGCTGAGGTTTTGACCAGGCTGCCGCCGAAGGTGCCGACGGGGGTGCGCTTGGCGGACAGGATCACGACTTCTCGAGTGGACATGGTCTGGTTCCTTTTTGAGAGCCTGCGGTTTTTGGGTTAGGGGCGTTCCACGATCAGGCTGACGGCTTCACCGCCGCCCAAGCAAAGAGACGCCATGCCACGTTTCAAATTTCGGTCTTGCATGGCAAAGAGCAGGGTCGTCAGGACCCTGGCTCCGGAGGCACCGATGGGATGGCCTAAGGCGATGGCACCACCGTGAACATTGAGTCGGTCTTCCGGAATTTTGAGCTCGCGCTGCACGGCGATGGTGGAGACCGCGAAGGCCTCGTTGACCTCGTGCAGGTCGATGTCTTCGATCTTCAAGCCGGCTTTGCCCAAAGCTTTGGGGATGGACAAGATGGGGGTCACCAGCACATCCATGGGATCCTGGGCAGCCGAAGCCTGGGCCCCGACTTTGGCAAGGATAGTACAGCCCAAGGCCTTGGCTTTTTCAGCAGACATGACCACCAGGGCGGAAGCCCCGTCGGAAATTTTCGAGGCGTTGCCTGCCGTGACCGTGCCGTCTTTTTGGAAGGCGGAGCGCAGCTTGGCCAAGGTCTCAAGGCTTGAGTCTCTGGGGCTTTCGTCCTTGGCGTAGTCGATGGGATCGCCCTTGCGCTGGGGGATGGGCACGGGCGTGATCTCGGCGTCGAATTTGCCCGCGGCCTGGGCTGCCAGGGCCTTCTCGTTGGAGGCCTTGGCGAAGGCGTCTTGAGCCTCCCGGCCAATGTCGAACTTGGTGGCGATGTGTTCCGCCGTGACGCCCATGTGGATGTCGTTGTTTGCGTCCCAGAGCCCATCGTGCACCATGGCATCTATTATCTTGGCGGCACCCATGCGATAGCCTTGTCTGGCTTTGGGCAACATGTAGGGTGCCTGGTTCATGTTTTCCATGCCGCCGGCCACCACCACTTCTGCGTCCCCGCAAGCGATGGCCTGTGCCGCCAACATGACGGCTTTCAGGCCGGAGCCGCAGACCTTGTTAAGCGTGATGCACTCGATGCTCATGGGCAGACCGGCGGTGAGCACGGCTTGGCGGGCAGGGTTTTGGCCCATGCCGTGAGGCAGCACACAGCCCAAGATAACTTCGTCCACGGCCGTGGCTTCGATGCCGGCTCGGCGGATGGCTTCTTGGATGACGTGTGCACCCAGCTTCTTGGCGGGCACGCCCTTGAGACTGCCGCCGAAATCTCCGACGGGGGTGCGGCATGCGCTAACGATCACGACCTCTTTCATTTCCATTGGACAAGCCTCCTTGGCCGGAAACATAGCAAATGCTCAGAGGGGAGGCCAGAGCAAATGGTGCCTGCAAGATCCGCATCGCGGCATGCGGATATCGCAGTTAATGGAAACGGGCTCCCGGGAGGAGAAATACATGTGATTGATTTTGTTGGGTTGTTTCTGTGGTTATTTCTTGGCACGGGCCTTGCTTTATAGCTTGCCAGAAATACAAACCCCATGGTCTACGGAGGTGAACCATGAACAATCTGGCGAATTTGAGTGGCATGAAATGGCGAAGTGGATTGATTGTGACGGTGGCGGCCGTGGCCATGTTGGCCTGGATACCGTCGGTCGATGCCCGCGGGCGTGGCAGAGGTCGCGGCATGGGGTATGGGCAGGGCTACGGCCAGGGTCAGGGCCGGGCTGGTTATGGCATGGGCAATGGGTATGGCCTCATTGGCCTGAACCTGACCGCGGAACAACAGCAGCGCGTCAGCGTAATCCGGGCCGATTCTGTGAAGGCCGCGGCTGATGCCAATGCCAAGCTGAACGTGAAGCGCGCCGAGCTGCAGGTTCTTTGGTCGGCCAAGGAGCCCAACGCCAAGGCCATCAAGGCCAAGCATGCCGAGATGGATATCTTGCGCGTCCGGTTGCGCCAGATTCGAGTGGATCGCCAACTCGCGGTTCAAGCGATTTTAACCCCAGAGCAGCGTGCTGTTTTTCAGGGATGCCCGGGCCCGGGTAATGGTTATGGCCGCAGAGGCGGACGCGGTCAGGGACGAGGCATGGGTCGAGGCATGGGCGGCGGCGGCGGTGGCGGTCGCGGCATGGGTGGCGGCGGCTGGTAAGCCGACTTGAGCCCCGTTCGATGGACGGTTATGCTGGGCGTGGCCTGAAATAGGCCACGCCCTTTTTTGATCGAGGCATGCATGAAGCAGTCGAACCACAGACAGAGCTGGACCCGCTGGGGATTTCTGATTCTCAGTTTGGTCACGGGTCTGTCCCTTTTGGTGGTGGGGCTGATGAGCATGGTCTTCGCCAGGGAAAACGCGGCGCAAGTGAACAAGGCTCGGGCGGCTGATTTGATGTTGGCGGCCAGACGCTCGCTGGCCCTGGCGGGGGGCCAACCGGAGGTCGGCAACCTGCAGCAAGTTTTAGATGATTTGGCGGATCAAGAAGTGGTCGCTTTGGGTTTGTTAGACGCAGGGGGGGCCATGGTGGTCGCGGTGGGGCGTGACATGGGCAGGGCCTGGACAGGCACGCTGCCGCTGCCCGGTCAGTTGGCCATGCAGGAAATCAATGATGGTGCTCGGATTCGGGCGGCGGACAAGCTGGCGGGTGGCCGTGGTCGAGGGCAGGGTCCCGGCCGGGGCTGGGGGCGCATGCGTCGGATGTGGGGCGATCGTTATTTGGTGCTGGAGTTTGAGCCACGTCTGGCCCAGTCCCTCAGAAGTCAGGCGATTTTGTTTTTTGGTGTGGGTGCCGGCGCGGCCCTTCTGCTTTGGCTTGCCGCCGGCATGCTTTGGTATTGGTCACGCCAGGCAGAGCAGTATGCTCGTCAACTGGAGGACAAACGCAGACTGGCCGCCCTGGGTGAGATGTCGGCGGTTTTGGGTCACGAGATTCGCAACCCCCTGGCCTCGTTGAAAGGCCACGCCCAGCTGCTGGAAGAAAAGCTCGAACAGGATCATCCATCCAGAAAAAACGCAGAGCAGGTGCTTTCAGAGAGCTTGCGCCTGGAAAAACTGACCTTGGAGATTTTGGATTTCGTGCGGAGCGGTCGGCTTCAACTCGAGAACGGGGATCTGCTCGCTTTGCTTCGAGGGATGGCTGAGGGGGCGGGTGCCTCCAGGGTGGAGCTCGACCTGCCGGACAAACTGCCCCTTTGGCCCATGGACAAGGAGCGGCTGGCCCGCGCCCTGGGCAACGTGCTGGATAACGCCTTGCAGGCAGCCCCTTCGGAGGGGCCGGTGATGCTGAGTCTGCGCCTCGATACGCAGGGCGTGAGTATCGACATCAGGGATCGGGGCCCGGGCGTGGTGACAGGCTCGGAGGCGCAGATCTTCGAGCCTTTCATCACCGGGCGGATCAAGGGCACGGGTTTGGGCCTGGCCATCGCCAAGCGCATCGTCGAAGGCCACGGGGGTCGCATTCAGGCCGCCAACCACCCCGAGTGCGGGGCGGTGTTTTCCATTTGGCTTCCTGCCGAGAGAGGGGTTGACTCATGAGCGCGATCCTGGTGGTGGATGACGAAGAGGGAATCCGCAGTTTCATGGCAGAGGCTCTGGCGGACGAGGGACACCGAGTGGACCAGGCTGTTGACGGGCAGGCCGCGTTGGAGCAGTTGGACATCCAAGCCTACCATCTCATGTTCACTGATTTGAAAATGCCCAGGCTTTCTGGGATGGAGTTGTTGCGGCGCGTGCGAGCGAAGAACCCGGAGATGGAAGTCGTGGTCTTGACGGCCCATGGCAGCGTCGACACCGCGGTGGAGGCCATGAAGCTGGGCGCTTTCGACTACCTGACCAAACCCCTTTCCGGCCCAGATGAACTGCGCCTGGTGGCCGGCCGAGCCCTGGAGCGCCGACGCCTGCGGGACCGCGTGAACGTAGCCAAGCCATTGAAGATGGTGGCCGAGGATCCCGTCATGCGTCGGGTGCTGGTCGAATTGGACAAAGCGGCCGCTACGGATGTGACCGTGTTGCTCCTCGGCGAGAGCGGCACGGGAAAAGAAGTGGCCGCAAGGAGGGTGCACCACAAGAGCCCCCGGGCAGAGGGCCCATTTGTTGCGGTCAATTGCGCGGCCCTGAGCGCCACCTTGCTCGAGAGCGAACTCTTCGGTCATGAGAAGGGGGCCTTCACGGGTGCGCATCAACGCCAGCGGGGACGCTTTGAGCTGGCCGATGGCGGCACTTTGTTGCTGGATGAAGTGTCCGAGATAAAGCCAGAGCTACAGGCCAAGCTGTTGCGTGTGCTTCAAGAGCGCTCCTTCGAGCGGGTGGGCTCGACTCGCAGCATTGAGGTGGACGTGCGAATTGTGGCCGCCACCAACCAGGATCTACAGCGCGCCATGGCGGAAGGGCGTTTTCGCGAGGATCTTTTTCACCGCTTGGCGGTCTTTCCGGTGACCCTACCCCCTTTGCGAAAGCGCCCGGGTGATATCCCGGCCCTGAGTGATCACCTGCTGGGTCTTCTGGCCGCCAGGCGTGGTTTGCCTCTGCGGCTGGAGCCGGATGCCAAGCGGGCGCTGGAAAGGCATGCCTGGCCCGGCAACGTGCGCGAGTTGGCCAATGCCCTGGAGCGGGCGGCCATCCTGAGCGAAGAGGGACTCATCAGGGCCCAGGATTTGGTGCTGGGTCCGGTGGTCTCTCCGAACACGGCCGAGACCCTGATTCTGGACGGATCCCTAAAGCAGATCGAGCGCCAAGCCATTGTCAGAGCCCTTGAGCGCAACGACGGCCATCGCAAGCAAGCGGCCGAGCAGCTGGGACTTGGCTTGCGCACCCTCTATGACAAGATCAAAGAATACGACCTGGTATAAACCCAATAGTCTATCGAGTTACTAGAATTGTCTTGCCAAGTGATGGGCAACTTGGCAGGATGCGCTCATCTAACCGAAACCAAGGAGTTTGTCGATGCGAGGATTGGTGATGCGCGCTGCGATTTTGTGTTCGTTGGTTCCCTTGTTGGCTGCCTGCACCTTCGGTGGAGCGGATACGGATCTCTGTGCGGAAGTGAGTTGTTCAGGGCTGGGCACTTGCGTTGATTTGGGCGATAGGGCCAGTTGCGAATGCAACGAGGGCTATGTTGCGGAAGGCTTGGCATGCGTGGAGCAAGTCAGCGGTGGCTACGCCCAAATTTTGGTGGCCGACATCCATGCAACCGAAGGCGAGCAACCAGCGATCAATCTGCGCAGTATGCAGACCGGCGATTTGGATGATTTTGATTTCGTCCTGTATGAGGATGAAAGGGGCGAGATTTTCGAGCTGGCGGAGGGTGTGGAGGGCATCAATATGGGCTCGTCTTTGGGGTTTCATGACCTCATAGAGGCCCCTGACGAAGGTTATGCGCCCGATGGCCTGGCCACGGAAGAGATGTGCATCGGAACGAGCTTCCAATCCGGGGGCTCTTGCCACTCGGGTTTTACCATGTCGGGCAATGTTTACGTGCTCAAGCTGGCCGATGGCTCTTTCGCCAAGGTCGAGGTCATCAGCTTCTTTTCCGGGCGTTCTGAGCTTCGTGTATACCGGCAGGTCGACGGAAAAAACCTGGAGACGATCCGCGATTGATGGCAGCAGCGTTGGATTAGTTCTTGCGCGGAAGCCGCGCCCCCGCCATGATACATCCATGAAATCGACCGATACAGATTGTCAAGTGATCGCCGGCATCGTCGGCGTGGGTTCTTACTTGCCGGACAATCGGGCGGATGCCTGGGAGATGGTGAGGGAAAGCGGCATCCCCAGGGAGAAATTCGATAAGATTGGGGCCAAGTTCCTGCACCTGGCTGCTCCAGGAGAAACGCCTTCTTCCATGGCCGTCAAGGCCTCTCGCAAAGCTCTGGATGATGCAGGATTGAGCCCGGCTGACATCGACGTGATTCTTTATTGCGGCTCGTTGAAGGATCACACGCGCTGGATGGCCTCGGCCAAGGTACAGGCGGATCTGGGGTCTGAGACCAGCTACGCCTTTGATATCTATCAGGGTTGCAATGGCCAGAACATGGCCTTGAACGTAGCGCGATCTTTGATGGCAACGGATCCGGACGTGAAAAATGTGCTCATCTGTGCCGCTGAGCGCTGGGACACGACCCTGGAGCGGCCCATCCTGGGTCATGCTTTCATTTTTGGCGATGGGGGCTCCGCCGCCGTGCTGCAGCGGGGAGCCGAGCAATTCCAGGTCTTATCTTTCGCTTGCCGGACTTGGGGTGAGCACCACGAGACCTTTTGCTGCCCCGAGTTGGGTGCCGTGCACAAGCTCACCCCGGAGGTGCTGGAGCGGGGTGGTCATCTTTTTCAGATGTACCGCCCGCGGTACACCGAGCGAGAGGAGGTGCGCGACTTTGGGGCTCGCATCAACAAGGTGGCTCGGGAGATGTTTGAGCTCGCTTGTCATCGGGCGGGTGAGGTCATGGAGGCCATCGACTTCGTGGTCATGATCAACGCCTCGCGTCGACACAACCTGCTTTTTTTGGATTCTGTTGGGCTGCAAGGCAAGGCCTCCAGCGCCGGTTATGTGGCCGAGACGGCGCATTTGGGCACAGGCGATGTCTTTTATAATTTGGATCGCGCAAGGCAAGAAAAGCGTATCAAGTCAGGCGACCTCATGGCCTTTTACACGGGCGGTGGCGGCTATTCTTGGGCTGTCAGTTTGCTTCGTGTCTGAACCGGAACGCGTGTACCTCCTTGATGATCCGGGAGGCTTTGATTTTTATTCCCATTGTGCTATTCCCTGAGCCATGAGGAAAACCTCATGACACTTAAATCGCTGGGTAAATATCAGCTAATTAAGCGGATCGCGGTCGGCGGGATGTCCGAGATTTATTTATCGTCCCAGGGCGGCCTGCATGGTTTCGAGCGGGCCGTGATCTTGAAGCGCATTCGCGAGGATTTGGACGCCGAGCAGGAAGTTCAGGAAATGTTCTTGGACGAGGCGCGCATCGCCGCTTGCCTTAAGCACGCCAACATTGTGCATCTGTACGACGTGGGTCGGGACAACGGGGTGGCCTACCTGGCCATGGAGTACATCTTCGGCCGGGACCTGATGCAGGTAGCCGAGCGGGCGCGTTTGGTCGACATGCAGCTTCCCGTTTGGTTCGTGCTGAAGGTCATGATTGATTCTTTGGCGGGCCTCCATTACGCGCACGAGGTGGCCGAGTTCGAAGACAAGAAGCTCAAGGTCATCCATCGAGATGTGAGTCCGCAGAACATCATCATTTCCTTCGATGGCGTGAGCAAGATTTTGGACTTTGGCATCGCCAAGGCTGAAGCCCGCATGAACAAGACCCAGGCGGGTGTCCTCAAGGGCAAGTATGCCTACATGTCTCCAGAGCAAGTACGCGGCAAGCCCATGGATCATCGAAGCGATCAATTCTCCATGGCTGTCGTTTTCTACGAAATATTGACAGGCACCCGGCTTTTTCAGCGGGACACCGATTACAGCACCATGGAAGCGGTGGACCAGTGTGAAATTCCGCCCATCCGTGTGCTTCGCAAAGACGTGCCCCGTCGATTGGTTCGCGTACTTCGCAAGGCCACCCGGCGCAACCCCAAGCGCCGCTTTGCTTCTTGCAAGGACATGGAGCAAGCTTTGCATAAGCTGCTCCGTGGCAGTCCCGTTGAGCAGACCATGCAAATGTCGGCTTTTATGAGGGATCTTTTCGCCAACGAACTGGAAGCCCGAGAACGTGTCATCGCTGAAGCCGACGACATGCAGCGAGAGATTCTATTAAAGACCGGCTTCGAGATGGCCTTGGAAAATACGTCCCGCGGCAGAAAGGCGAAAGCGGCTCCTTCGGCGGCGCGACGCTACGAGGAGATTTTGGCGGCCAAGGAGGCCAAGAAAAATCCTGACAAGGTTCCCGCCCTGCTGCCGGACGAGAATTTGCCCGAGGATCAAGATACCTTTTATGACGGAGTTGCCCAGCAGCGGGGGCAGCAGCAAGACGAGCCGGTTTCGACTTCGACTCAGGCCAGCATGCGAGCCATGGGTCAGGCGCCGACCAGACCCCCCCGGCCCAGGCCACGACCCAAGCCCCGACCTGAGCCCACCGAGCTCCCGCCCGAAGAAGTGGGCGGCCTGTTTTCGGATTGGCGTGTGCTGCTGGTGGTCTTCGCGCTTGTCTTGGGTTTGGGGTTTTTAGGCATGCAGTTCTTCGAAGAAGAGGCTGCGATCCCTGCGCCTTCAATCGGCGACAATGGCTTGCCCAACGAAGCCCGCCCGGGTTTGGACGGATTTCTATCGGTCTCCGTACGCGCCTCGGTGGAAGTGCTGGTGGATGGCAAGAGCTTGGGGCTGGGCGCTTTTCGCAATCAGCCCCTGACCAAGGGCAAGCATACCGTGATCATCAGAGACACCAACACCGGAAAGAAGACCGAACGCTCGGTCGAGATTGTTCCCAACGGCGAGAAGCTTCTGGCACCCCAGGAGTGGCAATAGCCCAGGCTCCCAGCTGCACATGTACTGCTTCGTCGAATCAGCAGATTCAGTCCTCGACGTGGAGAACCACGCCTCTGGCTGAATCTACTGCTCCTCCTTGCATTACAGGCACATCTGAAAGCCTGGGCAGATCGAGATGGGAGATTGTGGAATAGGAATTTCTACTTTTTCAAGACTTGATCAAAGCCCGGTAGTTCGTCGATGTTGGGCAAAAAGACGATCTCGACCCGTCGGTTGGTGGTCCGGTTTTCCTGCGTTTCATTGTCAACCAGGGGATCGAATTCGGCCGCCCCGGCAGCGGTCAGCATTTCAGCCTTCACGCCGGCTTCGATCATGACCTTGACCACCCCGACAGCGCGCTGACTGGATAACTCCCAGTTGGAGGGGAAGCGGGCAGAGCGGATGGGTGTGGCGTCGGAATGTCCCACCACCAGGAAGCGTCGACCCTTGAAGGTTGCCAAGGTGGCGGCCAGTTCCAGGATGGCGTCTCTGGCATCCGGCTTGATGTTGGTGGAGGCGGGAGAGAAGACCACGTCGCTGGCCATCTGTACCACCATGTTGCCCTTGCGCACTTTGACCTGCAAGGTGCCCGCGTCCATCATCTTCTTTAGCTTTTCAATGAGGGAGCGATAATCGGCCGAACGCTTCTCCGCGGCGGCGCGCATGCGCTTGAGCTCTGCGACTTGTCCAAGGAGTTTTTTCTGTTGCTCGGTGAGTTGGGCCTGCTTCTGGGTCAGCTGGCCCTTTTCGCCCATCAGATCGTTGACCTTCATGCTCATGCTGGCCAGGTCGGTGTCGAGCTGCTGTCCGCGGGCCGCGGATGTCGCCAATTTGCCGTCAAGGTCTTCTTTTGCCTTGGTGCAATCGGCCTGCTCTTTTTCCATCTGACCACGCGTGGTTTTCAGTGTTTGCTGGGTCTCGGCCAACTCGGCCTGCAGTTTTTCGTGGGTGCCACTGGTAACGCAGCCGGTGATGGATAGCACCGAAGCGCCGAAAAACAATAGGCTCAGCAGGGTGGAACGCTTCATGGGTTTTCTCCTTCTATTTAGAGCGATTTAGAAAAACGAAATCAAGCGATTGTGATGTTGCCGTCCAAGTAGACATCCTGGATCAAGTGCAAGAGCTTGATCCCTTCTTCCATGGGACGCTGGAAGGCCTTGCGGCCTGATATGAGACCAAGGCCCCCGGCGCGTTTGTTGATGACCGCTGTACGGGCGGCGTCGGCGAAGTCGTTTTGGCCCGAGGCACCGCCCGAGTTGATGAGGGGCACTCGGCCCATGTAGCTGTTGGCTACCTGGTAGCGGGCCAGCTCGATGGGGTGATCACCCGGGCAGAGCGTTTCGTAAACCGCGTCATGGGTTTTGCCGAAAGCGATGGCCTTGAAGCCTCCGTTGTTGGTGGGTAGCTTTTGTTTGATGATGTCGGCTTGGATGGTTGCACCCAGGTGGTTGGCTTGACCCGTCAGGTCGGCGGCGGCGTGGTAGTCCTGTCCGTTTTTCGTAAAGCCAGGGTTGCGCAAGTAGCACCAAAGCACGCAGAGCATGCCCAGCTCATGGGCACGGGCAAAGGCCTCGGAGATTTCCTGGATTTGGCGATTGGATTCTTCCGAGCCGAAATAGATGGTGGCACCCACGGCCACAGCCCCCAAATCAAAGGCCTGTTCTACCTGGGCAAAGAGAATTTGATCAAAAGTGCTTGGGTAGGTCATCAGCTCGTTGTGGTTCAGCTTGACCAAGAACGGTATGCGGTGGGCGTAGCGTCTCGCAACAGCGCCCAGAACGCCCAGGGTGGAGGCCACGGCGTTGCAACCCCCCTCGATGGCCAGCTCCACTATCTTGGCCGGATCGAAATAGATGGGGTTGGGGGCGAAGCTGGCACCCGCGGAATGCTCGATGCCCTGGTCCACGGGCAGGATGGAGACATAGCCTGTGCCTGCCAGGCGCCCATGGTTCAGGAGGTTTTGGAAGGCGCGCAAGACGGGCAGGGGCCTGTCTGAATCCGAAACCACCCGATCGACAAAATCCGGACCGGGCAAATACAGTGCGTCCTTGGAGAAACCCTTGGCCTTGTATTGCAACAGTGCTTCCGCATCTTTGCCGAGCATATCCGCAATTTTGTTGATTATCGCCATCGGTCCCTCCGCAGTTTGATTCTGTTGCTAGATCAGTGGATCGATAGCATTTCCGAGGGAGCATGGCAACCGAAGCAAGAGGTGCTTGGCCGAAAGCGCATGATTTGGCATGATGGCCAGGTGAAGCGCGCGACGAAAAATCGACTGCTGGTGGTTTTGGGTCCGACCGCCTCGGGCAAGACGCGGCTGGGCGTATCTTTGGCCAGAGCCCTGGACGGGGAAATCATCTCGGCCGACAGTCGGCAGGTATACCGGGGACTGGACATCGGCACGGGCAAGGACTTGGTCGAATATGGCCAAGGGGCTGAACGAGTGCCCGTACATCTCATTGACGTATCTGAACCCGCAAGGCGTTACAGTGTTTTTGATTTTCAGCGTGATTGCTTTCGCGCCTTTGAGGCCATCGCGGCCCGCGGGCGTTTGCCCATCATGGTGGGTGGCACGGGTTTGTTTCTTTCGGCCGTGCTCGATCGCTACGAGCTCACCGAGGTGCCGGTGGACCCGTCTCGGCAGGCTGAGCTGGACAAGCTTTCCACCGAAGAGCTGACCCGACGCCTGGCGCAGCTCAAGCTCTTGCACAACAGCACCGATTTGGTCAATCGGCCGACTTTGATTCGAGCCTTGGAGATAGCCGAGGGCTCACAGGGAAAACCGCCACCCGAACTGCCCGTTTTCCAAGCCCTGATCTTGGGCACCAAGGTGGATCGGCCCTCGTTGCATCTTCGCATCCGGCACAGGCTTGAAGAGCGCATGGAGGAAGGGATGTTGGATGAGGCCCGACTACTTCGTGAGCAGGGGCTGGCGCCTTCTCGTTTTGATGAGTTGGGCCTGGAGTACAGGCATCTGGCCCGGCTGCTACAGGGGCAAGTGGACATGGCAACATTTTTGGATGAATTGGCCCGAGACATTCGGCGCTTTGCCCGCAAGCAGCTCTCTTGGTTCAGGCGAATGGAGCGGCAGGGCCACCGAATTCACTGGCTCTCCCCGGAGGCCTCGGAGCAAGGACGGAGCCTGGTTCTTGACCCCTCCAACTGGTCTGCCTGAAAGTCTTCAGGGTTCGTGACGGTAGAGTTTGACCCGAAGTCCGCCATGGGGGATGGCGACGGAGACTTGTTTGAAGTCCAGGCCCGTGGCCAGGGCAAGTTGGCCATGGGCCGTTAGAAGCGCCAAGCGCCAGCCCGCGAATTGTTCGCGAAAGACCTGCCCCAGTTCCCCATAGAGTTGGCGTTGGTCTCGGCTTTCTCGACCCAGGCGCTTGCCGTAGGGTGGGTTGACGATCATCAGACCGGTCGCGGCAGAGGGGCGGACTTCAGAGATATCCAGGCGCTGGACCGTGGCCAGTTTTGAGAAACCCGCTCGTTCCAGGTTTCGCTGGGTGGCACCCACGGCACCGCCGGAATTATCCGAACCGCTGATGGGCACCGGGGACACAGACAGGGCTTGATCTTCGGCCTTTTCTTTTTGGGCGGCGAAACGCTCCGGGTCGTGCATTTTGAGGTTCTCAAAAGAAAAATGTCTTTGCGCTCCAGGGGCGCGGCGGCAGGCCAGGCCGACGGCTTCCAGCAAGAAGGTGCCGGAGCCACACATGGGATCCATCAGCGCTTCTCCCGCTGCGGGGTGCCAATCGGCCAATTGCAAGAGTCCCGCGGCCAGGTTTTCCCTCAGAGGTGCCTTGGCGGTCTCAAGTTTGGCACCCCGCTGATACAGGGGTGCGCCAGAGGTGTCGACGCTGACCGTGCATAGATCGCGCTCAATGCGCACCAGAATTTTGAAGTGGTCTTCGTTTGTCCCTCCGCCTGGATGGGCCCCGGCGCCATCGGCAGCCGCCTTGAAAACCCGCGTGGCCGCGGCATCCGAGTGGTAGATGCGTGAGCGATGACAGCTGGCCTCCACCTTGAGGCGGCAGTCGGTCGGCAGGACTTCGCTCCAGTCGATGCGTCGAGACCGTTTGTCGAGCTGGGCCAGGTGATGGACCGGAAAGCGGGCCAGGCGCGCCAGGACACGCGTAGCGCTTCGCAACCAAAGGTTGGTCTCGGCCGCAACCTGTGACCAGGTTTGCCGGTCCGGGCAATCGAGCTCCACCCCGCCGATGACTTGTTTGGGTGCCTTCGTTAGGGGTAGATCCAAGTCGTTGATTTCAGCGAGCAGGACCGACTCGAAACCGGGAGGACAGGCGGCGAAGACTTCATTGAGACGATAACCCTTCATCCTGTCATCATGCCCCGGACAGAGCGCGCTTGCAATCGGGCTCGCCTGCGGTAAGGATGTCTGGGCACAACCGCAGCGAGGTGGGTATGTTTGAAGTGATGCGTACGAGACTTTCTTGGTTCTTGATGTGGACTTTGTTTTTGGGTGCGGCACCCCTTGGTGTTGCCGCGGCGGGTGAGCCCGGTCTGATGGCCAAGGCGGCCAAGAAGAAAAAGAAACGGCGCAAGAAAAAAGGCCCACAGGTAAAGCCGCTCCCCTCATATTTGATGAAGGGTTACAAGAATAGCAACCGGGTGCGGGTGCGCCCTTTGAGCTTTGAGAAGGTTCGTCTTATCCCGGACGGGTATTCGGTGGGGGGGCCTGTTGTGGGGCGGCCCACCGAGGCGCCCCCTGGTTTGGCGGTGGTCAAGCAAGGCGACATGCCCCGGGTGATCATCGAAGACGGACCCGTTCGCGCCTTGCTGTATATCCCCTCGGATAACTTGCAGTCGGTCATTGTCAAGCCCACGGTGGGCTGGCCAGAGGCCAAGCCCGCGCCTCGCGGATACAGCGGCCCCGGCCTTTACCTGCAGCCGGGCGCGCCTGTACGGGTGGTGTCCAAGCAGGGTGATTTGGTGCGGGTGCGACTGAAAGACCATCACGTCGATCTTTTTAGTTGGATACCCAAGGCTCGGGTGGGCCGCATGTATGTGCCGGCCCAGGCCCAGCGATTCAGCGGCAACGCGTGGATCAAACCGGGCACTGCGGTTTCTCCCAACGAAGGCGGCGGCATGCTTGGCCGTTTCCGCGGCGACGAAAAGGGGGCTGTGGGCAACATCCCGGTGCGCAAACTTGGAACGGAAAAAAGCGGAAAGCAGTTGGTGGAATACGGTACGCGCAACTACTCGATGCGGGGCTGGGTGGATAAATCCGCCTTTGTGCCCAAGGGTAAAGTCATCAAGAGGAGAGCCAAGGCGAAGGGCACGGGGCCTGACGAAGCGAACCCCAACCGGGTGAGACTGCACAAGGGCACCCGATTGTTCGACAGCGAAGGTGGGGACGTCATCGGCCTGGTGAAACAGGACAACACATTTTTCGCCGATCAGCGCATCCTGCCGGGCGGCTGGATTCGCATCCGACATTATTCCTCCTGGGGCCTTTTGAGCATGTGGGCCCAGGTGGACGAGGCCGCTTACGGGGCAGGCACTTTTGGGGAAATGATCCGGGCCAAGAATTTATTTTGGCTCGCCGATGAGTCCGGCACCACCCGCTGCCAGCGATGGAAAATAAAGCAAGACAACAAGGGATCTTTCGATGGCGGCATGGACTGGGCCGCCTCGCGTAATGGCACCAAGATCTCGGCCGGATACCGGTATCAGTATGCCATGGGCATGGTGGTCCTGCAGGGACCGGGGACCAGCAGTCGTGCATTGAGCCGACGTGGGGCACCCAGCGACTTTTATGCCTTGTCCATTCTTTCCTGTGGTAGCCGTTGTCTTCAGGTCGGCACCCTGCGTTGGTATTTTGATGCCAAGTCTTGCGGGCGGGCTCGGGCTCGAGGCGTTAAGGGCTCGGCCTTAAGGCCCGTGCTGAACTCAGGAAACATGGATCCTGACAGCGTGGCCGACGAGATCGTAAAGAGTTCATCCTCGAATGAGTGGGGTGACGATGTGGGCACGGGCGATCTCGGGGAGTGATGAAGCATCTTCCAGACAGACCCCAGGCCGCTTCGCCCTGGTTCGAGCATATGCGTCGTCTGCAGGCCTTGGCCCAGGTCGGTGGCGCGGATGAGAAGGCTCTGGCTTATGACCTGATGTCCATGCGGGCCGGTTTTGGTCTGCCCACTCGCAGTGAGCGCTTCGCAGACACGCCCATGCGCAGCGAGGGCCAGGCTGATTTTCTTTGGTGCCTGGTTTGGCATCTGGATGTGAGGGCCCCGGCTTTGGATTTGAAGTGGCTGCTCGGCGCTGCTTTGGCCCTGGATAAGGTTCACTGGGGCGTCTTTAGCCTGGGTGATTTGTTGGCGCAACTCGAGGCACTGGAGCTGGGCTTGGATGACGTGGACGCCTGGTTGATGTCGGAGATTCAGCCGAAGGAATTGGCGCCCCTGTGTCGTTTGGCGAGCGGAGAGAAGCACTTGATGGCAGAGAAGGGCCAGGCCCTGGTTGTACTCGTCGAGGCGGATCGAGCCGAAGCCCGGCGCATCGCGGAGGAAGAAGACTTGCTGGACTGGGCCGCAAAGGCATACGCCTCGCTTCGCCCCGTTTGACCCAAAGCCGACTAAAGCAAGCCGAGTTCGTCGTTGACCGCCATGAAGAAGGTGTCGATGTCTGAGTCGGCATGCAGGCTGATGCGTTCCGCCGGCAGGTAGATGGGGGAGACCTCGCCCAAATTGACCACGACAATGGGCGCAGAGGACAGGGATGGCAGGATGGCGGCGGGGGTGACCACCAGGGACGAGCCCACCACAAAGAACAGATCGGCGATTTCAGCGAGCTGTTGGCATTCGCCAAGCTGCATGACGCTCTCTCCGAAGAAGACGATTTCCGGCTTGAGCACGCCTTTGCAGTCGGCACATTTGGGCACGTCCTCTTCCAGGGTCAGTCGATGGCTGGTCTCGAAGTCCACGGCCTTTCCGCATTCGGTGCAGGTCGTGTCCCAGATGCCGCCGTGAATCTCAAGAACCTTCTCGGAGCCGGCTCGTTGGTGCAGCGAGTCGATGTTCTGGGTGATGATGCCGGCCAGGCTGCCCTCTTTTTCCAGAGACGCAAAGAATTGGTGCGCGAAGGTGGGCTTCACCTCGTCCAGGGCCGACAAGAAGGCCCGATGAAAACGATAAAAAATACTGGGATCATTGTGAAAGGTGTTGATGTCGAAGATCTGTTCCGCATTTTCGAATCCCGCGGTGCGATACAGTCCATTGGGGCCCCGAAAATCCTGGATACCGGCCGCGGTGCTCAGACCCGCACCGCTCAACAAGGCGATGCGTTTGGATTTGCGAATCAGATCAGCACATTTTTTAGCCTGGATTTCCATGCTCATCGTAGCCTCGTTTGTCGGATCAGGGCCCGAGCCTGATCGTAGGATGAGGATTCAGGTTAGCGCAGCGGTCTCTGACTTGGCAAGGGGCCCTCCGTCACACAAAGGCAAGACCCTGTCAGCGTAACCCCTGGTCATTCCCGAAGGCCTCTGTCGGGAATCCATGTTTCGAGAATCTGGATCCCCAGCAGAAACATCTGGGGATGACGGCGCTTAATGACCCAGTCACTTCCCAGGTTTAGGCAGCCTCGGTCAGCGACTTTGAATTTGGCATGGGTCCGGCGTAGAGTTGGTTTCTGGTTTGTCAACGGGGAGAGAAAAACATGAAATGCGCAGGATGCTTGTTTGCGGCGATCTTGGCTTTGAGTTCTTTTGGGGCTTTGGATGCCCGGGCCGCGGAAAAGCCCAGGCTGGTTGTCTTTATGATTGAGAGTCGTGGCAGCGGCCTTAAGGGCGATGAAGTGCGCAGTCTCACCGATTACCTGGCCAGCCAAATGGTGAAGAATGGCCGATACCAGGTTTTGCCTCTGCCAAAGCCCGGGAAGAGGACGACCGATACATCGCCCATCAAGCTCGCGGGTGGACCGCCCGATTTTGTGTTGAGTTCAAGTATTCACAGGGTGGGGAATCAGTGTTTGTTGATGGCTGGTTTATACGACCCACGGGCGGCCACCATGAACCAGGCTGTCACAGGGAGGATGCCGTGTAGATCCGAGGCTTTCATCACCGGCATCGAGCAGATGGCTCAGGAACTCTCGACCGGCAATCCTCTGCCGACGTCGGTGCCGGTGGTGGCCGTTTTTCTCATGGAATCCAGGCGCTGTGACCTCAGTGCCGACGAGACAGTTGGCCTTACGGAATATCTGGCCGCGAGGTTGGTGGAGCGACGAGCACTGCGCTTGACCCCCAGGGACTCTCTTTTCAAGCAGATTGCCACCTTGCAGAAGACCAAGAGGCAGGCCCCCATTTATTCCATCTCGAGCAAAGTGGGCCGAGTCGATGACCAGTGCTTAATGAGTTTTCAGTTTTTCGACATGAGGCACGGCACGATGCTGGGGAGTGTCGTTGGTCGCTGTGCCTCTGATTCGGATAGGCTTATCGAGGGCGTTGAGGCGTTGGCCCAGCAATTGGCCGATAAATTCAGAGCGTTCGAGAATCCGGCCAAAGGCAAGCGATTGGTACCGCATCCCGTAGTGCCCGCCAAAGCAACTCCCCCTGCTCCAACCAAAGCCTCTTCTGCTCCTTGAAGTGGGCTTCGGCCTTTTTGAGTTCTTCTTTTTTTTCTTCGGCGTTGAGCTTGCGTGGAAAGCAGGGCGGCGGGATGCCGTCGTTTTGGTATTCTCCAAAATCGCAGGTCTCGACTTGATCTTCCGTGATGCGGGCGAGGACCTTGCGCTCTAGTTCTTCTAAGTCGGCCAGAGCGCCATCGCGAAGGCTTGCGGCGTTTTTTAAAAGTCGTGCTCGGGTTGCGGCGAAGGGCTTGGCCGGCAGGGAAGTCTGAGTTTTGGCGATTTGGTAGCTTTCGCCGATGCCGGCAAAAAGGATTGTATCCCTGGGGCCGGAGGCGTCGGGAAAGTGGGAGAAGTTAATGTGGAAGCCTTCGCCCACCATACTCTTTCCGCCCTGGGCAATGTAAAAGTTCACGCCCCAGCCTGAGGTCTTGGGTGTTTTAAGAATTTGCAGGCCGTAGCCGAAGACTTCGGGAAATTTGTCGCCATAGAACAAAGTGTAAAGACTGACCGCGTGTTGGTCTCGATGGTCGGCTGTTCCTGAGGCGATTTGGCAGTCGTCACGCGCGCCTTTGCCCCTGCACCAGCGGGCATTGTGGAAGGCGCCGCCGTTTTTAAAGGGCCGGTGCCGCCAGTCGTCAAACATGCCTCGAATGCACTTGTCGGCCCGCTTGAAAAACGCCGCATGTTCCGGATTTTCGAACTGAAGTGCTGTGTGGGGATCGTTTGTCATGGGCTTGGCTCCCGCGAGCAAGAGAGGGCAGAGCAAGAAGAGTAAGGAATGTCTCATGGTCTCGGCTCCAGAGAAACACCCAGGGCCAAAAGTTGAGCCTCGGCTTGTTCGGCCCAGCCGCGGTTGGCCGCGGGGCTGGCTGGGCTGGGGTGGAGGATGCGGCCGATGGGAAAAGACGCAGAGTCCAGAGCCTCGCGAGCACGCTTTTCGGCAAAGGCCCCAATGCCGACGACTTGTTTTGGTTTCAGCCAGTCCATGGTTTGGGCCAGGGCCTCGTCGCAGGCCGCGAACAGGGCCTCTTTTTCCGCGGCCGGCAATTTGTCCGGGGTGCGGTTGCGACCCGAGTCCTCTAAAAAGGCCAAGGGGCAATAGTTGAACACGAAGATGCGACGGAAGAAGGCATCCGGTTTGCCGAAGCGCTTCTTGGCCCAGCCCCAGAGACGTCGTCCGCTGACCTCTCGGCGGGTACAGGCAAAACCCTGGACGGGTCGCTTGGGGTGGCTGGATTTGGGTTGCTTGACCGGGCCCGAAATATCCAGCCAGTCGCGGCAGAACTC
>JAFCZJ010000096.1 GCA_019314375.1 Deltaproteobacteria bacterium | reverse complement strand
ACCTGCCAGGGGGCCGCGGGCTGGTCGGTTTGCGATTACGGGTCCGAATACGAGGCCGAAGAAACCCTGTGCGACGGCAAGGACAACGACTGCGATGGTGATACCGATGAGGACGGTGTCTGCTGGGAATGCGGCAACGGTATCGTGGAGGACAACGAGGACTGCGACGACTTCAACTCTCTTTCCTGTGGTACCTGCAACGCCAGCTGCGATGGCGCCGGCGACGGACCGACCTGCCCGAATGGTGAAGGCTGCGCGTTCGACGGAGACTGCGCGAGCGGTGTGTGCACGGCCAACGTGTGTGAGTGACGGGACGTCGGCGGCCGTGCCTTCGTGGCGCGGCAAATGCACTTGAGCTTGTTTCTCCGTATCTCCAGCATCTGACCTTCTCGCGCAGAAAAAATAGTGATTTCAGATCCGCTTTTTGCCTCATAGCTGGCCAACTATGTCCCTGGCACCCCGGTTTTCCTGGTGCATCGATCGTTCGCGGCCGGGGGCGGGCATCGGTTTGACCATCGCCCAGCGCATCATGGCCAGCTACGGTGGGCGCATCTGGGCGGAGCCCGGTCGGAGCGGCGGTGCGCGGTTTTGTTTTGCTTTCGGTTCAGATTGCCAGGAAGCGGCTGACGATTCCTGAGGCCACCCCGTCATCTTGCACTGGACCCGACAAACCTTGCTTAAAGATCTTGCTGTGTGCCGGCCAGCGCGTGAGGCATCCCTCCAGAAAATCCTGGCCGGCGGAGGGGTCCACTTCCGGGTGGGTTTGTAGGCCAAAGACCGCGGCGCTTCCCCAGCGCATGGCGGCCACCGAGCAGCCGGCCGATGTGGCCAGAATCCGCATTTCAGGATGGGCGTCGGCTTGCACCTCATCGAAATGGGAACTGAAGCACCAGAAATCCCCCCGCGGAAGCAAGGGGTCGTCACTTGTCGGATTCAGCTGAAGCCAGCCGAATTCCGGGCTGTGACTGCGCTGCACCGCGTCGGGGCCGGCCAGGGCCACGGCCAGCAACTGATGCCCCCAGCAGGAGCCCAGCAACTTCGTCCCGGCCTTGACCGCTTCTTGAATCCATCGGGCTTCTTCTTCCGCCCAGGGTTCCCTCATAATAATGCTGGCTTCGGAGCCCGAGAGAATAACGTGGCTGGCCGTGTCGACGTCGGGCAAGGCCTGGCCGGAAGGGGGATGTACCGACTTGAGCTGAAAGCCGGCAGCTTGTGACCAGTGCTCCACCGGGCGATAGAACTCATGATCCAGAGCGTTGTCGATGACCAGCAGCTTGTGGTCTTGTTCTTTGTTCATTTTTAGAAAATATTCCCCCAAGAACAAAGAGGCAAGGGGGTTTCCTTGACATCGTCGGTACCCCTGACAGAATAGCTTCTTTGTTTCCAGAGGAGTGGATGAACCCATGATGAATTGGATTTGGTTGGGTTTGGTCATGATCGCCATCGTTTGCGCGGGTTTCACCGGCCAGATGCAGGAATTGACCATTCGCTCTTTTGAGTCGGCCCAGGAGGCTGTTTGGTTGGCCTTGAAGTTGGTGGGCATCATGGCCTTTTGGCTCGGCATCATGCGGGTCGCGCAAGAGAGTGGCCTGATGCGCGTCATCGCCCGGGGCCTGCGTCGACCCATGCATTGGCTGTTTCCCGAGATACCGGAGAATCATCCGGCCATGAGCGCCATGATCATGAACTTCGGTGCCAATATGTTGGGGCTGGCCAACGCGGCCACGCCTTTCGGCATCAAGGCCATGGTGGAACTGAACAAGCTGAACAAAGAGCAGGGCACGGCCACCAATGCCATGTGTTTGTTTTTGGCCATCAATACCTCCAGCCTTTCTTTGCTCGCCACGGGCACCATCGGGCTCAGGGCCGCGGCCGGTTCGACCGACCCGGCGGGCATTTGGTTGCCGAGCTTGCTGGCTTCCGCCGTGGCCACCACCGTGGGTATTTTGGCGGCCAAGGGTCTGCAGCGCCTCCGTCGCTACAAATTACCCGAGCAGTTGGTGGCCGAAGCCGGCCAGGCTCAGGCTGATTCGGCTGATGAGGCAGCGGTGGCGGATGCCACGGCTGATACACAAGAAGCCACGGATGATACACAAGAAGGGGGTGCCGAATCAGCCGAGGTGATCGAGTCCGACCCGAGTACCGTGGGCAGGGGCGTGAAGATCTTTGTTTGGGTGTGCATCTTGAGCCTTGCTGCCGCCGCGGTTTTTCATTATTTCCATGCCGTTCAGTCCATGCTTGAGTCCAAGGAAACCGCCGAGAAGATTGGCCCCGCCATGGGGATCTGCCTTCCCATGGCCCAGCCCTGGATGGAGGTGTCGTCCATCGGTTGGACTTTGTTCAAGGACTTCTTTTCTTTTTGGTCCATCCCCTTGCTTATGGCCACCCTTCTTTTGGCTGGGTTGCGCCGCGGGGTGCGGGTTTATGAATCCCTGGTGGAGGGTGCCAAAGAGGGCTTTCGGGTGGCAGTCCGCATCATCCCTTACCTGGTGGCCATCATCGTGGCCGTGGCCATGTTCAAGGCTTCCGGTGCCATGGACATACTCGGCCAAACCCTGGGGCGCTTGACCGGTCTTTTGGGCATGCCGGCCGAAGTCTTGCCCATGGCGGTCATCCGCCCCTTGAGCGGCAATGGGGCCTTCGGCTATATGAGTTCCATTTTCACCCAGTATGGCCCCGACTCCTTTGCCGGCTATATGGTTTCGGTCATGCAGGGTTCCACGGAAACCACCTTGTACGTGCTGGCCGTTTATTTCGGCGCGGTGCAAGTGCACAAAGTGCGACATGCTTTGCCCGCGGGTCTGACCGCGGACATGGCCGGTGTCATCGCCGCGGTGGCCCTGACCCACGTGTTCTTCTGAACCTCTTCTTGCGGCCGGGCCTCGACCCGGCTACCATCCACCTATGATTGGCAAGGGAAATTCAGCTCAGGGTTTTGATCGCTTCGGTCTTCAGTTCAAGCTGACGAGGGCGGTGAAGTGGTTGCTTATCATCCATGGGCTGGTGTGGATTGCTGAGCTGTTCATCGGGCACATGGGCGGAAAAGCTGGAGAGGAATTTTTGGTCAACAACCTGTCCATCTCCTTCGACCGTTGTCTCTTCGAAGGCCAAATCTGGCAGTTGTTCTCCTACATGTGGCTCCACGATCCCTACGGCATTTCACATATTTTGTGGAATATGTTGATTCTGTGGATGTTTGGGTCTCCGCTGGAGGGATTTTGGGGGGCGCGTCGTTTTGTGAAGTTCTATCTCTTGACGGGCTTGATGGCCGGCTTGTCCATTCTCTTGGTTGCTTTGGTTTTCCCCGACCAGCGTGTCATCCCCACCATGGGGGCCTCCGGTGCCCTGTATGCGCTCCTGGTTGCCTTCGGCTTCAACTTTCCGAATAATTTAATTTACTTGTTCGGCATTTTTCCCATCAAGGGCAAACATCTGGTCATGATTTTCGTCGGGCTGGGCGTGGCCCAATCCGTGACCCTCGGCGGCACCAACGTCTCCATCG
The DNA here is from genome assembly GCA_019314375.1 of Deltaproteobacteria bacterium. Lineage (GTDB taxonomy): Bacteria > Myxococcota > B64-G9 > B64-G9 > B64-G9 > JAFCZJ01. The sequence goes on along the minus strand of JAFCZJ010000096.1, from coordinate 15,940 downwards.
CCGCCCACTTCGGCGGCATGTTCGCGGGCTTCTTGTTGGTCACCGGCGCTTGGCGCCCGGCCAAGGTCTTTGGCTGGATTCGTTTGTTGGTGATGCGGCGACGTTACAAGAAGCTCAAGAAGAATTTGCGTGTGGTGGATTCCGACAAAGAGCCGCCGGGTGGCTGGGTTAATTAATTGGGTTAACTAAGGCTGTCCGGTCCCGTCATTCCTCATCGAACCAGATGTTTTTAATCGCGTCGTTGAAGACGATGACGCGTTCGATGTTGCCTCGTTCGTCGTTCGGGAAGAGGGTGAAGGCCTTGCGGTTGGGATCGTAGTCCGGCGTGTAGCCATCGAGATCCCGGCCATCCATCATGCGCACGTGCACCGAATAGCCTGATTTTTCCGGTGGCAACACACCCCGCGGAAGCATGAGGAAGATGGCCTTGAGCGACAAGGCCACCAGATCTTCTCCTGGACCGTCGCCACGGGCATCGGCCAAGTGGATCAAATCCGCGTCCGTATCGATTGCTTGGATGACGCCGCGGCGGTTGACCCCGTCCTTGAAGTGAACCGTGGCTTTTCGTTCTCCAGTCAACTCATTGATCATGACCGGCCCGCTGGGCCTGCTGATCCCTTGACCCGAGGAGGCCGAAACCCCCGTGGTGGCCTTTTTGGGTTTCACTTTGGCCGGCTTGTCGGCGGTTTCGTCTGCTCCACCCCCGCCGAACAGATCGTCAAGCATGCCACCGCTCTCTATGTCCCCCACCAGGCTCATGGATCCCTTGTCTTCTTTAGCTGGCTGCAGATCGTCGAAGCTCGGGCTGGCCTTGGCCGGCTTGGGCGCTGCCTGGGAGATGCCCAGAGCGGGTAGAGGCGCTGCTCCCTGACTCGTCGAAGGGGGAGGGGCTTCCGCCGGAGCATCTTCCTCCACGGCTGCTTCCATTTCGTCCACCAGGCCCCAAAAGCTGTCTAACTCATCGCTCTGTTGGGCTGAGTCCTGACTGGGCTCTGGCTCGGGTTCCGGATCTGGCTTCGGTTTCGGCCTCAGCTTCGGCTTCGGCTTCGGCTCAGGCTCTTCTACTTCAAGGTTGATGCTCAGGTCGTCGTCGTCCAGGCCGTCGTCCAGGCCGCCATCCAGTTTGAACTCCAGGTCATCGCCTATTTCCGGGTCCTCCGGGAAGGACGTGGCCGCTGTTTTGCCGTCAGGCTTCTTCAATAAGTCCGAAAGAGCGGCGTCCGCGTCTGCGTCTCCGCCTTCGTCTACGGCAGCCAGCATGTCGGAAAGATCCGGCGCATTGGTCGGCTCGTCGGTTATCTCATCCATGCGGGTGCCATCCGGCACAAAGCCCAAACGAAGGGGGCCGGTTTGCCTGACGTCGACATCAGAATTTTCTGACAGATCGGGTGCCGAATAGAGACCGTCCTCGCCGGAAAGGTCCGGTGCCTCGATGAACTCTTCTTTGTGTTCGTACTCGGGCGGAGGGGCCGCGGATGGAGAAGGCTTGGACAATTCGATTTCGACGTCGGGCAAGTCCTCGTCGAAGCCATCCGACATGTCCGGCAGGTCATCCCCGTAAGGCAGGACATCGTCTAAGGATGGCGCGTCCGCAAAATCAGGAACGTCCATTTCGGCTTGGGTGGAGGCATCCGGGGGCGGGTCCAGGATCAAAACACCCAGGTCGCCTGAAGGCGCAGGGGGCGGATCGGGGATCATCACCTCAGGTGGCATGTCGGAGACTTCCTGGGTGGACTCGCCGCTCAAAGACGCCATGTCGAATCCATCCTGAAGGTCTTCTTCTTCAACTTCGTTCACACTGAGGGAGCTCGGCGCATCCGAAGCGGAGTACTCAAAGCGGTCGTCCTCTCGCTCTTTTTTATCCCGATCTTGGATGTCCCGACCGCGCTCGTCCACGGCCCAGCGCCCGTCATCGTCCTCGACCAGCCCCTCTTTCTCGGCGTAGTCCACGGCTTCTTCGACCATCTGTTCATTGATGTCCATCTCGCGAGTGCTTTCGTCGACCTCGTGGGTGGTCAGCTCCCCCAGGGATCGGCCGCTTTCCCCTTCGTTTTCCAGCTCCGCTTCGTAGAGTTTTTCGATTTCGCTCGACACCTGACCGGAACGCCCACGTGGATCCGGCAGCTCGTCCAGGTCGTCATCGCCGTAATCGGCGCTTTGGCTCTTGGCGGCCGTGTCCGGCACGGTGGAGAAATCCTTGAAATTGTCCAGGGCGTCGGACATGCCGTCGGACAGGTCGATGGCGAAGGGATTGGAGGCGGCTCCATCCCTGCGTCGCTTCTTCTTGACCAGGCGTTCGCTTTCGTCTTTGGCATAGGAAACCTTGCGCCCGAAATCTTTCATATGGTCGTAGACGGCCTCTTCTTCTTCCTGCGTTTCCTGGAAGCCTTCGTCCTTGAGGTCATCGGTGAGATTGACGGCGAAGTTGGATAGCTCTTTTTGTTTGAATGTGCTTCGTCCCCTGCGCGAATCTTTGGCCTCGAATTCTCGATGGGCTCTTTTCTGGGCGTCTTTTTCCCAGGCTTTCTTGAGCTCGTAGTCCTCCGTTTCCTTCACCAGATTTTTGTCCATCTCCGTGGCCCAGCTGTCATCGGAGGTGGTGGTGGTCGGGCCCGTTGTTTTCTCTTCTTTGATGCGAATGCGTTTGACGCCCGCGGCATCACCCATGCGTTCTTCCAGCCAGGCCAGGCGCTGGGCGTCTTTGGGCATGAGGCGAGCGGAACTGGCCTGCTTGGCACGCAGGATCTTCATCTCACGATTAAGCTTTTTCCATTCGGCTGAACCTTTTGGCGGCATTCAATTTGCTCCTGCGCAGAGCTTAGCATCGGCAGAGGCAGACGAAAAGTCCAAATAAGTGCCCGCAAGCAAATTGACAGCTTGGGCCTGGGCGAGGAAAATGAAGCCATGAATCAAGCAAGGATATTGCTCATGCGTACGGGCGGCCTGGGCGACGGTTTGTTGCTTTGGCCTGGACTGTCTGATTTGCGTCGCCGGCATCCTGATGCACATCTGGCCTTGATGGGGCATCCGGAGAGACTCGCTTTGCTCTGCGGGCCTGGTGGGGCCGATGAGGCCCTGGATGTGGAGGGTACCGGCCTTCATCTCTTGTATGAGATTGAGCCTGATTTGAACGAGCGGGTCAAGGCAGCCTTCGGGGCCTGGGATGTGGTCGTGGTGTTTGCCGCCCTGGGGGATCATGCCCTGGCGGAGAACCTCTTGGCCTGTGGGGTCAGGGAGGTACATGTCTTTTTGCCTGAGCCCTCCGAGGGTGAGGGTTTGCATGTGGCGGCCCACGTGAAGCGCGCCTTGTTGGACGCCGGTCTTGGGGCTCCCGGTCCTTTGCCCCTTTTGCCTTTGCCCGACGCGGATCGATTGGAGGCGGGTCGGATTTTGGCGGAGGCGGGGCTTTCTCCGAGCCGCTTGGCGCTCGTCGCCCCGGGCAGCGGCTCGGAAAAGAAAAACTGGCCGGCGGATCACTTCGCGGGCTTGTGCGATGCCCTGCAAAAGCAGGGATTCTCTCCGGTCCTCTTGCAGGGACCGGCAGATCGCGGGGCAGTGCAAGCGGTTTACAACGAGCTCAAGAAACAGGGACTGGAATCGCCGCCTTTGCTCGTGGACCTAAAGCCCGGGGCCCTGCGCGGGATCTGCGCTCGTGCGGAACTCTTCGTGGGCAACGATTCGGGGCCGACCCATCTGAGTGCCTTGCTCGGCACCCCCACCTTGGCCTTGTTCTCAGCCACCGATCCCGGACGCTGGCATCCCCTGGGACCTCGAGCGGCATGGGCGGGCGGATTGGATCAGCCCTGGCCCGAGGTGGCCGAGGTGCTGGCCCATTTGCCGCCGCTGATGGAGGGCCTTGAGGAGTAGTTTTTTTACATCTGTATCCCAACCCGTTTTCCTGTAGCCCCGGGGAGTCACTGAGCCCAGGCATGCTTGAGGGGCATTTTTTGTACTGGCATGTTTTCATTGTTGTTTTTCGAGCTACCCGGCCTGGCATGGTCCCTGCAATCCTATAGGGCCTAATAAGCATTCACTCTCGGTGTTTTTTATTACCCTGTTTTTTTGAGGAGGATCATTATGAAAAGATTCGCCATCGTGTCTTGTGCCATTCTGGCTGTGATGTCTTTGGCGGCGACCGCATCGGCGGTGCCTCCCCACAAAGCAGGCGAGGTCGCGGTTTACGGCACCCCGGACACCCTGACCGACTACCAGGTCGTCAAGCATTTGCCTTGGGCCAATCTGACGGTCATCAAAGTAGAGTCCGGCCGGGAATGGGGCCACATCCAGAAATTGCGCCAAAAAGGCCGCGTGGCCGGCTACAACCTGATCGCGAACAAAAGCACGGTGCCCAATGATTCGTATTTTGGTTACCAGTGGCATATGACCGCGGTTCAGGCTGAGCAAGCCTGGGACATCACCACCGGCAACGGCGTCGTGGTGGCCGTGGTCGATACAGGCCTGGCTACTGGCGGTCCGGACGGCATCGGTTGCGTGGTCGCGGGTTATGACGTGGTCAACGGGGACAGCGATCCTTTTGACGGCAGTGGCCACGGCACCCACGTGTCCGGCACCATCGCCCAGACCACCAACAACGGAAACGGCGTGGCCGGCTTGGCCTATGGCGCCTGCATCATGCCGATCAAGGTGCTGAGCGATTCGGGTTCGGGTTCTTTCGCCGACATCGCAGAAGGCATTTATTACGCGGTGGATAACGGAGCCCAGGTGATCAACATGAGTCTGGGCGTTGCTGCCCCCTATGAAATGACCAACGATTCGATCGTGGATCCGGCCTTGGACTATGCTTACGCCAATGGTGTGACGGTCGTGGTGGCCGCAGGCAACGACGGCTACTCGAAAATGGTCGGCTATCCCGCCATTTATCCGACCACCATCGCAGTCGGTTCGGTCGATTTTGACAATGTCGAAGCAGTTTACTCCAACTCGGGAATCGGTCTGGACATCATGGCGCCGGGCGGTGATACCTCCGAAGACTTGAATGGCGACGGATACGTGGACGGGATCCTTCAGGAAACTCTGGTCAGCGGTGCGTGGGGTTATCATTTCTACCAAGGTACCTCCATGGCCAGCCCGCATGTGGCAGCCGGTGCGGCTTTGTTGATTGCCAGCGGCACGGCCGTCACGCCTGACGAAGTCTATGAGGCCCTGACCGGTTCAGCGCTGGACCTGGGCGATGCCGGCGTGGACAGCGATTATGCGCACGGCCTGATGCAGGTCTACGATGCGCTCAACTACGGAGAAGCCCCCCTGGTCTGCGTCGCCGATGGTGAATGCAACGCCGAATGCGCCGAAGGCGTGGATCCGGACTGCGTCGTGGAGCCCCCGCCGATCGTCTGTGGCGACGGTACCTGCGATGCGAGTGAAGACTGCTCCAGCTGCCCGGATGACTGCGGCGTTTGCCCCTTCTGTGGCGACGGCACCTGCGACGCGGGTGAAGACTGCTCCAGCTGCTCAGACGACTGCGGCGTTTGCTCTTTCTGTGGCGACGGCACCTGCGACGCGAATGAAGACTGCTCCAGCTGCTCCGACGACTGCGGCGTTTGCTCTTTCTGTGGCGACGGCACCTGCGACGCGAATGAAGACTGCTCCAGCTGCTCAGACGACTGTGGTGAGTGTGCGTGTTCGGTCAGGGGTGTGCGCTGTTCCTCCAACGACGAATGTTGCAGCGGCTCGTGTCACCGTAGGAAACTTACCTGCAAATAGGATTTTTCAGCATTCCTGAGATCAACCGGGCCCACCTCGTGTGTGGCCCGGTTTTTTGTGTCAAAAACGAAGGGGAGTTTTGTATGAAGGAAATTTCAAAGCGGGTTGCCTGGTTGTTTTCAGTCCTTGGGATTGCGCTGCTTTGCTCCGCTTGTGCGGACGGTGGTGGTGAGGGCGACGCGGGTGCTTCAGACGCGGACGCCCATGTCGAGGATGGGGCGGATGCCGATTCAGATGCTGATTCAGATGCTGACGGAACAAGCTTGCCGGATGTGGATCTTGGTGACGCTTATGGCCTCCTGGTGCCGACGGGATTCCAGGCTTGCTCCCGGGCTAGTTATCTCTGGTCCGAGCACCTCCCGGACGTGTTGCGCTTGTTCGCACGGGTGACCTTCAAGCCGGGACTTTTCCGGCTCGATAAGGATCTGACGTCGTTTGAGGCGGATCTCATCGAGCAGGTGGAGTGGAACCGCGAGCCCCAAATAGCGACCCCGACGGGGCCGGGGCAATTCACCCGCGATGGCGAACACTACACCTACATTCAGGATTTTGCCTTCGGTCAGGACCTGATGCGGCTCGAGATGCGTGTTTCCTTTGAGCCGAATGAAGGTCCGGATGCGGGCCAGGTCATCGAGCTGAATGAGACCCACTTCATCGGCTATCGAGTGAGCCTGGGTGCTTTGATTGCCGTGAGCAGTTTGTACTTCAACGCCTGTACCTGCGACACCTTCACCAGCCGAGTGGTCGATTACACCTTCGAGGACGGCGACCTGTTGTCGATCGAGGTTTGCTCGATTTGTCCTGGTGATTTCTGCAAGAGCTCCACCGGGCGGATTCCCCGGGCGGATGCGACATTCTCGGGCGAAAGCCGCACGCTCAACGATCAAATGCAACTCTCCATCGTCTTCGGCCAGCACGACTGGTCTGGAACCCTCTTGGTGTACCTCCGAGAACCGCTGGCGGGCTACGCCGGTCTGGTGCTCACCTTCGGCAACCTGCTCGAAGGCGATACGGTGGACCTGTTCGACGAGAGCCTCGAGGTGATTCAGACGAAAAACGTGACCCAGACGGAGATTCGTCCTGGTTGGTGACAGGCCGTGACGGTGCTGGAGGCCCTGCCTGAAAAGCCTTGGCCTTTGTCCTTTCATCCGTATAGAATGAATTTTCATATTCTGAAAAGGTTGCTGTATGTTTCAGCTTTTTGATGAAGTTGCGCGCTTCAGCCATCCGCTGACCGGCCTTATTAAGCAGATCGGTCGGGGTGATGAATGCGATATCATCGTGGCCGACGACACCAGTGTGTCGCGTAATCACGCACGATTGGATCGGGATGGGGACGACTGGGTCTTAGTCGACCTGGGCTCCACCAACGGCACTTTTGTGAACGGAAAACGCATTTCCGAGGCGAAGTTGAGCGCGGGCGATGTCGTTGAAATCGGCGACCGCAAAATGCGTTTTATTTCCATCGCGGTCAGCGAGCGGGATGTGCAGAAGCGTACCACCAACGTAAGCGTGCGTCAGGCCCAACTCAAGGGCGGGCGCTCTAGGGATCCAACCAGTGTTTTTTCCCGAATGAAGACCGCCTTGCGCGGCGATGAGGGGAAAGACGACCCAGAAAAGGGGGAATCATCATGATGAATCGATTTTTCTTTGCCATCGCTATCCTGTGTCTTTTGCCTTCCGGCTTTGCTTCGGGCTTGACCGTTGAGGGTAAGAATTACCCCGCCACCGTCACCAAGCAGGGCAAGAACCTGAAGCTGATCGGCGCCGGCCTGCGCGAGAAGTGGTTCTTCGACGTGTACGCCATGGGGGCGTATTCCGAGAGCAAGGCCTGTGCGGTGGTGGACATCGTCAACAAAGACGAGGCCAAGATGCTCCGGCTCGACTTGCTTCGGGACGTGTCCGCGGAGAAAATGGCTACCACGATCGGCGAGTCTTTTGAGGAGCACATGCCCAAGAATGCTTCTCCCGAGTTGAAGAAGCAGCGCAAGACCTTCGCGTCCTACTTCAAGAAAGAATGCACCGAGGGCACCGTGCTGGAGTTTATTTATGTCCCTGGGCAGGGAACTTTTCTCTTTCAAGACGGCAAAGAGATGGGTCCCGTGATGAAGGGCAAGGATTTTCATGTGGTGCTTTGGGATATTTACTTCGGCAAAGAGACCTGCTGCGATGATTTGAAAGAGGACATTCTGAAGACCTGCAAGTAATTCCGAGTTTCAACCTGCTGACTCGTTCAACGCCGGGGATTTTCTGATGAGAGTCTCTAAGATGGCCTGGCGAAACGTGGGTCGTAGCCGTCGGCGCAGCTTTGTCAGCATCGGGGCCATGACTTTCGCGCTGTGGGTGCTGCTTCAGTACTCCGGGCTGATACAGGGCTACATGTCGGCCATGGAGAACAACATCTTAGACCTCGCCTTTGGCGATATTCAGATCACCGCACTCTCTTGGCAGGATGACCCCTCTCTCTACTCCCGGATCGTTGAGCCCGGACCCATCGTGGAGAAGCTGGAGGCTGAAGGATACCGTGCCTCGGCGCGCCTGTTGGGCGCGGGCCTTGGGGCCGCGGGAGACGCAGCCTCCGGCATCATGCTGGTGGGCCTCGACGTCAAACGGGACGCCACCACCGGCAGTCTGCATACGGCCGTGGACCAGGGGGCCTGGCTTGACGAAACCAAACCCGAAGAGGTGGTCATCGGTCGGCGTCTGGCCCGCACGTTGAACCTCGGCGTCGGCGACGAGCTGGTGGTCTTGAGCCAGGCGGCCGACGGCAGCATCGCCAACGACCTTTACCAAATCCGAGGCATCATGCTCGGGGTCAAAGAAGGCCTCGATCGGCGCGGTGTGTGGATGACCGAGGCCGCCTTTCGCGAGCTCATGGCTGTTGCAACGGGTGCCCACCAGATCATCGTGCGTCGGCCCAAGGGAAGCGAGCTGGCCGCCGCCACCGCCAAAGTCAGGGCCTTGGCACCGGGCGTCGATGTCAAGAACTGGCGGGAGCTGATGCCTGAACTGGCCTCCATGTTCGACACCCAGAAGGGCGCGATTTGGATCATGTTCATCATTGTCTACATCGTGATCGGGATTTTGCTTCTCAACACCATGCTGATGGCGGTTTTTGAGCGGGTGCGTGAACTCGGGGTCTTGAAGGCCCTCGGGGCCAGTCCCGGCACCGTGTTGCGGCTGATTCTCACCGAATGCGGTATTCAGGTCGGCATCGCCATCGGGGTCGGTACGCTGCTTGCGCTCCCCGGTTTGTATTATCTGAGCACCACCGGCATCGACATGATGGGCGGCGCCAACATGTCATTCGGCGGTATTGCTTTCAATTCGATATGGAAAGCGGAGATCAACGCGACAACATTTTCGGGGCCGATCATCATGCTGATCATCGTGGTGTTTTTGGCCGTCCTCTACCCGGCTTTCAAGGCGGCCATGATCAAACCGGTCGAAGCGATGCGTCATTATTGAAGGTGGCGTTTTTTAGGAAAACAGGATGAACGGCAACAATCTGGCTCTCATGGCTTGGCGAAACCTGTGGCGACATCGGCGCAGGACGATCATCACGATTTCCGGTATCGCTTTTGGCCTGCTGCTGGCTGTCCTTTTCACCGGCATCTCGGACGCCGGTTATGGCAACATGATCGATTACGCCGCTCGCTTGCGCGGGGGGCATGTCACCGTGCAGCATGCCGAATACCTGGACAAACCCAGCCTGTCTCGAACCGTGTCGGATACTCGCGCCTTCACCGAGCGCGCCCTGGTCGAGCCCGGCGTGACCCGCGTGGTCACCCGTATTTCGGGCGAGGTGATGCTCTCGACCGCGGGCAAAAACTATGGTGCCGGTTTCATCGCCTACGATCCGGCGAGCGAGGACGCAGAAACCTTCGGGATGCTCAAAAGCATCGGCCAGACCCCGGAAGACGGCGAGGCCTTTGCCGACGCAAAGGGCCGGGGCATCATCCTCGGCGCGCGGCTGGCCAAGAATCTCGGCGTCGGGATCGGCAAGAAGGTCGTCTACACCATGACCGACAAACAGGGAGAGATCATCACCGGCATGAGTCGGGTGAGCGGCATCATTCGCACCGGCGGCCCGAGCGTCGATGGCGGCATCTGCCTGTTCCCCATCGACACCATCCGCGAGGCTCTCGGCTACGAAGTCGACGAGGGCACCATGGTCTCGATCTTTTTAGACGACCACCGCGATGCCCGACAGTTGGCGGCCAAGTTGCAGGCCCAGGTTGGCGACCAGGCCGCGGCCTTGATTTGGAGCGAGACCCAGCCGGATTTGGCGGCTTTCATTTCCATGAAGGTCAACGGCGGGATCTTCTTGGAGATGATCATCGCGATTTTGATAGCCGCGGTGATTTTCATCACTCTGTTCGTGAGCGTCATGGAGCGGCTGCGAGAGTTCGGCATTCTCTTGGCCATCGGTTGTTCGCCGGGGCGCTTGTCGGCCCTGGTGCTGTTTGAAAGCTTTTGGCTTGCGATCGTCGGGCTGGGGGCCGGGATTCTGCTCACCATCGGCCCTTACCTCATCCTGGCCGAAAAGGGCCTGGACTTGAGGGCCATGATGGGCGTGGACAAGGTGCCGGAGATTTCCGGCATCGCCATGAGCCCGGTCATTCCCTTTGGGATTTACCCGGAAAACGCCGTGATCATCGCGATCCTTGTGGTCGTCGCCACCCTGCTCTCCGGCATCTATCCCGCATGGCGAGCGGCTCGCGTGGTGCCGGTCGACACGATAAAGCTGGTGTGAGGTGAGGCATGAACGTCGTTGAGCTCAAAAACATCACCAAGGATTACGTGCAGGGCGAGTTGACCGTGCACGCCCTCAGGGGATTCGATTTGACGATAGGCCGGGGGGAGTTCACCGCCATCTGCGGGCCCTCGGGCTCCGGCAAAACCACGACGCTCAACATCATCGGTGCGCTCGACAAGCCGACCAGCGGCAGCGTCAGCCTCGAGGGCCAGGACCTCGGCGCATTGAGTCGGCGTGCCCTGAGCCTGATTCGACGAGATCGCGTCGGTTTTGTCTTTCAGGCATACAATTTGATGCCCGTGCTGACCGCATACGAGAACGCGGAGATCGTGCTCGCCTTGCAGGGCAAGCCGCTGGCGGAACGCAGGCAGCGGGTGATGTCCTTGCTGGCCCAGGTCGGGCTCGAGGGCATGGAACACAGGCGACCGGACCAACTCTCCGGCGGTCAACAGCAGCGGGTGGCCATCGCCCGGGCCATCGCCTCCAACCCGGCGGTGGTGCTCGCCGACGAGCCAACCGCCAACGTAGATTCCGAGACGGCGGACAAGTTACTGGGCGTCATGGAGCGGCTCAACCAGGAAAACGGCACAACCTTCGTTTTTTCCACTCACGACCCACGGGTCATGGAGCGCGCCAGGCGCGTCGTGACGATGGTCGACGGCCAAATCGATCACGACGAAATCAAGAGCCAAACATAACCCAAATCCCCCACCCCCCCCAACCCGGGCTTCCAGATGTGCCTGTAATGCGAGGAGGAGCAGTAGATTCAGCCGGAGGCGTGGTCTCTCCACGTCGAGGACTGAATCTGCTGCTTCGACGAAGCAGTACAGGTGCAGCTGGAAGATCCGGGATGAGGTGACAGGGCGGCCTGTCGATGGCATACTTTTTGTCGAAGGGTTGACAAACGGAGTTCTCATGCATCGTGGATTCATCGTTTTCCTGCTTGTTGGTTTTCTTTCGGGCTGCAACATTTTTTTGGGCAACGCGGGCGAGAAAGACACGCCTTGCGTCGTCGACACGGACTGCAGCGAGGGCCTGTTCTGCGCCGGCGACAGATGCCAGGTCGCGATCGATCGAATGTGGCAAATCAGCCCCGACTCGGGTGAAATGGGGCATTCGGAAGCCAATGACTATTGTGACTTGCTTGTCTGCGATGGGCAGGATGACTGGCGCCTGCCGAGCATCAGCGAATTGCGCGGGCTGATCCATGAGTGCCCGGAGATGGAACCCGATGGCGGCTGCGGAGTCAGCGACGGTTGCAACTCGTCTTTGCCGCCCCCTGAGGCGGAATGCCTGAACGGTTTGTGCATGAACTGTGAGCCCAACATGGGCCCGGATTATGGCTGCTACTGGCCGGACGAGATGGATGGCGATTGCCACATCTACTGGTCATCCACCACCGTAGATGATTTGGCGGAAAACCACTGGGCCATCGATTTTCAAGACGCGGGCATCTTCCCTCAAAGTGATGGGAATCCTCACTATGTGCGTTGCTTTCGGGATGGGATCTGAGCGAGAATCAAGGCAGGGAGTAAGCAAACGAAGAGGAGAATGGGGATGCGCCAAATTACCGTGATGGTTTTTGCATTGGGGTGGCTTTCGATCTGCGGACTCTGGCTCGGCTGTTCCGGCCAGGAAGACACGCCTTGCGAAAGGGACTCGGAATGCAGGCAAGACTGGTTCTGCGCCGAAGGGTTCTGTCAGGAGACAGCGCCCTGTGAGCCCGCTTGTCTGGCCGAACTCTGCGAAGCCTGTTCGAACGGCCTGTGTCGCAGCATCTGCCTGAAGCAAGATCAGGCTTGTCGAGGCGGCCTCTGCGAGCGCCTTGAATGGCAGGATGCCCCAGGCCTTGAATTGTTCGACCACGTCTCCGCCTTGAGTCACTGCCAGGACCTGGCCGACGAAAGCGGCCTGGCCTGGCGCCTGCCAAGCATCGCTGAGCTCAGGAGTTTGGTTGTCGGTTGCCCCGCCTCCGAACCCGGCGGCGAATGCGGAGTCGGCGACGGATGCCTGTCGTCTTCGGACTGCAACAACGAGCAATGCGCGGGTTGCGTCTACGGAGAGACCTGCTACTGGCATCCCATGCTCGGCCCCTGCGGCCCCTTCAGGTCCTCTTCGCCGGTGGACGATCAGGCGGACAAACACTGGGCCCTTGATTTCCGGGGCGCAACGATCACCAGCCTCGAAAGCGACACCCCTTACTCAGTGCGCTGCGTCCGCTGGGAGGCGAGTAATTGAAAAAACGGGTTTTCCAGCCAGATCAGGTGCCCGGTACGCAGAGGTTGCTTTCGGCGACGTTGGCCGGATCGGTGCAAGGGTCGGCGAAGCACAGGCTTACGGGCTGGCAGTCGTGCCCTTCGCTACAGTCGGCCGCTTCCGTGCAGACCTCGGTGCATTCGGCGCCGGAGTCGAATTCGATACAGATGGACTCGCAGCCATCACCATAGGGGTCGCAGGTCGTGCCCAGAGGATCGGTTCCTTGATCCGGGTAGCACCATCCTTTGAGGGTGGTCGTGTCGGGGTCCAGGAAAGGCCTGCAACTGGAACCGGGCTCACAGTCGGAAGGGGCGCTGCATCTCAGATCGGTGACGCAGACCGACATGCTTGAGAAATCATCGGGAAACTCGCAGGGGTTCTCGAGGCAGAGGTAAAGGTTCTCACAAAGCATGCCGGGCCCGCAGTCTTCGTCGAGCGAACACCACTCCGTGCAGCGACCGTCGCCGCAGAGGACCTGACAGGTGTCGTTTTGCGAATCGCATTCCGTGCCGACCGGATCGGCCCCCTGGTCCTCTTCGCAGCCTCCGGAGAAGGTCGAATCGGCTTGGAGGACGGGTGCGCAGGAGAACCCATCATCACAGTCATCCGGGCTGTCGCAATAGGTTTCTGCCACGCAACTTCCACCCAAGGCGATGTTGGCGTCCTCGTCGCAGGGCTCGGCCAGGCAGAAGGCCACCTGCTTGCAGCGCATGGTTTCCGGGCAGTCCTCGTCCACGGTGCACCATTCGGTACAAAGGCCCTCCAGGCACAGGACCTGGCAGAGGTCGTTGTCTTCATCACAGACCGTGCCCGCCGGGTCCGTGCCCTCATCCTGACGGCACCAGCCCATGAGGCCTCCTTCGTAGGCTTCGGTCGGCCAACAACTCTCGCCCTCGACGCATTCGGAAGCTGCGGCGCAATGCTTGTCCTCAATGCAGGCCGAGAGGACAAGCGTGTTGTCGGGCTCCCCGCAGGGCTCGCCCAGGCAGTAATCGGTGCTCATACAGCTCAGGCCTTCAGGGCAGTTCTCATCCGCGAGGCAGAAAGGGTCTGTAAAATCCCCGCCGCCGTCTGCCTGACCGCAGCGTCCTTCGAAGTGGTCGGTGACTGGAACTGGCCAGCAGACCTGGCCTTCGGGGCAGTCCGCGGTGCCATTGCAAGACAGGATGCCTTTGCAGGCCGTGATCGTGTCGTCGACGTTGGGATACTGCTGCGTCTCACAGATCATGCCCTCCGGGCAATCGGCGTCCTCGGCGCAAACCTCGCTGCATCTTCCATTGAAGCAGTACAGGCCGCTGCAACGTTCCTCGAAACTCAGGGACGAGGGGTCGTCTTCGTCATTGCATTCGGCGCCCGGCTGCCGGGCCCCGTAGGTGGCGCACTGGCCGAAGAGATCGGTCAAGTCTGCGCTGACTTCGATCGAGCATGTCTCGCCTTCAGGGCAGTCGGCGGAGGCGGTACAAAGTACCGGGTTGAAGATCAGGCAGTAGCGATTGCCGTCCTCGACAGCCTGGCAGGTAAACTCCTGCCCCCAGCCGTATCCATCGCAGTCCGCGTCAGTGGCGCAGGGGAAAGTACAGATGGCTTCATCGCCCTCGCCCACGCAGGTCGTTCGATAGCAGAGGTCCGGGTTGTCTCCGCAGGGCGTGCCGACGGGGGTGGGTGGGTCGTCGCAGCCATAGCCCTCCGCCACCTTCAGGCAGATGAATTGCCCTTCCGCCTCCACGCAGCACATGTCGTCGGTCTCGCCCGCGGCGTGGTTGTGGCATTCATCCTGCAGCACACAGCCTGTTTCCGTGCAATAGCCTTCGTCGGCTTCTTCGTAGATCAGGCACAAGTTGCTTGCACATTGGCCGTCCTCGACGCAGTGCTCTCCCATGAGCAGGTCGTGGCCCAGGTCCGTGCCCGCATCGGGCACCGGCTGGTCCTCGTTCGAGCAGGCGAAAGGCAGCAAGGTCACAGCGAGCAGCAAGGCCATCCAAGTCGTTTTCATGTCCATCCCCTTTCCGGATTCATGTCCCTTGTTAAGCGGTAATGCCATTATCCACATGTTAGTGGCATTTACGAATCGTTTCTTGATTCTTTAGTGCCACGTTATGCTGCGGCGTATTGTGCAGTGTTCGACGCTGACCGCAAGGCCGCTCAAGCCCTCGGATCTCCCACACACAATCGGAGGGGCTTATTTTAGCTGGCTGCCCTTGCTGCCTCGGCGGTTGTAGCCGGTTTCGATTTTTTGTTGGGCGTCTTCTTCTTGTTGGCAGGTGAGGCAGAGACGGACTCCTGGGATGGCCTGGCGGCGTTTTTCGGGGATGGGCTCGCCGCAGATTTCACAGGCGCCGAGACTCTCGCCTTTGGGTAGGCGCCGACGGACCTGCGAGACCGCGTCTGCGATGCTCGCGTCGATTTGTTCTTGAACCGCTCCGTCTTTGGTGAATCCGCCTGCCATGGGATCTTTTATAGCACAGGATGAGCCCTTAAACATAAGGTGATTGAGGTGACAGGGCGGCTTGTCGATGGCATACTTTTTTGCTGGAGGTACGACAAACAGCATGGACGCGACTTTGGTGGTGTGGATTCTTGTCCTGGTGGTTTTGGTTTTGTTCTCCGCTTTCTTTTCCAGTTCGGAAACGGCGCTCATCGGTTCCGGTCGGGTGAAGCTCATCCACCTGTCGGAACAAGGGGTGAGGGGGGCCGGGCGGGCCTTGCGTCTGGTCGAGCAGCCGGGAGATTTGCTGGCCACGATTCTGGTGGGCAACAACCTGGTCAACGTCATGGTGGCGGCTTTGGCCACGGCGTTACTTGGCCCTTTCTATGCGACTTTGGTCATCACGCTGGTCTTGTTGATATTCGCTGAGATAACGCCCAAGACTTTGGCTACGATCAATCCGGAACGTTTCGCGGCACGTATCGCCCTGCCGGTGGAGATCTTTCGTGTCTTGTTCCTGCCCGTGGTTTGGGCCACGACCTTCGTGACCGACTTGTTGCTTTGGCCCTTTTTGGGTCGACAGTCGATACAGAAGCGGCGCCTGTCTCGCCAGGAACTGCTGACGGCCATCCGCCTTGGCAGAGCAGGAGCTGCTGGCCCAGGGGATCTCTCTTTCCTAAGCGGGTGCTAGGATTGGTGATCCCGGATCATTCGTAGCATTCGACGCAGCGGCTCTGCGGCTCCCCAGAGGAGCGGATCTCCCACCGTCATCGCCGCTT
>JAFCZJ010000340.1 GCA_019314375.1 Deltaproteobacteria bacterium | reverse complement strand
GACAGTATTCAGGTTGCCGACGCTCCCTTCTTCCCAGAGGTCATCTCCACCCCCTACCCTTATACGCCGGATGGCATTCGTTTCTGGCCGCTTGATCTCCCTGTGCTGGATCCTTGGGTGGCCATCACCGCCATGGCCGTCGTGACAAAACGCATCCGCTTCATTCCATCCGTCCTCAGACTAGCCGTCCGACAACCTTTGCTGGAGGCCAAGAGCCTGTGTTCAGTGGCAGCGATCTCAAACGATCGCGTCGCCTTGGGTGTTGGATTGGCTTGGATGCCCGAGGAATTCAAGTGGCACAAAAAAAAAAAAAAGACACGTGGAGCCCGCCAGAATGAGGCCATTCAAATCATCCGCCTGCTTCTTGGCGGTGGCATGGTGGAATTCCACGGCGAACACTACGACTTCGATCGGTTGATCATGGCACCGGTTCCGGAAAAGAAGATTCCTATTTATGTGGGCGGCACCACAACACCCGCATTGCGACGTGCGGCACGCTACGGTGATGGCTGGATCAGCGTCATTCACAACAAAGCAGAAGTCGAGGGCGTGCTGGCCGAGTTAAACAGTTATCGCCGAGAGTTCGGACGCGAGAATGAACCCTTCGACATCATGATGCACTGCCCTGATGCCGAGACCGTGGACGACATCCGCCGCCTCGAGGACCTCGGAGTCACCGATCTCCAAGTCACGCCATGGAGCGAGCGCATCCTCGCCGAAATGGGTGTAGGCGCCATCATGCAACAACAACCTTCCCTGGCCGTAAAACAGGAAGCCATCGAGCGCTATGCCGAAGATGTGATCAGCAAGTTTGGTTAAGCAGATTCAGCCCCTGCGACACTGGATATACAAGGTGGTACTTGAACGAACCGCATGATGTGAAACCTGCGATCAGGCCCCTCGACGCGCCTCCAAAAATGCAGCCCACCCCTCCCTCAGAATTTGGGCGCCTCCATTAAGTACCACGAAGGCGATCAGCATGCCGATTGCAAGATCAGGGATCTGAGACTGAGACAACGCAACCAAGACGCCAGCGACAATGACCCCAACGTTTGCAATCACATCGTTCCTGGAGCAGATCCAGGTTGCCCGCATATGCACCTCACCTTCCCGATGCTTCGCAAGAAGAAGCAGGCAAACTACATTGGCGATCAGAGCCACTGTGGCAACAGCGACCATATAGGATGGACGAGGCTCACTACCGACAAAAAATCGACGCACCACTTCCAATAACGCAGCGATCCCAAGGAGGGATTGAAGCACTCCGTTTAAGAGGGCCGAATGCGCTTTGGCCTTTGCACCGCGAGAAACGACATAGAGCCCGATGGCATAAACCATTGCGTCAGCGAACATGTCCATGGAATCTGAAATAAGAGCAGCTGATTGCGCAACCCAGCCAAAGGAGAACTCGACAACAAACATGAAGCCGTTGATACAGAGGAGAATCCAGAGCGTCCTGGCTTCTTCTCCACTTTTTACCTCTAGCTCGCATCCACAATCACTCATGGGGTTCTCACTGATGCTTGCGTGGACCCTGCGGTTTGAAACTCACCGAACCCACCTCCCGCGGATCTGGAGAAGCTGCGGGCTATGATAAATCTGATGGAAGGCCACGCCTCCCAAGTGACTCCTGCGAGCACGACAACACCGAGCTGCACCGCGTTCACAGCAAGCACTCGGACCCACCAAGTTTTCACACGAGGAAGTTCCCATCCTGGAATTGCCCGCTCCAGAACGAAACATCCAAAACCTGTCAAAAGAATCCAACCGAGCACAGCTCTCCCTCAACTACTTATCGTAAAGTGAAGCATGGCTACCGCTCACGCATTCTTCAGCTCAAAAACCCTTCTATAACTCAACACCGTTGCGACCACTGCCGCCAGCACCCACATCAAATTCATGATCCAATAAGCTGCAACGGCCAGCCAGGAGTCTGTGGCGATATTATGAAATTGCTCCACAATTCCACCGTAGGGGATAAAAATACAAGTCACATTATAGATCTGCAAAGCACCACAAATACAAAACCACACCATCGCTTCAAACTCACGACCTCTAAACATGTGACTCAGCCCGATAATCGCCAACAGGTTGACGACCCAAAAGGAAAGCTCCGCCAAAATGAAGTAGCGAGACATATTGAAATAATCGAGATCGGATGTCGTATACCCCAACCAGGCAATAAAATAGGGCAGGTTCTCTAGTGTCAGGTTTTGATTGGCCTCTTTAAAAGTTGAGTAGAAAAACACCTGAGGCATTTCCCACCACAGGTTGAAAAACATCGCAATCAAAACCCACGCAACAA
>JAFCZJ010000222.1 GCA_019314375.1 Deltaproteobacteria bacterium | reverse complement strand
CCGTCAGAGTACATGAGGGGACCGCCGTAGATGTCATCCCATAGTAGTTTCGGCCAGGTCGAGACAAGAGCCGGGTGACTGATGTTGCCCTTTCCGAGGATGAACATTCCGTCCTTGTTGGCAAAGTAGACCTGCCCGTTACAAATCGTGTAGCAGTCTTCCAGCGCCCCGCGCTCATCGTCGACAACGCGAAGATCCCAATCGCAGTCAACCCCAGAACCACTGATAGAGTAGACGCGCTGGTCCGTGAAGATCAGCATTGTGTCTCTATAGGGAAGAAGGCCCGTGATTTTTTCTCCGTGCCCAACATCAAAGTTGTAACTCGACAGCCAGGAGTTGGCCGTGAAAGCCCCGCCTAGTTCCGGGGTGCTCGACCAAACCCGATTTGCTGCGTCCGGGGTGTTGGCCATGAACAGCTTTTCTCGGAAGACGGCGATGAACCTCCCGCGTGGAACCTCGGCCAGGGTGGTCGCATCGGAGTATCCTGGATCGATTGCATCAAGAACATCCACGTTGTCCTGGTCATCAAACTGATGGTAGACGAGCGGCTGGTCCTTGCCGTTTGTTGCGATTAGCGCCGGGGTATATTCTGACTCTCCGTTGTTTTTCAGGCGCCTGATTAGATGCGGTGCAAAGCGAAACTTGTCGTTGACGCTTCCCCCGACATCAACGCCAGATGGCCATGAAATTGTGGCTACATCGCCGCGAGATTTCACGACCCTAATGTTTTTTTCCTTCGATGCTGAAACCAGTCCAATGACGACGATGGCTGGATAGCCTGAGGTTTCATATCTGTCGTCAACGGCGTACTCACCGACTCCGATGGGAACCGTTCCGTTCCACAAGTCAGGTGCCGTACAAGCCCCGGAAAGAACCATCTTGATACCTGGTCGGGTCTTCCATCTTCCGTCAACTGTGTCGATATTGAAAGAGTCGTAGACCGTATTCGCAGGAGGATCTTCGCCCTGGTAGATACCCCTTGCGGCGCCAAACTCCTCGTATGATTTCAGCGGCAGTCTCACAACATAATCTCCGCAACCAATATGGCCCAAAACGAGGAGCAGCGCCACAAAGCGCATTTTGTTACTCCTCGGCTTCAGGGTCGGGCTCAACCACCATGATGCCAACGGAGGCCAACAGCTCGACCTCCTTATTGTACAGCTCCTGGCATTTTTCCAGGAGGGTGCTGACGTGCTCCGCGGTGCCACATCGCCCACCGTGGACCTTGATGTAGTCCATGAGTAGGTTCTTGCCGTCTTTGGCCTTGATCCATTCCTGCCTGGGGGCCGCCATTTCCTTGGTGGCCTTGGCGCCGGAGGCCATGGCGTCGTCCGTTTTTTCCTTCGCCATGAAGTCGCGGTGCAGGCGATTGGCGAGGTCAATCTTGGCTTCTTCGGTCTGTGACGGGATCATCCTGTTCAGGATGTCCGGGTCATTCGTGATGTCAACCAGTGGAGGAAGGGGCCAAATCTGGGTTCTGGGCTTTCCTTCTTCGTCCACGAAATCCAGCGCTTTGATTCGACTCGAACCACCAAGCTTGATGAGGTGCTCGAAGGCGGCTCGCTCGTTCTTCGCGTCATCCTTTGCTTCTGCGAAATGCTTCTCCGCTTTGATGACCAGGAGTGACGCCACACCCTCGGGGACGTGCATCGGCTGAAGTGGCGGGAACGTGTACCTCTGGCCGGCGTACTGCCCGACATAAGTCCGCTCTCGGTTCGGGTTGACCAAAACGCGGCTACCATGTTGAGTGAAATATCTTGGTTCTTGTAGTTCCATTTTTGGCCTCCTCCTTGGGCCTGTTACCACGAAGATGTCGACCTGACTCTTTTTGGGCCTTTGCGTAGCGGCCTTGAGGACGATATCATCTCTTTTTCTGCTTCATCAAGTAATAGCCTGAATGGCTCGTCTGTGGCTTCTTCCTGCGCCCTGGCGATCGATGCTGCTTTCAAAATAATACACTGCTCGACCACGTCTGGCAAGCCAGTTGTATGGGTCAAAGCCGTGAGTTGGTACGGTTCGGCCTGATAGTGCAACCTCATGCTCCGGCTCCCCGACGGGATAGGCGCCACATGGGTTCTGAAGACATTTGTTTGGACACCAGAACTTGCGCTTTGGTGAATCGTCCCGAAGATTCTGGCGGGCCAGTTGGACAACAAGACCGTGTCACCAAGCTGGTTGTAGTAGTGGGTCAAGGCCTCCATCGAGTCAGCCCAGGGGATTTTGGTCCCAGGCTGCATATCAGTTCGATCCTCACAGTAATCCACCGTAGCCGGGAAACCCTCGTCATCAGTGAATGAGACATCCACATACTCGGCCGAGGCGGTGTAGGTGAAATCCTTTTGGCGACTCCCGAACTCTGGCTTCTTCCTGGCCCACTTCCGCCAGTAGTCCCGGTGGGAGTTTTTGATATATCTCTTGAGTTGTGAGTCGGCCCAAAACGAGTTTGATGCTGTCGGCTCATTCAGCAAATCCCTGACTTCGGCCAGGATGTCCGCGAGTGTCGAGTTGCCTGCGCTCATCTCAGCTCCCGGCCAAGCTTATCCTGAAGCTTCTTGGTGGCGTCATATGGGTCTGACGCCTTGACGTTCGGGAGTCTCACGTCCCCGAAATCCTTCTTGAACGCCCAGTACAATTCGTCTGACTCGTCTTCGACGGCCTGCTCCATCTTCGTGGTGTGGGCCTGATCGCGCTTCCTCATTTGCTCTGGCAGTTTCCTCGCGTTTTCAATCTTGCCCATGTCCAACTCTTCGGTCCATCGTCTGTCAGTAAGGTCGGCCTTGGGCCCACAATGCAGCACGGAAAACGGCTCCCTTCTGAGAAGGAAGATGTCATCGTCCCCGTATTCGGGGATGTCCTCGCTGCTTTCGTAAATTGAGCGGGCGAACAAGACGGGTTGGACAACGCGATAGCGAAGGACCGGACGGTCGCCTTCCTTCCATTCCGGGTTGGCAACCACATCGAGGCCCTGGTTGTACTCTTTTATCATTCGGACAACCTGTGGACTCGGGTCTTGAATCATCTTTCCTCCTAAAAGTAAGCCCCTGGTGGCGATGGCAGGACGCCACCAGGGGCTAGATGATTATTTGCTGCTGAGGGCCACCTCGTCGATGTCGATCGAGATGAACAGTTGGTCGAGAAGACCCGAGCCGTCCGTCGTGATCTTCACCTGGAAGCGGTCGCCCTTGGCCACGACAAGATTGGCAGGTGTGGCGTGAAGCGCACCCGCGACAACCGTGCCCTCGGATGCGTTAGTGACCGTCCGAGCGGCCGACAGAATATTGCCGGCGCCTGCCGTCAGGTCGAGGTTTTGGATCATGAAGCTCGCGGCGTCTGTCGCGGCCGAACACATACAGCTAACCGCGGACACAACGCCCGCGGCTGGCGCGATGACCGTGCCGAAGACGACGGCGGACTGAGAAATGGGAACCTGGACATCGAACCCGATTTGAATCGAGAGCGGAAGCTTCGCCGAGGGGACGACCCACGCACTGCCGTCGTAATACTTGCGAGTGCTCAAGTCGGAATCCCAAACCGCGGTTCCCGTGGGGATGGTCTCCCCATGAAGTTGCCCATCCGAGAAATCCGCGATTTCGGCCGTGGTGTACGACCCGCGAATCTTCCCAGGGCAAATCGCGGCGTCTACCGCGATCTGTTCATTTTTCTTTCCGAGAGACATATCAGGCCGCCTCTCTTACACGCTAGACACGGTGTAGTTGATATCCGCGAGGATGCCGTGGTCGTTGCGCTTGGTGGTGTAGGTGTTGATGATCCAGCGCCAGCGCATCTCGAAGGCGTCGTAATTCGCAACCCGCTGCATGTCCCGGCCGTCCTCGTCGACGACTTCGATAGGAACGCCTTCGGCGACCGTAATGCTCTTGGGGTTCAAGAACATGAAGGCGCCAGGGGCCATGAAGTCCAGCTTGAACTTGATGTCATGGCCGTGGACGGAAATGTCCGCATCGTTGAACCCGCCCTTGAGCTCGCGGGGTTTGAACTGCACGAAGTGCTCCAGGAGGTCGACGACTTCCAGGTGCAGGTCAGGGTTGGTCCAGCAGGTCAAGCCGGTGTCCATCTTTCCGGCCTTGCGAGCCATTTTCAGGTAGTGACGATAGAACTTGTCGATCGTCAAGGCCCGGCCCGTGCCGGCGTTGTCGGAGACCACACCCTTCCACTGGTGATAGGTGGACTCCAGGATGTTGCAGTAGCTTGCGGCCGCGGCGAGGGTTCCGTCGTCGACCATGGCCAGCATTCCCTGGGGGCCATAGAACACATTGGATCCGGTGCCGGTGTCCTTGATGCCACCGTCTTTCGACGACCAGTAGCGATCCGCGGCCGCCGCGGTGTCGTTGGCTGTGCCGACCGTGAAGCTGTTGTCGGAGTTGATGGCCATGATTTTGTCGGTGTCGGTGGTGTGGGTCCAGGAACCATCGGCGGTGAAATCGCCACCGGACTCAGACCAGCAATCCACGCGGCCAGCTTCTCTCAGCCAGCGAGTTCCGGGGAAGTACCCGGTCGAGATTTCCGAGGTGACAGGGACAACCGCGGTCGAGGAAGAGACCTGGGCCGTGGTTTTAGCCAAGACGCCACCACCGTCGCCCCAGAGCGCGGCTGCGCCTTCGGACTTCAGCGCCGCGATCATGGCGCGAGTTTCCTGCTGCATGGCTGAAGTGAAGGCACCCTTGCCCTTTTTGGCGAACTTCAGGGACTCGGCGGAGATTTGCATCCGACCTTTGAATCCCTTGAGGTAGTCCACGGAGCCCTGGACGGACTTGCTGACGTCTGCGGTCGGCAGTGAGACCATTTCGCCACGGGGACCGACGCTGGACGTTCCGAGGTACTCAACCCCGAAATATATCTTCTCACCTTCCGGGGTGATGTTCTTGATTCGGCCTTTGCCCTTCAGCCAGTCGAGCAACTCGAACCATTCGGTGTAAAGTCGCTGAAAGTTGTTGTCGTAGAACCGCTTCAACGTGGTGTGAGCGGTGCCGCTGGTGGCCATCTGGCGAGTTGTCATAAGCTAACTCCTAAGTACGAGGCCGCATGCTGTCCTCAAGCTCGTCAAAGCCTTCGTCCAGCCACTCCTCGGTATTCATGGGTTTTCCCTTGCCCCTTTTGGGCTTGGTCGGAGACCCCGAAGGGCTTCCTTTGGGCGCTGCTGCTGCCTTCTTCCCGGCCTTTTTCCGGAGACCGCGAACCGATGATTCGATGGCTTCGTTCAGGCCCTTTGCAATAGCCGCAACGTTCAGACGTCGCATGTCGCCATTAGCCCCTGAGACCCTGACCGCCTCAGCGTAAATCAAACTTCCGAGGCGGTTCTTCCACTCAGGGGAACTGAGAGCCGGGTATTTCTTGATCGCGGCCTTCAGGCCATTGTCAAGATGGGTCTCGATTTCCCTCGACTGGGTTCGGACACGGGTTGCGTTCTCCATGTCGTCGAGTCTTCGGGTAAGAACCTGATTCTGTTGTGCCATCGCCTGCCGCTGGTTGTTGAAGAGATTCCAGGAGTCGACCGTACCACCCTGCGACATCCAGTCCTGGAGCGACGGGAGCGCATGGGCATCCTGGGCTGCCTGGTTTTTCCTGGCCTCGGCCTGCTGGCGTTGTCTGTAAATCGCCTGCTGCCGTTGTTGCTGCTGGCCGGCTTCCCATTTTTGCCGATGTTCAGCCATGGCCTCGCTATACTGCTGACGCGAATCCTTGACCGCGGCTGCAACCGCCGCCTCCATCGCTGCCTTCGAGTAGGTCGCCTCGGGGCTGGCCTCTGCGGGCAATCCGGGCTCTCCTGACTCTGGTTCTACGTCCCCATCGCCGGCCTCGGTGGGCTCGTCTGACGTGGGCTCTTCGGCCTCTTCGGCCTCGGGTGATTCATCTGCTGGTTCCACGAAGTCGTCGTCATCGAATATCAGCATTTTTGCCTGCTTTCTTTTTTACGGCCCTCATGGGGCTCTGGAATTTGGAACGGGGGAATCGGGCATATGGCATCACAGCGCCAGCAATCAATGCTCCCCGCGATAAGCTTGATGCGATACTTCACCCGCTTGCCATGAGACTTCCTGAACTCATAGACCGCGGGGGCTATTTCCTTGCAAAGCTTGGTTCCGCACTTCTGACATAAAATCCATTTGTCTTTCTTTTCAGACATCGACCCGCATCTCCTCTGTGGATACACCAGACTCGCCTTCGGGGCCATCTCCAAACTGCTCCCCGCTCAGGTGAAGTCCTGTCGGTGTGCCTATCGGTGATCCCCCTCCACCCTCGTCGGCCTGCTCTTGCTCCTGGCCACCACCTTCTGGGATAGCCGTCTGGGCGATGGCCGCGCTTAGTTGAGGCGGCAGGTCTGCACTCGACACATTGACCTTGGCCTCGGGAGGAGGTGACTGCGGCTCGGGGATGCCCTTGCGGTGCATTTCCATGTGGTCAAAGAAGGCCTGGACCATGGAAGGCTGGACCTGCTGCGGATCCATCATTCCTTGCTGAACCATCTGCTGGTCTCGCTGGACCCTCATGCGGTCCTCAAGGAGCATCAGGCGAATCTCGGGATTGTTGAGCTCGTCGCTGTGTTCCTTGAGGTGGACCTCATGGTTGTCCGTGGGCATCGGCGCAATTGACTGACCCTCACGGAGGAGGTTGTTTTCAATTCGGGCATTCGTCCGATGGACAAGCTCCGGCTGGTAGACAGACCTGACGGACGGGAACTGGAGCACGTCAAGCAGTTGGGCCCGGTCAACAAGCCCCTGCGAGTACATCCAGATCGCGCTCTCTCTGAGCCCTTCTCTATTCCAGGGGGTCTGTGATGCGATGTCGAATCGGATATTGCAGGAGTCCGCGATGTCGTTGGCCTCGAACTTGATGACCTCGTCTTCCCTCGTCTTCCCGACGATGGTGGCGACTCTCGGCTGCGGCATATATTCCTTCAGCAGGATAAGCATCATCCTCGCCACCTCGGCAAGCTGCTTCTGGAATAGCTTCATCGAGGGAAGGGTTCGACTGTTGTCCGCCTCGCGGGATGCCAGCGCATGGCGCCCGGAGGTAATATTGGACGATTGCTTGCCCTGGCTTGATTCATGCCGGCTCATGGCGTCATTGATTTCATCGCTGAACAGGCAAAGCTCCTGGAGGGCTACCTGGCTAGTCTGGTGGACCTTCATCTGGCTCGGAGGCACGCCGTGAGATGCAATCAGGTCGTACTCGATGATTTCTCCAGGCTCGTCGGAGATATAGCCATCGGGGACCGATCCCTCTGGCGCCGCCCATTTCGGCTGGCCCATGAGGTTGCGGTTCTCAATAATCTGGCCGCGGAGTCGGTTGTACCCCACCTGTGGCGGGATGGCTTGGCTCGTCGAAGATGTTCCGTATAGCTCGCCAGGAAGAGAGATGTCGGTGAATTGGAAGAGTGGGTATTCGCCATTCAGTAGTAAGTCCTCTCTGCGAAGCTCCTGATTGACCGTGGAGTGAGTG
>JAFCZJ010000095.1 GCA_019314375.1 Deltaproteobacteria bacterium | reverse complement strand
CAAGTGCAACTCATCCCACATCCGCCAACTCAGGCGCAAGACCAGGGCGTTTTCGTTTTCGTCGGCGTCCGGTTCATAGGCCGATTTGTCCAAGAAGATTCCGTCCGGGTATTGGGTGAACTGCAGGGTGCCCATCAAATGCAGGGCCAAGTCCGCGGGGAGTTGCATGGAGATGACGGCCTGCAATCGATGCCACAAGGCGGAAGACCCCTGGCTGTTGGATGCGTTGGCCGACAAGAAATAGGAGCCTTGCAAGATGAGCCGCTTCCCCGGGGTCCAACTGCGCTGGAAGGTCCCTTTGAGGCCCAGGACGTGTCCAGGTTGTCTTCGATGATGGGGCTGTCGAAGAAGCGCAGCTCAAAGCGGTAACTCAAGCGGGCGGTCCACGATGGGCTCAGGCGACTCTGCAAGCGCAGGCCCATGCTCGGCCCCAGGTGGGAGAACTTCAAGACCTCCCGATCCCGATCCGGCTTGAAGTTGAAGTGTCGTCCTCCGGCAAAGGCCTCAAGGCGAGTCGAAGCGTGAATCGGCAGGCCGGCAAAGACCTCCCCATCAAAAAGCAGATAATCCCGACTGTGCACCACCTGGCTTGTGTCCATCAGGCCCAGGCGAAGGCCAACCTTGCGGCGATGGGGCAAAAGGTGGCTGTATCGTCCCAGCAGGCGGGTGGCCAAAAGGTGTTCATCGTGCTCGCTGTAAAAAAGTCTGGCCCCCCCCAGGTAGTCCAAAGAGAAGCGATTGCGATCATGCGCCGCCGCCAACTGTGCCTTGACGACCAGACGAGTCAAAAAGTCAGGCCGCACCAGGTCCGAGTCCCGCTCCCCATAAACACGCAGCGCATTCGAATCAAACTCCTGCCCAAGCTGAACCCGAAATCGACCCTCAAAATCCCAAGCCCAGGCCGACGGCGCAGCCATCATCAAAATCCCGCAGAGCCAAAGAATGCGATGCATGATTAAGTCTTAGCACAGGCTTCGAAAACAGGACAGGCTTAGGTATACTCTGGTCATGACACGGATGCCGAGGAGCCCAGAGGCGCTACGAACGCGGCTTGAGCGGGCCGGATGGACTGTTGAGAGCCTTCGGGGAAACATGGTCAGGACTTCCGGCGAGGTCAGCCCGGGGGCCAATCATGCCGTGGCGGTCCTCGACGATTTCTACGCGCGCGTCACCTTCGTTACCCGGTATGAGGGCATCAACTACCTCGAAAGATTGTTCGGTGGCCCCATGGCGGCCTCGATCGAAGTCGGTGAGGCCAAGCTTTTCGTGTCGGTTCTCGACGGCGGGCGGGCCAGCAAGGAACTCGACCGCCTCGAATCCAGTTTGAGTTCGGCCCGCTCTTTCGAAGAGGCGATCGCGGCGGTCGAGGCCGGCGGGTGGATTGCGGATCGCAATCGCTGCACAGAGGACAGCTACGATTCTTTCGGATACGAGATTCGAGCCCAACAGGAAGGTCTGTACCTGGAACTGTCCGTCGGGCTTCCAGAGCCACATCAGCACGGCAAGGCGACAATCACAGAAAAGGGACGAAGTTCCAGCGCGCGTGGCCGCTACCTTCTTAGCGCCAACATTCGCTCCGCCGCCCAGGCCGCCGATCTCCTCGCCGCCCTCCTGGAATAAGGGCTGACTCGTACTGCTATTGAACGTGAAGATCTGCGATGATAGCCTGGTTTTTTCTGTGGCATTCTGCGGGTTCGTTGGGTTTGGGAACCGATCCTTTCGGCATCTGCGGAAAGCGTCGAGAGGAATGGATGATGTCCACGATCGAGGAATGGGTGCGAGAGGGTGGCGCGCGTACTGTCTCGGGAGAAAGGGGTAATTCGGCATGAGCTCAACTGGTACATTTGAGCAGCTCATCTCCTCGATCAAGGAGACCAATCGCGAACTCACACGCCAGGCGAAACTGGCTGTGAACACCAGTCTGACACTGCGCAACTGGCTGATCGGCTGCTACATTGAGGAATATCAGCTCCACGGGGCAGACCGGGCGGAGTATGGCGATGGGTTACTCCCGAAGCTATCGGCAGCACTCAGCGGTCTGGGTGTAAACACTGTAGGTAGGCGACAACTTTACAATTATTTGGCTTTCTATCGGACCTACCCGGAGATTGTGCGGTCACTGTCGGCACAATCTTTGGGTGCGCTACCAGCAGCCCGTGCACTGATTGAGAAAGTGCATACAGCGTCGGCACAATCTACCACTGGCATCATGGCAACGCTGCCGCCGCGATCAGCGGGAGTCGCCGATCAGTTCATTTCAAGGCTCTCATATAGCCACTTCAAGGAACTGGTCGTGCTCGACGATTCCCCTAAGCGTCGTTTTTACGAGGATCGCTGCATCGAGGGGGTCTGGAGCGTCCGCGAGTTGAAACGCCAGATCGCGAGCCTTTTTTACGAACGCACGGCGCTCTCCAGAAACAAGGAGGCACTCAAGGTCCAGACTGATGCAGTCGCCGAGGTAGATCCACCGATACTTGCCATCCGCGACCCATACGTTTTCGAGTTCCTGGGTCTCAAGCCCGCCGAGGTTATGGGCGAGTCCGAACTTGAGGATGCCTTGCTAGACAAGCTCCAGAGCTTTTTGCTGGAGCTGGGCCATGGATTCTGCTTCGAGGCCCGTCAAAAGCGTATCCTCATCGGCGAAACCTACAACTTCGTGGACTTGGTCTTTTACCACCGGATTTTGAAATGCCATGTGCTCGTCGAGTTGAAGGTGGGCACCTTCACTCACGAACATATCGGCCAGCTCAACACCTACGTAAGTTGGTATGCCGACAACGAGATTACAAAAGGCGACGGTCTGCCCATTGGCATCCTGCTCTGCACCGAGAAAGACCATACAGTTATTAAATACGCCCTTGCGGGAATGAGCAACCAGTTGTTCGTTTCAAAATACCAGGTGGCCCTGCCAACCGAAGACGAGATGCGTAGGCTACTGGGAAAGATGAACGGATACTCTGATAGAGTTCGACCCATCCCATGACGTTCTCGCCCTCCTGGAATGAAAACCGGGGACGGCTCAGGGCGCGAGGGATTCCATTTTTTCTTGGAGGCGATCGTTGAGTTGTTGGAGGCGCTTGAGCTTTCCTTCGAGTGCGAGGCGCTGTTTTTGGAGTTGCTTAATGCTCAGGAGGGCCGGCGCTTCGGCGGTGTTGGGTTCGGGGGTGTCTACGCCGATGGGTAAATCCTGAGGGGCGCTCACCTGGGGTGTGTCGGGTATCGAGGCCATAGAGTTGTCGTCGCCCGCCAAGGCATCATTCGATAGACTCGGATCACCCGAGCCATCCCAGTAGCCGTCTGGGGGCGTGGTTGTTTCGTTGCCTTCTCCAATCAGGTCGTCCCGATCATTGGTGTCTTTGCCTGCGCTTTGGGGGCCGGTCTGGTTTAAGACCAGCAGGCGTGAGCGCTCGCCGAAGAGATCTTGGTCTTCCAAGAAATCGGTCATCTCTCGTTCGAGGCGTCGTGCGTTGCGACGTTGGTCGATGCGTTTTTGAAGTCGGCCCAAGTGTTTGCGCAGGCGATCTTGTTCATCGCGCACCGCGTCCAGCCGCTCTCCGAGTTCTTCGGGATCTTCGGAGGCCAAAAGGTCGGTTCGCTCCAATAGGCCCGTGCCGGGTGTCTTAGTCATCGACTGCTGCAGTTGACGGCGTTCCCGGTGCAGGCGGGACAGGGTTTGCCAGAGCGTCTTTTTTTGCGCTGCCGGGGCGTCCGCCAGGCCTTTCTCGACGCGTTTGATCCATGCGTTCATCAAGACGGCCAAGCGTCGGCTTCGTTCGTCTCGTACCTGGTTCAGGGCCTTGAGCTCCCGGTTCAGTGAGGTCAAGGATGTAGACAACTCTTGGCTTTGTTGCAGCAGGCGGTTCAGCTCGAAGCTCGGCAAGAGCTGGGCCTTGGATTGGGCGCGTTCGTCTTTTTTCTGCGTGATCTTGGCCGACAAGGCGCGCAATTGGAGGTCTTGTTTGTTTCTTACCTGAAGTATCGTCTGCCGTGCCAGGTCCAGCCTCTTGATTTCAACGCGTAATTCGCTGACTTGATCGACTAAGCGATTCGCGTTCTCATGCTGAGCCATGGCCGGGCTTGGGGTCAAAACGGCCCCCATCACCAAGCTAAGCATCAGAATGAGGCATCGAATCATCATTGCAATTCTCCAGTCAGACAGAGATTACGCAAGTCCCGTGCCAAAGAAAATTGGCATTTGGAGACGGGTTGTCGACTGTTTGTTTATTTGTTTCAGGGTGTTATGTTTTGCGATGGAGAGGCTGGATTCACCAAACCCATCGGAAAATCGACTAGATATCAGAAAACTGTGGTGGCTGGAGCTCATTCGATGCCGTATTTTTCCAATTTGTAATAGAGGGCCGAGGTCTTGATGCCCAAAATCCGAGCCGTTTCAGTCTTGGTTTTGTTGGCCTTGGAGAAGGCCTGCTGGATCAGATGGCGCTCTACTTCGTCCAAGATTTCCGGCAAACTGCCGGCTGCCGTGTCGATGCTTAAGTTGTGATGCTCGCCCTCGGCGAAGATCATGGACTGCTCGATGACGTTTTCCAACTCACGCACGTTGCCCGGCCAGCGATAGCCCTTGAGTACTTGCAAGGCCTCATCGCTGATGGACTGGATTTGCTTGCCCGTACGTCCTCTCAATTTGACCAGGAAGTGTTGCGCCAGGGCCTCGATGTCATCGGCGCGTTCGCGCAGGGGAGGCAGGTGCAGCGGAACGATGTGCAGGCGGTAGTAGAGGTCTTCTCTGAAGCGGCCCTGCTGAACCAAGGCTTGCAGGTCCTGGTTGGTGGCGGCCACTACGCGTACGTCCACCGAGATGGTTTCCTCTCCGCCTACCCGCTCGAATTCCCGCTCTTGCAATACCCTGAGTAACTTTAACTGCAGGGCTGCTCCGATTTCGCCGATTTCATCCAGGAAGATGGTGCCGCCGTGGGCCAATTCGAAGCGACCCAGTTTTCTTTTATTTGCGCCGGTGAAAGAGCCCTTCTCGTGGCCGAACATTTCGCTTTCCAGCAAGGTTTCGACCAGGGCCCCGCAATTGACCCGGATGAAGGAGGCCTGCTTGCGTCGGCTCAGGTCGTGCAGGGCTCGAGCGATCAGCTCTTTGCCCGTCCCGCTGTCGCCAGTGATGAGCACGCTGGAGTCAGAAACCGCCACCTTGCGCACCAGGTTGAGGACCGCCGTCATGGCGCTTGACGAACCCACCATGTCCTTGAATCCGCCTTCGACCTTGACCTCTTCACGGAGCAGGGCGTTTTCCGCCTGCAGTCGGGTTCGCTCCCGCCGGATCCGGGCCACCTCCAGGGCTTGTTCCGCCTTGGCCCGCAGGAGGTCCGGCGTGAATGGCTTGGTGATGAAATCGAAGGCGCCGAGTTTCATGGCCTCGACCGCCGTTTCCACCGTGCCGAAAGCCGTGATGAGCATGACCACCGCATCTTCGTCGCGCTCTATGATCTTCTGCAGCACTTCGATCCCATCCATGGGTTCCATCTTCAAGTCGGTGATAATGAAGTCGAAACGGCGGTTGGAGAGCAGCTTCAGGCCTTTGGGGCCATCTTCCGCCACATGGCAACTGTGGTCCGATTTGGCCAACACGGCTGCGATGCCCTCGCGGATGGTCTCGTTGTCGTCGATGATCAAAATGTTGGCCATCATGCCTCCTGCGTATTTGCTGAGTTCGACCGGGGCAGGCGAATGCTGAAGCGGGTGCCTGTCTCGCAATCCGTTTCCATACGGATTAGCCCCCCGTGGCTCTCCACGGTCTTTTTCACCAGCGCCAAACCCAGTCCGGTGCCCTTCTGTTTTGTGGTGTAGAAAGGCTCGAAGATGCGCGCTTGGTTTTCTTCCGGGATGCCCTTGCCATTGTCGCTCACCTGGATTTCGATGATGTTGGGCCCGTCCGGGTGGATGCCAAGGTGAACCGTGCCGCCTGGGTCAGTGGCTTGGATGGCGTTGCGCAGTAAATTGAGCAGCGCCTGTCGCATGCGCTCCCGGTCCCAAGACACGGGAGCCAGGGTTGCTGCCACATCTTGCTTCAGCACGATGTTCTTTTCTTCCAACTCGGAGGCCAGCAGGGTCGTCAACTGCTCAAATTCCTCAGCCGGCTCCACCGACTCCATCACAGGGGGTTTCTTGCGAGCGAAATCCAGAAAATCGTTGACCACCCGGTCCAGGTATTCCATTTCGGTACCGATACGTTGAACGTGCTTCAGGGCTTCCGGGCGATCGTGTAACTCTTCTTTGAGCAGACCTACGAACAAGGTCATGCCGCCCAGGGGATTGCGCACCTCGTGGGCGATGCCCGAGAGCATCATTTGCAGGTGCTGATCTCTCTTCAGGATGTTCGTACGCATCTCGTTGAGGGTGTGGGCCAAAACCCCAATCTCGTCGGCTGTGGTGGTCCGAATTTCCGCATCGAAGTGACCTTGACCGATTTGCCTGGCGGCCTGGGCCAGGGCATCCAATGGGCGCGTGATCCGCTTCGAACCCCACCAGGTCACGGCCGCCACCAGGGCCAGAGCCAAGGCCCCAAGCAAGCCCAAGATGCGACCGAGCTGGGAAAGGGGCCCAAAGAAGCTGGCGCTTCCGTCTACGCCCACCAGCGCTTGTACCCGTCCGTCGAGCCTCACCGGCGCAAACCCCGTTTTGATCCAACGGCCTTCCTGATCGGCGAAGAGCATGGACGCCATGGCCTGCCCTTGTCGCACCCGATTGAGTTCAGCCTCGTCGGCGGCCAACTTCACGATGCGTTCACCGATGCTCCATGTGCCGGCATCGTCAACCAGGGTCTGGCCCTGCATGTCGACGAGATAGATGGCTTCGACGCCGGTAGCCTGCCTGAGTTGTTTGAGCTTTTCTTGAAGATTGTGATAGGTCCTGGATTTCTCGTCGCCTGGGCGGAGGCGCAAGGCGCGAGGTTTGCCCACCTGCAGGACTGCTGTTTTGGCCAGGGCCGTCAGGCTTTCCCCAAGCTGCCGCTCCATGGTCTGTCGGGCTGCATTGTAGGTCAACCAGACCAAGCTGCCGACGATCAAGGCGAAGGGCAGCAGGTATGTGACCAGCAAACGAACCCACAAACGTCGACGGAATTCTAGCGGGGCCTTCATTTCTTGCGCTCCGGGAGAAATGAGACGCCAGGATAACGCGTAAGCGGGATTTGTGCCAATGCCTCCCGCAGCCTGTCTGATTCATCAGGTGGCATGGCAGAGGGCAATACGATGTGGGTGGTGATGACGAGATCGCCCGGGCCCGGGGGCAAGCCTGCCTCCTTGATGCGGAAAGTCTGTCCGTGGGCCAGATTGGCGGGCAACACAATGTGGTGCCTGCCGTGCAGGCCGTTTATCTCAATCGCAGCGCCGAAGATGGCCTGTTCCAGGGTGACGGGATGTTTCAAGAAGAGATCGGCTCCGGCCCGGCGCAGGGTGGGGTGTGGTCGGACGAGGATCTCTACCTTCAGATCACCAGCCTGTCCGCCACGCAAGCCCTCTTCCCCTTCACCGGAAAACTTCAGACACAGACCCGATTCTGAGCCGGCCGGCACCTTGATTTGCAGACGCCGTTGGACGGTTTGTCGACCCAGGCCGCCGCAGCGCACACAACTTTGCTCGGGGCCGTCTTGATCCTTGGCGGGCAAGCGACCCAGCCCACCGCAAAGTCCGCAGGCGACGGCGCAGGGTATATCCAATTCGAGAGGGAGGTCAGATCGCAGGTCAGCCAGTTCGACTTCAACGCGGGTCTCTAAGTCCTGGCCGTTTTCCGGCTTGTCGTTGCCGAAGAGGCGTCGCCACATATCGGCCAAAATTTGTCCAAAGCCCGAAGTTTGCCCACAGAAGGGTGTGGCTGGAATCGGTTGCTGTCTTGCCCGATCGTAAGCTGATCTGAGTTCAGGATCACCGAGCACCCGCCAGGCTTCGACCGACCGGCGAAAGGCGTCATCCTGGTCTGCATCGCTTGAGTTGGGCCGGGCGTCAGGATGCAGTCGCCGCGCGGATGCGCGATAGGCTTTTCGAATTTCTTCTTGTCCCGCCTCGGGAGGCAGGCCCAGGATTTGATAGTAGTCGATGAATTCCTTCGACATGGGCACCTAAGCGAGATGGCGCTACTCTTCTTCTTCTTCTCCGTCGCTCTGGGAGTACATGGCGTCCGCGATTCGGTGGGCGGCAGTTTCCAGTCTGGCCACCACTTGCTTGAGCTCTTCGTAGTCCTCGCGGGAGGCGCGTTCGACCAGATCCTTGCAGATGGTCAAGCTTTGGCGGATTTCTTCGATGTCGTCGTCTGTCAGGAGATCGGAGAATTCTTCGATGGCCTTTTCCGTGGAGTAGACCAGGCCGTCCGCGTTGACCAAAAGGTCGGCGAATTCTTTTTTCTGGCGATCTTCGTCCTTGTGCTTTTCCGCTTCTTCCTGCATGCGCGAAATTTCTTCTTCATTCAGCCCCGAGGCGGCGGTCACTCGAATGTTTTGCTCTTTGCCCGAGCCCAGATCTTTTGCAGAGACGGAAACGATGCCGTTTGCGTCAATGTCAAAGCTGAGTTCGATTTGCGGCACGCCGCGGGGTGCTGGTGGGATGCCGACCAGTTCAAAACGGCCCAGGGTTTTGTTGTCCTCGGCCATTTCTCGTTCGCCCTGCAAGACGTGCACGCTGACCATGTCCTGATTGTCTCGAGCCGTGGAAAAGACCTGGCTCTTGCGGGTCGGGATGGTGGTGTTTTTATCGATCAACTTGGTGGAGACGCCACCGGCGGTCTCTACACCCAGACTCAGAGGGGTGACGTCCAAGAGCAGCACATCTTCCACATCGCCCTTGAGTACGCCGGCCTGGACAGCGGCACCGATGGCCACCACTTCGTCCGGGTTGACCTCCTTGTTGCCCTCCTTGCCGAAGATTTCCTTGGCCCGTTCTTGCACCTTGGGCATGCGGGTCATGCCGCCCACCATGATGACGTCGTCGACTTCCGCGGCACCCAAACTCGCGTCTTCCAGGGCGGTTTTGCAGGGGCCCTCAAGTCGCTCGAAGAGATCCGGCACCAGGGCTTCCATTTGGCCACGGGACAAGGACAGGTTCAGGTGCTTGGGGCCCGAGTCGTCGGCCGTGATGAAGGGCAGGGTGATCTCGGTTTCCATCGAAGAGCTGAGTTCTTGCTTGGCTTTTTCTGCCGCCTCTTTCAGGCGTTGCATGGCCATGCGGTCGGCCCGCAGGTCGATGGAGGTTTCCTGCATGAAGTTCGAGCAGAGGTGATCGACGATGCGCAGGTCGAAGTCCTCGCCGCCGAGGAAGGTGTCGCCGTTGGTCGAAAGCACGCGGAACACACCTTCGGATAACTCCAGAACCGAGACGTCAAAAGTGCCGCCGCCCAGATCGAAAACCGCGATTTTCATCGAGACGTCGCCCTTGTCCAGGCCATAGGCCAGGGCGGCTGCCGTGGGTTCGTTGATGATGCGAAGCACGTTGAGGTCGGCGATTTTGCCCGCGTCCTTGGTGGCCTGCCGTTGGCTGTCGTCGAAGTAGGCGGGGCATGTGATGATGGCGTCGGATACCTCTTCACCCAGGTAGTCTTCCGCGGTTTGCTTCATTTTCATCAAGACCATGGCGGAGATTTCCGCTGGACTGTAGTCCTTGCCTCGCACCTGCATCCAGGCATCGCCGTTTTTCGCGGCAACGATCTTGTAAGGCATGATGGGTAATGAGTTTTTCACTTCGGCGTCTTCGAATTTTCGTCCTATCAGACGCTTGGCCGCGAAAATGGTGTTCTCCGGATTGGTGATGGCCTGTCGCTTGGCGATTTGACCCACCAGTCGCTCGCCACTTTCCGTGAAACCCACGACGGATGGCGTTGTGCGAGAACCTTCCGAGTTGGGCAACACCACCGGCTCGTCGCGCTCCATCAGGGCAACACAACTATTGGTGGTCCCAAGATCAATGCCGATAATTTTTCCCATAATTAAGTCGTCCTCCCCATGCACAGGGTGATGCGGTTCATCTCATGGTTATTCATCATGTCATGGTCATTCATCATGGCATGGTCATTCATCATGGCTATCATCATTTTCGGGGACCGCATCGGACTCCATCTCGGTCTGCTTGGACTCATCAGACTCATCAGGGGGCTCTCGACAGACGGCCGGCTCATCTAC
Source organism: Deltaproteobacteria bacterium (assembly GCA_019314375.1). Taxonomy (GTDB): domain Bacteria; phylum Myxococcota; class B64-G9; order B64-G9; family B64-G9; genus JAFCZJ01. The sequence continues at coordinate 23,295 of JAFCZJ010000095.1, read as the reverse complement.
GACATCTTGGCTGTCTTCGTCGCTTGGCTTTGGAGTGCAGGCTACTTCCACCAGGGCAGGGCGCAGAAGGCGATCGTTCAGTACATAGCCTCGATGCATTTCGCTGAGCACCGTGCCGGGATCTGCTTCGGCGGTGGGCTTGGAGCTCAAGGCTTCATGCATGGCCGGATCAAAGCCTTGTCCAATGGAGTCGAAGGCCGAGACATTGTGGCGCCGCAGGGTCTCTGTAAACTGCAACAGGATCATGCGCACGCCTTCCGCGAGCGTTTTGAAGGTCGGATCTTCTACGTCCTTCGGAATATGTTTGATGGTCCGTTCCAGGTTGTCCACGATGGGCAGCAGGTCCCGCATCACGCTTTCCATGCCGAACTTGATGGCGTCCTGCTTTTCTTTGATGGCTCGTTTGCGTACATTGTCCGCATCCGCGGCAACACGTAACATGCGATCTTTCGCGGCCTTGGCTGCTTCCTTCGCTTCTTTCAGCTCGGCCATCAACTCGGCAGGAGCTGCTGCGGGCGCGGTCTCGATCTCAATTCCGTCTTCATCCTCGATTTCCACCACGACTTCAGTGTCTTGGCTTGCCTTGCTCTTGGGTTTTTGGACGACTTCAAGGGCTTCATCGAGTACATCGTCAGGTATTTCAACCTGATAACCTTTGGATTGGTCCTTCGTCATTGTTGGTTTGCCTTGTTTGTTTTTGTTTTTCCTTCGTCTTCTTTTGAGATCTTGAAAATCTATCGCATGCGATCGTCTCTCGGCAAGGTTTTTTCCATATGTAGGTGTCTTTTGTTTTTCTCTGTGGACGATTTTCGAGGAGGGTCCTGCTTGACCGACTGCTCTGCCTGTGCTTCAATCCAATTTCGGTGGCAACCATTGAGCAAGGTGCAGGCAATATCAGAGGAATTTGGCCAACAAGTGTCTGCGTTTGGTCAGAATCTTGATGTCTACCTTCGGTCTCGATGGCAATGGAGTCTTTTAGGAGAATGATGCATGAAAGTCCAATGTGAGAAATGTCAAGCAGAGTACAATATCGACGAATCCCGCATTCCTCCTGAGGGTTTGCAGATCAAGTGCCCCCGCTGCATGGCCACTTTCGTGGTGGCCAAGGATGTTGTGCCTGAAACGGCGGGTGACCTTTTCGATTTGGATGTGGATTTGGGAGGCGTTGCGGGTGATGATTTGGGCGTCGATTTTGGCGATGATCTGCCGGACATGTCCGACAATCAAGCCCCGGCTCAGGTAGGATCATCCCTGCCGCCCCTAGGCGGTGGGTCATCCTTGCCGCCCCTCGGCGGCGGGTCGTCTCTGCCTCCCATGGGCGGAGGCTCTTCCGGTGTCTCGGCACCGGCACCCACCTCGGGCAGCGAAGGCCAGATTTTTGATTTCATTGATGATGAGATAGGTGAGGAGGCTGGCGGAGCCGGGGCCATGGGAGGGCCCAACTACCGCATCAAGCGAAAAAGCGGCAAGATTTTTGGCCCATTCGACAGGGCTACGGTCACCCAGATGCTTAATGAACACCAACTCATGGGCAATGAAGAGGCATCCACCGATGGGCATAGCTTCAAGCCTTTGGGGGCCTTTGGCGAATTTGCAGCGGTCATCCGTTCTCTGATGGAGGAGCCCCTGAGCGGGGCGGCGGCAGTCCCCCCAAAGGTGCAAGAGGTGGCGGTTGCACCCAGGGGCGTTGAGTTCGCTGATGCGCCCAAGCCTCGCAAGGAGGAGAAGTCGGGCTCAGGCAAGGGCCTCGTGGTGCTGCTGGGCCTGGTCTTCGTGCTTGTTGCGGGTGGCGTGGCCATGGGATTTCTGACCGATTATGGGTTCTTCGGCCACAAACTTTTCCTCGGTGAGGACAGTACGGCGGGCGGTCAGAAGACGGACGCTTCGGACGGCGATGCTGGAGAGACCCAGGTCAGCCCGGCCCGGCTTAATTATTTCTTAGACACATACGCCGGGTATTCCGATGTGCGCCGTGAGCTCGAAGAGAAGTTCAAAGAAGATGAATTGAGCCCTGATGAGCAATATTTGTTGGGCTTGAGCTATGCGGCTTTGTTGCGCAACTACGGTGCCAATGTCGTGCTTGTCGAACGCGGCAAAAAAGTGCTGGGCCTGATGAAGGAAGATGCGCCGGAGAGTCCGGAAACCCGCAAGGTGGAAGCGGCCTTTCTCATCTCATCGGATGCGACCAAGGCCTATCAGGTGCTGATGCCATTGCTGAAGTCGAACACCCGGGACAAAGAGGCTTTGTTCTTGGCCGGCTGGGCCCTTGCGTATATGAAAAAGTGGAAGGAATCTGCGGAGATGTTCGATCAGGCGACGATCCTCGACCCGGATTTCGCGAAAGCCTATCACGCGCTGGGGGATTTGCAGTCTTTGCAGCAGGATTTCGAAAACGCCGCCTTGTTTTACTCCAAAGCCGTAGAGAAGAATCCACGCCACGTGAATTCAGCGGTGGAAGAGGCTCGGATCCATATCGAGGTGCAGGGGGAATACGAAAAGGGAGAGAAACTGCTGACTTTGGCCTTCGGCAAGCACGTTGATTCACTTTCGGGTTTGGAAAAAGCCACGGCCCATTATCTTCGATCACGGATTCACAAGCGGCGGCACAAGAATGACAAGGTGGTGCAAGACTTGCTGTCGGCCATTCAGTTGGCACCGAACCAGGTGTCTTTTAAGGCTGCCCTGGGTTCATTTTATATGGACATGGGCCAGTACATCAAGGCGGTGAGTTTGTTCAGGGAGGCACTGAAGCAGGACCCCGAGAATATAGACGCCCAGGTGGGCATGGGGCGGGCCATGTGGAAAAACGATGACATCGTTCAGGCGAAGATGCTCCTGGAAAAAACATTCAAGGCCGCTCCGGATAATCCCAACCCGGCTTACTACCTTGGGCTCATCAGTGAAGACCTGGACAAGCCGGAAGATGCGCTGGCCTTGTATATGAAGGCCAAGAAAATAGCGCCCAAGCTTTTGCGGAGCCGGGTCGCCATCGCTCGCTTGAATTTGAAACAAGGCAATTTGAAGGATGCCCTGGTGGAGTTGACCGAGGCCAATAACTTCAACCCGCGATCCGCCATCGTACACAATGGTTTGGGTGAAGTTTACTTGAAGCAAGACAATCTGCGCTTGGCCGAAAGCGAGTTTCGTGAAGCCCTGCGCCTGGATTCGGAATTGGCTGGTGCTTACTTCAACTTGGCCAACACGCTGAGAGGACAAAAGAAATTTGATGAGGCCCTGAAGTCCTATGAGCGAGTCAAGATCATTTCGCCACGTTATCCTGGCCTTGAATTTGAACACGCACGGTCCTTATATCAGATGGAGCGATTCGAGGATGCCCTTGAAATGTGTGAGGCGGCCATTCGCTCCAATCCCAAAGTCGACAAACTGTATGTTCAGGCAGGACTGGCGGCCAAGGCGGCCGGCGACCCGGAAACGGCCAAGAAGTATTTCCAGACCGCCACGGGGCTCAATGCCATGAACCCCAGGGCCTTTTTTGAACTGGCTCTTGTGCTGCAAGACCAGAAAGCTCATGAGCAGGCCTTGGACTTGTTTAAGCAAGCGGTGGCCCTTGATCCCAAGAACCCTGAGCTTCACTTTCGCATGGGTTTGAGTTTTCATAATACGGACATGATAGTCGACGCCATGGACGAGTTCCGCCAGGCCATCAAGCTGGACGGCAAACACCTCGATGCCATGATGGAGCTGGGTCGTTTGTTGTCCGGTCGGCTGCAGTTCTCGGAGGCCATTCGATTTTTCGAGCGGGTGGTCCGAAAGGATTCCAAGCGCACGGAGGTTTGGCTGGCTTTGGGGGATGCCTATGCGGCCCAAACTCAGAACAAGAAGGCCCTGTCTGCATACATGAAGGCATACAAGAAGGACAAACGTTTTGACGGGGCTGCCTATCGGGTGGCCAGGTCACAAGATGCCCTGGGCAGAAAGAAGCCGGCGGTGAGATTCTATACCGAGGCCGTTCGTTTGAAGCCAGAAGATCCGATGCCTCATTTCTATTTGGCGTATGTGTACAAGGCCATGAACAAGACCAGCAAGGCCTTGATGGAGTTCAAGGCGTATTTGCAGCTAAGGCCTGATGCGCCTGACGCAGACGAAGTGCGTGACGAGATTTATTACCTGGAGCAAGACCGCTGATGCCGAGAGCCCCCTTCCGTAGACTCCCACTGGATGATGGACGAAGTCGGGGCACAGGCTCTGTTGCGAGGAAACGATGCTTGACCGTAAGTTGTTGACGGATGGATTGGAGCAGGTTCAGCAGCGAATGGCCTTGCGAGGGGACGTACCGGGCTTGGACAGAGCCGCAACCCTCGGCAAGGAACGTCGCGTTCTGATTCAGCGTGTCGAGAAGTTGCGCCACGATTTGAAGGCTGAGAGCTCCCGCATGAAGGAACTGGTGAAGAGTGAGCCAGCAAGGGCTGTCGAATTGCGGGAATCCCTGAAGGCTTTGTCCAAGGAACAGAAGGAAATGGACGCCAAGCTTAAGGATGTGGAGTTCGAGTTGGATGGGTTGCTTCTCGTGTTGCCCAACTTGCCACATCCATCGGTGCCCGCGGGCAAGGGCGATCAGGACAATCTACTTCTGCGGCAATGGGGAGAGCCGCCCTCATTCGACTTTACGCCGCGACCCCATTGGGAGTTGGGAGAAAGGCTCGAGATACTGGACTTCGAGCGTGGTGCCAAACTATCCGGTGCGCGGTTCACCGTGCTGAACGGCAAAGGCGCCAGGTTGGAGCGGGCGCTCATCAATTTCATGCTGGATTTGCATACCGACTCCCACGGCTATCGGGAGATGTGGACTCCTTTTCTGGTTTTGCGTGAAAGCATGCAGGGGACGGGGCAACTACCCAAATTTGAAGAAGATGCTTTCAAGATTGCCGATTCGGAGTTGTTCTTGGTGCCAACGGCCGAGGTGCCGCTCACCAATCTACATCGGGACGAAATTTTGGACGCCGAGTCTTTGCCTCTGAAATACACCGCCTATACGCCATGCTTTCGAAGGGAGGCCGGTGCTCATGGCCGTGACACCCGGGGCTTGATTCGGCAGCACCAATTCAACAAGGTGGAGTTGGTCAAGTTCTGCCGGCCGGAGGAATCGGAGGCAGAGTTGGAGGCCTTGACTCTGGATGCAGAGCAAGTCTTGCAGAAGTTGGGTTTGCCTTACCAGGTGGTTGCCCTTTGCGGAGGCGATTTGGGTTTTTCGGCAGCCAAGACCTACGACCTGGAGGTTTGGATGCCTGGGCAGGATCGTTATCGGGAGATCTCCTCATGCTCCAGCTTCGAGGATTTCCAGGCACGACGTGCAAGGATTCGATTTCGTCGTGAGCCGGGCACCAAGCCTGAGCTTTTGCATACCCTTAACGGGTCCGGGCTGGCCGTGGGAAGAACCCTGGCCGCCTTGCTTGAATGTGGGCAGAAAGCCGACGGTTCGGTGGTCTTGCCGGAGGTGCTTGAACGTTACACGGGATTCCGGGTGATGGAGCCCGTTTGAAGCAGCAGGAGTGCGAGAGATGCGGATGCGTTGGATTGCCCCTCTGGTGATGTTTTTGTTTTTCGCGGCAGGTTGTCCTCCATCCACTGTTGTGGTTGGTGGAAAAAAAGTGCCCTTGGCTCAGGCCGCCAAGTTGACCATCGAAGACGCGCGCGAATTGACCAAGGCGGGCAAAGCGGCTGAAGCCATTGCCAAATACCGCGAGTTGCTCAAGCGCTATCCTTCGGCCGACAACGTGGATGCGGCATGGATGGAGTTGGGTGAGGTGCTTTTGGCGCAAGGGGAGGCAGAGTCGGCGGTTCATGCCTTTCAGCAGGTTGTGATCGAACACCCCCAGAGTCCTCGATATTTGCAGGCGGCGGTGCAGTATGGCCTGGGCTTGGTCAAGTTGGGCCGGACTGCAGAGGCCTTGCCCACACTGCAATCGGTTTTTGATCAACTGCCCAATAAGACGCGGAGAAGAGAAGTTGCCGCCATGCTGGTCCGCTCTTATGTGGAAGCCGGTGCTGCTCTGGAGGCCTTGCGCTGGATGTCCGTTGTTCATCAACTGAGCCCCAAGGGGCCGGCTCGTGAGCAGTTGCGGCAAGGAATTGTAGAGCTGATCGATCGCGATCTCAGTTTTGTACAGGTGCGTGAGGCCTTCGAGTTGTTTTCTGAAAAAAATAGCGAAGGTTTTCCCTCGGATGTCATACAGCTCAAGTTGGCCAAGATTTTTTACCACATCCATGATTTCCAGCGGGCACGCAAAGAGCTGGAGAATTTTGTCGCCACCTGGCCCGAGCATGCTTTTGCAGGGGAGGCCGGACGCCTTCTTAAAAAGATCATCGATCGCAATCGGGTCAACCCTCAGGCCATCGGTGTGTTGTTGCCTTTGACCGGCAAATATCGAGAGTACGGGCGCAAGGCCCTCGCCGGCATTCAGCTGGGTGCGGGCATTTTCGATCCGCCGGCCAAAGGCAAGGACGGAAAACCGTTGGCTGCCCCCTTGTTGATTATCCGCGACACAGGTGGTGAGGCGGTTCGGGCGGCCGAGCAGATGGAACGACTTGTGTTCGATGAGCATGTGGTGGCGGTTATTGGGCCCTTGTTTACTGGCGAAGCCTATTCGGCTGCGGTCAAGGCACAAGAACTCGAAGTGCCCATTCTTACCTTGAGTGCGCGTCCCAAGATCACGGACGTCGGCAGCTTCGTTTTCCGGTCTTTTCTTACTTTGGAAATGCAGGCTCGACTGTTGGTGGGCTTTGCCATGGAGAAGCTTGGGGTGAAGCGTTTTGGTTTGCTTTACCCCAACGACAAATATGGTGTGGGTTTCGTCAATGCCTTCTGGGATGAGGTGTCCCGGCGCAAGGGCGAAGTTCGGGCGGCTGAGCGTTACGAGCCGGATTCGAAGAACTTTGCTGCGCCCATCAAAAAGATGGTGGGGCGCTATACATTGAGAGATCGATGGGACTTCCTTCGCGAGAGGCGGCGGATCTATAAGGAAACGAACACCAATTTGGCCCGTAAACGCAAGTTGGAGAAGCTTCTTAAGGGCTTGCCTCCCATCGTGGATTTCGAGGCTTTGTTTGTACCCGACTACGTGGACAAGGTGGTGTTGATCGCGCCGGCTCTGGCCTTTGAAGACATCCTGCTCCAGACCACCAGCCACTGGCAGATCGATCGATATAAGAAGGCGCTTGGGCGAGATAAGCTGGACATGGTCTACCTGATGGGTGGCAATGGCTGGAACAATCCCAATTTGGTGAAGTGGGCCGAACGCTATGTGCAGGGCGCGATTTTTTGTGATGGGTTTTTTCTGGAAAGCACGCGTCCGGCCACAAGGCGTTTCGTCGGTAAGTACAAAGCCAACTTCGACGGGGAGCCAAGCATGATCGAGGCCCAGGGCTACGACGCGGCCCTGGTGGTACAGCACATCATCGAAAAGGCCAAGGTGCGGGACCGCAGGGCTTTCCGGGAAGCCCTCCTGCAAATCAAGAAATTTGAGGCGGCCACGGGTCGGACCACCTTCCTGCCCAACGGGGAAGCCGATAAGGAGCTTTTTCTTTTGCGCATCAAGAAGGAAGAAATCGTCGAAATAGAACCGGATCCACCTGCTCATGAAGGATGATGCCCGTAGGCCCACCCGCTGGTGGCTGCATATCTCTTTGTTTTTCACAACCTGCGCCACCACTTTTTATGCTGGTTGCTACTCGGGTGGCGGGTTTTCCCTGCGCGATGGGGCCATGTTCTCAAGCGCCATCATGGGCATCTTGCTCGTACACGAAATGGCTCATTTTCTTGCGGCTCGCTGGCATCAGGTCGATGCCTCGTTGCCATACTTCATCCCCATGCCCCTGCCGCCCATCGGCACCTTTGGTGCCGTGATTCAGATGCGGGAGGTGCCCAAAACCAGGACTGCCGTGCTGGATATCGGGGTCTCGGGTCCCCTGGCGGGGATGCTGGTGGCGGTGCCTGTGTGTTTTGTCGGCTTGCTCTATAGCGAGGTGCAAGCCATTTCTGAGTTGCCCGCAGGGGCCATCATGGAAGGGAATTCCCTGCTCTACTTGGCAATGAAGGCCTTGGCCAAGCCACAGCTGTTGCCTGGACAGGACGTTTTTTTGCACCCTTTGGCTTGGGCCGGCTGGATCGGTTTGTTGGTGACCAGCTTGAATCTTCTGCCCGCCGGACAGCTGGATGGTGGGCATATCCTTTATGCGCTGGTCGGTGGATCTCGTCATGAGCAGGTAGCCCGATGGGTGAGGCGAATCGTGCTGGTGATGGGCCTGGTGGGACTGGTCTGCACATTCCTTCCCCTGATCGATTCGGCAGATCAGATCGTCAAGGAGGCCGGCATGGGAGGCCTGATGTTGCGAGGTAGCGGCATGACGCCGTGGATCGTCTGGGCCTTGCTCCTTCGTTTTGTCGGGAAGGGCCACCCGCCGGTGCATGACGAAGATCAACGATTGGGACTTGGTCGACGGAGTTTGGCTTGGCTGGCCCTGGTGGTCCTGGTTGTGACTTTGACCCCTGTGATATGGAGTCCGGTGGTGTCATGAAGGTTCAATGCCCGAAGTGCAAAGACATCGTTGAGATGCGTTATTTCGTCACGTCTGATGAGGGATTGCGATTCCCTTGTCCTGCCTGTGGTGAGAGCAATTTTTTATCCAGCCTTGCCGGCGATGAAAGCCCGACCATGCCGGCTTTGGACAAGCCAACCTCCCCGGCGGGTCGCGCCGTACCGGCTTCGGTTTTCGAACCTGCCGAGGGTGAGGTGATCTGCCCAAAATGTGGGCACACGCAGTTTTTGGACGAGGCCTGTCATCGCTGCGGTCTGATGTTCGCCCGCTATGATGCGGACAACTTGCCGCCGGATCCGGAGTTGGCGGCGGCGGTTTGGCAGAGCATCCTGGCCAATCCTGATGACGAGACCTTGCATGACCAGTTCCTGGATAGCTGCACCCGCTCCAATCGGCTGGATTACGCTTCTCGTCAGTATCGCATGCTCACGCGATCCGAGGCCCACCGCCAGAAAGCACAACTGAGGCTGGACCGAATTTTCAATTTGGCCCAGGCCCAGATAGGCGGTCGAACGTTGGTGCCACCGATGCAGGGCGGGTCTTCCCGATGGGGTGTGATCATCATGTGGACCGTTATCGCCCTACTTGTGGCTGGTGCCATTGGCTACATCGCCTATTCGTTTCATACCTGGCCCGGCCTTCGTTTGTGATTCGAGCCGACTCATTCGCTCCGGGAGATGGCTGCTGAAGCGCCTGCGAGGACAGGGCTTGCGCGCGCGGCGGATCGGATCGAAAAACTGAGTCAGGGTTTGCGGGTCTTGGAGAGGACATCTCGAAGTGCATGACCCGTATGGGATGCTTTGATTTTAAGGATTTCTTCCGGTGTGCCTTCGGCGACAAGAGAACCCCCCCCGTCGCCTCCTTCGGGGCCTAAGTCGATGATGTGATCGGCTTGTTTGATGACGTCTAAGTTGTGCTCGATGACCACCACCGTGTTGCCGGTCTCAACCAATCGGGTGAGCACTTCGATGAGTTGGCTGATATCCTCCGGGTGCAGGCCGGTGGTGGGCTCGTCTAAGATGTAGAATGTTCGACCGGTGGCTCGTTTGGATAGCTCACGGGCCAGCTTGATGCGCTGAGCCTCGCCGCCGGACAAAGTGGTGGCTGGTTGGCCGATGTGAATGTAGCCCAGGCCCACGTCTACAAGAGTCTGTAGTTTGTGCTGGATGGATCTTTGGTGAGCGAAGAACTCCAAACCCTCCGCCACCGTCATCTCCAGGACTTGATGGATGTTGCGACCCCGAAACTGCACATCGAGGGTCTCTCGGTTGAAGCGCTTGCCGCCACAAGTTTCGCAGGTGACGAACATGTCAGGCAAGAAGTGCATTTCGATGCGAATTTGGCCGCCTCCCCCACAGGCTTCGCAGCGGCCACCCTTAACGTTGAACGAGTATCGGCCAGGGCCCCAGCCACGAACCCGGCTTTCGGGTAATTTGGCGTATAGGTCACGAATGGCGGTGAAAACTCCGGTGTAGGTGGCCGGATTGGATCGCGGGGTGCGGCCAATGGGGCTTTGATTGATGTGGATGACTTTGTCTATGTGCTTCAGTCCCGAAAAACCGTCGTGATCGGCGGGCATCTCTTGGCTGCGATAGAGTTTCTCAGCCAGGCCCCGGTAAAGTGTATCGATGACCAAGGTGCTTTTGCCGGAACCGGATACTCCTGTTACGCAGGTGAAGACAGCCAGGGGGAAGGTGACGTCAATGCCTTGCAGATTGTTGCCGCGTGCATTTTTTAGTTTGATGGCATGCTTGCTGACGCGTCTTTTTTTTGGCACCGCGATGCGTTTGCGACCCGACAGGTAGGCTCCGGTTAGGGAGTCCGGATGGTTCATGATTTGATCCGGGCTGCCGGTGGCCACCACCCGGCCCCCAAGGTGTCCGGCACCGGGTCCCATGTCCACCACAAAGTCAGATGCTCGGATCGTGGCCGGGTCGTGCTCCACCACCACCACCGTGTTGCCTCGATCTCGCAGCTCACGCAGGGTGTCTAAGAGTCTCTCTCCGTCGCGGGGGTGCAAGCCGATGGTGGGTTCGTCCAGCACGTAAAGCACACCCACCAAGGATGAGCCGATTTGTGTGGCCAGGCGGATGCGTTGACTCTCCCCGCCGGACAAGGTCATGGACGCCCGGTCCAGACTTAGGTAGTTCAATCCCACGTCGGCCATGAAGCGCAAACGTGTTTTGATCTCGCGCAAAATGCGTTCAGCGATGGTGGCGCGTTGCTTGTCGAGGTCCATCTTGTCGAAGAAGTCGAGGGCCTGCGTGACGGTCATGGCGGAGATCTGGGCGATGGAATGTTCGTGTATTCGTACCGCCAAGGCGTCCGGACGCAAGCGCTGGCCCTCGCAAGTCTCGCATTGGCGCATGGTCATGTAGCTGTCGATTTCAGCCCGCATGGCTTCGCTGGTGGTTTCGCGGAAGCGTCTTTCTAAGTTAGGGATGGCTCCTTCGAAGGGGCGCTTGAACTTGTGGCTCATGCGCTCGCTTTCGAGGTCGAATTCAAAGACTCTGTCGCCGGAGCCGTAAAGCACAACCTGTCTCGCTTTTTCGGGTAGATCCGCAAAAGGGATATCCAGGCCGAAGCCCATCTTTTTCGCCACGGCTTCGATCATCTGCCCGTAATAGCCCGTACCGGCCCGGCCCATGGTGCTTACAGCGCCTTCGGACAAAGAGAGGCTCTCGTCAGGCACAACCCGGCCTGGGTGGATATAGCGAATATGCCCCAGCCCATCGCAGTCAGGGCAGGCACCTTGCGGTGCGTTGAAAGAGAAGAGCCGGGGGCTCAGCTCCGCCAAGGATAAGCCGCAGGCTACGCAAGCGTGCCGTTCACTGAAGACAATGTCGTCACCGTCGACCGGCGCCAATTTAATTATGCCCCCGGCCAGGCCCAAGGCTGTTTCAACCGAGTCGGTCAGGCGCGACCGCAGTCCGTCTTTGATGACCAGGCGATCTACATAGACATCCACATCGTGTTTTCGTTTGGGATCCAGCTCGATGTCGCCATCCAAATCGTGGAGTTGGCCATCCACGTTGACTCGTGTGTAGCCTTGCTTGAGAAGGCCCTTCAGTAGCTTGCGATGCTCACCCTTGCGGGCGCGGACCACGGGCGCCAACACGGCAAAACGCCATCCTTTGGGCCAAGCCATTACTTGATCTACGATTTCTTGCGCGCTCTGACGGCTGACCGGTAGATCGCACTGGGGACAATGGGGTTGCCCAACCCGGGCATACAGAAGGCGCAGGTAGTCGTAGATTTCCGTGACGGTGCCTACGGTGGAGCGCGGGTTGCGGCTGACGGATTTTTGCTCGATGGAGATGGCCGGCGACAAACCGTCAATGGCATCCACATCGGGTTTGGTCATCTGGTCCAAAAACTGCCTGGCGTAGGCGGAGAGCGACTCGACGTAGCGCCGTTGGCCTTCGGCGTAGAGCGTATCAAAGGCCAGCGAGCTCTTGCCCGAGCCGCTCAGTCCGCAAATGGCGATAAGCTTGTTGCGGGGCAACTCCAGGTGGATGTTTTTCAGGTTGTGCATGCGCGCACCCTGAATTCGAATGCACGGTTCCGCATGCTTGTTTTGGCGGCGGCTCATGTTGTGTCGCGAGGCGACTCGATTTTAGAGTCTGATCTCCAGGTGAGAGCGGCGGCGAAGATCGTCCAACCATCCGCGGATGGCGCTGGCACGTCGCTCACGCATGAGTTTGCTGCGGATTTCACCGGAGACTTTATCCAAGTGAGGCGGTCCTTCTTGATCTCGGCCGGTGACCAGGATGATGTGGTAGCCGAATCGAGTACGCACCAGGTCGCTCATCTGCCCCTCTTTGAGGCTGAAAGCTGATTTTTCAAAGGCCGCCACCATGTCACCACGTCGGAACCAGCCCAGATCGCCGCCCATGGAGGCGCTGGGGTCGTCGGAAAACTGTTTGGCCGTTTTGACGAAGTCTGCACCTCCGCGCAGCAATTTCAGAATTCGATCGGCTCTTTGTTTTACGGTTTTTTCTTGCTCGGCCGGGGTGCCCGGCGGGATGGCGAAGAGGACGTGACTGGCTCGAACTTTTTCTTTGGCGGTTTTGCTTGTGTAATGGTGCTGGTAATGTTCGGCGATTTCTTTCTCCGTCACTTTCATACGGCCCTGGATTTCTCTGGCCATGAGCTTGTCCCGCTCGAGTTGCTTGGTGATGTCTCTTTTGAAATCTTCCGGCGATTTTCCTTCCTGGCGGATGGCTGCTTGAAACTGCTCCTCGGTGAGGTTGTTAAGCTTCCGCAGCTGCTGCAAATATTTGGCCACGTCTTCCTTCGTCACCTTGATGGACTTCACTTTGATTTGTTGTTTGATCAGCAAGTCGTCGATCAGGCCATTGAGGGTCTGCAAGCGGATTTGACGTTTGCGCTCGACGGCTTGAGCGAGCGGGATGTTGGCCGGCACGTCCTCCAGGGCAGCCCGGCAAAAGGCGTCTACCTCGCTGAGAAGCAAGGCATCTCCGTTGACGGTGGCCACGATCCGATCGATCAATGCGGCAGAGGAGATCTCGGGTGTGAGCCAGAAAATCAGCATCATCCCCAGTATGAGCTTCCTGGGCGTCATCGCCATGGTCGTCCTTCCTGGCCGGGCTCGTGCAGCCACTTCAGTGGATGCGATCGAGCAAGGCAAAATCCCGATCGATGCGGGCTCGTTCCCGCAGTGATCGGATGAAGTAACTCTCGGCTTCTTTTGCGCGTTCGTCGACCAGCTTGTGCTCGATCTCTTTCCGCGCATCGTCCAGGCTCAACTGCCTGGCCGGCCGTTTGTCCAATAACTTGAAAAGATGATAGCCGTAAGGCGAGGCCACAACCTTGCTGACTTTTTGGGATAAGTACAACTTGAAGCAGACTTCGTCGATGACTGGGGGCATGCGCCCCCTGGGGAAGTAACCCAGATCGCCGCCCGTTTTTCCCTCCGGGCCCAACGAATGTGCGGCCGCCAGCTTGGTGAAATTTTTTCCATGCAGGATCTGTTTTCGTAGCTTTTTTGCTTCTTCTTCCGTGCAGGTTACGATTTGCCTGACGCGTACCTCGTCGGGCTTCAGGAAGAGATCACCATGTCGTTCGTAGTAAGCTTCGATCTCTTGCCGAGAGATGGCGATGCGATCGATGACTTCTTGTTTGAGCAGTTTTTCTATGAGCAGGCCAGCAAGCGAATCTTGGCTTCGACCAGCTTGGGGTCGATGTGGATGCCCTTGCGCCGCGCTTCCTGCAGGAGCAATTCGCCTTCGATGAGCCGCTCGAGTAAGTCTCTTTTGACCCGGTTGGCCGTTTCCGCCGAGGAAAAGAAGCCTTTTCCTGCTTCCTTGAGCTCGTTGAGCGCCTCGATGAAGGTGGCCTTTGAGATGTCTTCTCCATTGACCCGGGCTACGCCCGAAGGGCTGGGCGGCGTGGACGGGATGGGTTGTTCGCAAGCCAGCATCCCCAAGCTCAGACCAACGAGCAGACAGAGATTGTGCAGACTTGCTGAGGGGCGGGGCATGGGGGCGTCCGGTGAGTGAGGCCTCAGGGCGTGGGTTTGGGCTTGGTGGCCTTGGGCCTCATGATTTTTTCTCTGGCGCTCGCGGGCAGTGTTTTGTGGAGCTTGCCGCCTGGCCTTGCGTGGGGAGGCGCCATTTTGCCGGGGGGCATGCCGCGCGCGCCCCTGGGTCTCGGCAGGCGTTTAACCCCACCCTTTCTGCCGGGCATGCCTTTTCTTCCCGGCATGCCTTTGCCCATCTCCAGTCGAGGTCGGTTCCCTGGTTTGGCCGGGCCCTTGGACTGGTCGAGGTTGGCGCTCTCAATGGCGTCGGCGAACAGTTTGATGCCTACCTTGCCTTGAATGTCTTTGATGAATTTTTTGTAGGCTTCACCTCGGGCTTTGGCGAACAAGGTGGTTCTGATCTGCCCCTTAACCCGTTCCATTGGGTGGTCGAAGGCGTCTTGTTTTCCGCTGTGGCGCATCAGGTACAGGCCGGTGTCGGTTTCCACCAGGCCTGATAGATCGTTGGGTTTGTTCAGGGCGAAGGCCGCATCCGCAAAGGCCTTGCCGTAGGTGGTCTCAAGCTCTTTTTGGGTCTTGAAGTTGGTGTCTCCGCCCAAATGCTTGGTGGCCTGATTCTGGGAATGTTTTTTGGCCAGCTTGAGGAAGAGGGCTCGATCCTTGGGCTTGGCCACCAGTTCATCCAGGAGGGCCTGGGCTTGTTTTTTTACCTCGGTCCGCTTGGCTGCGTCGGCCTTGGGGGCCGCCAAGAAGATCATATGGACGCGGCGTTTTGCGTCAGCGTGGTAGCGATCGTTGTTTTCTTTGTAGTACTTGGCGATGTCCTCGTCGCTGACTTCGATTTCCTTGACTCGTTTCTTGTGGAATTCCTCGTTGACAAAGTACCGGGCCAGGATTTTTTTGAAACCGCGGCGCATCTCCGGATCTTTGTCCAAGCCCAAGCGCAGGGCTTCTTGCACCATGGCCTCTTGCTCCACCATGTTGTCTAAGAGTTTCTTTCGTTGATCCATGGACTTGAAGCGGGCCCGGATCAGGGGGTTCTGCTGATTCATCCGGTCTTCAAATCCCTTCAAGGTGATGTCCACATCGCCGACCCGGGCCACGACCGCGCCCTTGGTTTTGGTCTCCGATTTCGTCTCCACACCGGCTTTGCCTTCGTCTCCGTCTGTTTTCTGCGGGCAACCCCCCAGAAAGCTTGCAAAGCCGAGGATGAAGATGGCCAATCCAATCATCTTGCTCTTCATTGCGCTCTCCTTGAAATTCTCTCAAAAGTCCTCTATTGGACGCATTGATAAACCCACAAACCCGGCCGAAAATTCCGCCGGTCAAGCCGCGAACGCTAGCATAACAGCCAAATAAGCTCAAGCATCCAGCCCAAGGATTCGGGGGTCGCTTTTTGGGGCTGCGGGGGATAAAATGAGGGATTGGGAATCGTTGCCTTATCATGCATGGAGGAATGGGATATGCGGAGATGGAAATTCTGGGTTTTGGCCCTGGCATTTGTTGCTGTGTCGGCCATCTTGCTTCCTGCCTGTGGATCGAATGAGCCCTGCGAGGAATATAGCCAGATGTGCGGGGGCAGGCAGGTCTGGATTTGCCTGAACGGCGAGTGGGAGACTTCCTACGAATGCAGCGAAAATACTTTCTGCTGCCAGATGGATGGCTATGTCATCTGCGCGGTCAACTGCATGTAACCGCGTCCCCAGATTCAAAGCCATCCCATTCGCTACGGAGTCACAATGCGCACAGCCTCTCTTTGGACCAAGGCGCTAATCCTCTGCGGTTTGACCCTGCTGCTGTCATGCGTGGGCTGCTCTTCGGGCAAGGTTGGGACAGGTGACGACGCCGGGACCGACGCCGGGACCGACGCGGGCACCGACGCGGGCACCGACGCGGGCACCGACGCGGGCACCGACGCGGGCACCGACGCGGGCACGGATGCCGGGGGAGATACGGGGGGAGATACAGGGGGAGATACAGAACAGCCGCCCTTGGGGCAGCTGTCGGGCATCATTCGCCTGGATCACTTCGGCTATCGCCCCGCCGATCCCAAGCGGGCCTTCCTGCTCGATCGGCCCGGGCAGGCGGTGGAGCTGCGCCGCGCCGGCGACAATGCGCTCATGGCCGAGCTTTCCAGCTCGACCCTGGCGACGGATGAGGACTCGGGGGACGAGCTGGCCACGGTGGATCTGAGCTCTGAAACCCGGCCCGGCACCTACTACCTTTACCTGCCCGACGAGCAACTTCGCTCCTATGCCTTCCGCATCGCCACCGAGGTCTACGACATCGTGGGTGCCGTGGCCGCCAAGTCCTTCTACTTCCAGCGCTGCAACCACGCCCGCTCCGAACCCTGGGCCGGCGATGCCTTAGGCGGCATGCCCGGCCGGGGGGCAAGCTGGGTGGATGAGGCCTGCCACCCGGGCGACGCCCAACTCGGCCCGGGTCCAGGCAGCCCGGATCATGGGCTCTTGGATCTGCGGGGCGGCTGGCACGACGCCGGCGATTACCAGAAGACCCTATGGGGCCGGGGCATGCCCGAGATGCTTTTCGCATACGAGCTCAACCCCGGCGTTTGGCCCGACGGGCAGCTCCACATCCCCGAGAGCGGCAACGGCGCGCCCGACCTCTTAGACGAGCTGGCCTGGGAGCTGGACTTCTACCTGCGCATGCAGCGCCCCGACGGTCACTTCATGAGCTCGGTCAAGGGCCGGGACGCAAGCGTCCTCTCGCCGCCTTCCGCCAGCGACGAGCAGCGGGTTTACTTCGACTGCGTCTCCCCCAACGGCGGCGGCTGGTCCGGCGGCGGGGTGACCCTGGGCCAGGCCACCGGCAACGCGGTCTTGAGCCTGGCCCACGCGGCCCTGGTCTTCCGGGGGGCGGGCTTGTCCGCCCAGGGCGATGACTACGCCCTGGCCGCCTTGGATGGCTGGGGCTGGCTGGAGAACTACGTCCCGGCCAACGCCGCCGAAAGCAGGCTGCGGGCCGCCGCGGCCGCCGCCGTTTATCGGCTGGCCCCCGGCGAGGCAGGTGCCGCCGGCGTGGCCGAGTCCTTCCCCTGGTCGACCTGGGACGGGCTTTTGCCCTATGACGCCACCCCCGCGGAGGCGGTGATCGCCAGCGGCGCCTGGCACATGCTGCTCAACCCGGCGGTGGGTCAGCCCCTAAAAGACAGCATCGAAAACGCCGTGGCGCAGATCTACGTCCAGGGCCTCCTGGATCAGGCCGGTGCTTACGGGGGCCTGTGGGGCGGCCCGGGCAACGGTTGGGACTGGTCCTGGGGCAGCAACCGCAGCCAGGCATCCTACGGCGCCCACCTGATGATGGCCCTGCGTCTGGGCATCCTGGGAGAGCACAGCCAGGCCGAGCTGGAGGAGGCGGCCCTGCGATACCTCCACTACTTGCTGGGCTGCAATCCGCTCAACATGGTTTACCTGAGCAACATGGGTGCCTATGGGGGCGAGCATTCCTCCTTCCAGATCTACCACGCCTGGTTCTCCTACCAGGGCGGCGACGGCGATCACGGCAACGATCAGACCAACGGCAAGCCCGCGGATCTGGACGAGCCCCTCTATCCCTACCACCCCGACGACGGGGCCCTCTCCACCTACGGTCCCGCGCCCGGGCTCTTGGTGGGCGGACCCAACTTCTATTACTCCTGCGCCTACGAAATCCCCAATCGTGCCTTCCCGGCTTACGCCTACCGGGATTTTTCAGTGAGCTGCGACTGGGACGGCTCCACCTGCCGGGCCTGCGCCTGGGAGCTAAGCGAACCCATGGCCGCCTACCAGGGCCCCCTCATCCTGCTCCTGTCTTTCTTCATGAACGCCAACTGAGCCAACCTGCCCGCCGGAGGCTTGCATCCGGCTGCGAGTCGACGTATCTTCAAAGCGCGAAACCGAGGATAAATCTGCGGGGAGTCTGATTGATGAGCCAGAAAAAAGAAGAGGAAATACCACGTTGGGTTTATCGCTTCGATAACTACAAGCGGGCCTTTGTTTTGCTTCGGGAAGCCATTGAATCGATGGAAAGCCGGGAGTTAAGTCAGCTGGAAAAAGAGGGGATCATTCAGCGCTTTGAATACACCTGGGAGCTGGCATGGAAGGTGCTGAAAGACTATCTCGAATTTGAGGGCGTGGTATTAGATAAGATCACACCCGCGGCTGTGATCAAAGCTGCTTTTGCGGCAAAAATCATTGGGGACGGGGCACTGTGGATGGAGGCCCTGGATGCCCGCAACAAGGTGTCTCATACCTACGATATCGCTAAATTTGAGAAAGTGATTGTCGCAATTCGATCGAAATACCTTGGTTTACTGGATGGGTTGCATATTTATCTGATGAAAAGCGCGCTGGACGAAAGAGGCCAGTGATATCGTCATGAGTAGCCATGGCTTGACCCCTGAGCAATTGGAGATCGTCAGGGATATCCTGCGGCCTTTTCGTTCACATATTGAACGCGTAGGTCTTTTTGGCTCGCGTGCCACCGGGACATACCGCGATAATTCGGATATTGACATGGTCCTTTACGGCGATGTGGACGAGGCCATGGTTGATCATATCTGGACGCTTTTTGACGCCAGTGATTTGCCTGTTGCGGTCGACGTAAGCGCGTATCAGCTTGTTGATTACCCGCCGCTGAAAGCGCATATCGACCAGGTAATGGTTTTGCTCTTTTCGCGAGATGAAATTTCGCGCCCCTAAATACCATGCTCATCGACGTTGGGGTCGGCCCGGACGGCGGCAGGGCCCGAGGCGGCATCCTGTGTGTTGGCTGCATCCTGTCTGATTTCACTTGAGACGAATAATGAACCAGGGACAGGTTGAGCTTTGGAATAGTTTGGAATAACATACACGACCTTGAACGACTTTGCCAAGAGGATCGTGAGCACATGAGCGAAGACATCCTAACCATTCGTGACGTTGCTGAGTACCTCAAGGTCACCGAGAAGACCGTCTATGGCCTCTCGCAGAAAGGGAAAATCCCTGGCTTCAAGGTCGGGGGCCAGTGGAGATTCCGGCGGGAGGACCTCGACGCCTGGATCGAGGGCCAGCAAAGAAAGAGGTCGCGGGATGAGTAGCGGCTCCCAGCTTCGGCGTCTGGCCGATCTCTTCGAGGCGACCCATGAACGGACCCAGCACCAGGCTGCTCGATCCGTCGACTTGTCGCTCGTAGTGCGCAACTGGCTGTTCGGTTGCTACATCGTGGAGTTTGAGCAGGGCGGGGCTGGTCGCTCTGAGCTGTATGGGAAAAGGCTCATCGATCAACTCGCCGCGTCCCTGGCCAAGCGCGGGCTGAAGGGAACATCCCCTACGAACCTGCGGAAATTTCGGGCGTTCTACGAGGCCTACCCCGAAATTCAACAGGCGCTGTCTGTTGAATCCGGAGAAGCGCTGCTCCCCGCTCTGGGCGAGATCCAACAGACGCTGTCTGTTGAATCTGCGCTCATCGACTGGGACGGATCAAAAGCCATTGACGCTTTGGTGGGGCAGCTGGCACCCCATTTTCAGCTCGCTTGGTCGCATTACGTCATCCTTCTGTCGCTGAAGATCTCCGAGGAGCGACGTTTCTATGAGGTCGAGGCGGTCGCCAACAGCTGGAGCGTTCGGGAGTTGGAGCGACAGATCGACTGCGCGCTGTACGAAAGGCTAGCGCTCAGCCGGGATCGGGATGAGATCCGCAAGCTGGCCGAGAAAGGACTGGTAATCGAGAAGGCGGCGGACATTCTAAAGAACCCGTATGTGCTCGAATTTCTCGAGCTGCGCGAGGATAGCTCCTACAGCGAATCCGAATTGGAGACTGCCATCATCGGCAAGCTTGAGCATTTCCTCCTTGAGCTGGGCAAGGGGTTCCTTTTCGAAGCACGCCAGAAACGTTTCACCTTCGACAACGATCACTTTTACGTCGACCTGGTTTTCTACAACCGCCTGCTGCGCTGCTATGTGCTCATCGACTTGAAAATCGACAAGCTGGCGCATCAGGACCTGGGTCAGATGCAGATGTACGTGAACTACTTCGACCGCCACGTGAAGGTCGACGGCGAAGCGCCCACCATCGGCATCGTGCTATGCCACCGCAAGAACGACGCGCTCGTGGAGCTAACCCTGCCCGAAGGCAGCAATATCTACGCCTCCGAGTACCAACTCTACCTGCCGTCGAAAGAAGAGTTGCGCCAAAAGCTCATCGACTGGGCAGAGGAGATGCAGGGATGATCGCGAGGGAAAGAACGGGGATGGGAATGAGGGCAACTCAATTGAGAAAATTGGCGACTTGGCTGCTTTGTGCATGGATGGGTCTGGGGCTGGCTTCCGCCGCCGAACGCGGCAATCTCTCGACCCAAATCGAGACGCGGATAGAGAAGCAGAACTGGACCCCCGCGCGCAAGGCCGCCTGGCGCGCGGCCGTCCGAGAGGTCCTCGGCGATGTGGCGGGGACGGT
Organism: Deltaproteobacteria bacterium; assembly: GCA_019314375.1. Classification (GTDB taxonomy): domain Bacteria; phylum Myxococcota; class B64-G9; order B64-G9; family B64-G9; genus JAFCZJ01. Next base: position 2,801 of record JAFCZJ010000095.1, on the reverse strand, counting down.
GCTGGGCCGGGATGACCCCTCCGTGGCGATGTTCATGGGCGTCTTGGTCCATGCCGAAAAATCCAAGCTCGCCCCCGAGTCCGCCGTGGCCGTGGCCCGGGCGGCTTTTCGAGCAGCGCGGAAAGGAGCCGAGCCCGAGCGCCTGCTGCGCCTGGCCACCCGTGCCCAGGATCTTGGGCGCGAGGCGACCCGAACGCGGGACTGGCTGCTGGGCCTGGCCGACCTCAGGCAGTCGAAAATCGACGGCCCCGTGGCCGAGGCCCTGGTCGCGGAAGCCATCGAGAAAAATTGGCCGCCCGCGGACTTTGGCAGCCTCAAGTGGTGCCTGGTGCGCGCCGGCCGCAAGGGTCACGACCCCAAGGCCTTTTCGGCCTATCTGCTGAAGAAGGCGAAGGGCGATCGCGAGAGTCCGGACCGGCGCTGCGCGAAGGCCACGCGCTTTTTCGCCCGACAAAACAAAACAAAGCCCTCCGGCACCGTTCAGGCGCGAAGGCCCTCGTTGCCCAAGGCGGCGAGCCTGCGACCGCCGCAAGTCGTGAGACGCCTTTCCGCGAAGGACAGGCTCATCCGTGAGCAGATGGCCGAAACCGTGGGCAAAACCCGGGTGGCCAAGCCGGCCGCCTACAAAATGGCCCTGCCCTTGCCGGGGACGCTGGCGGGCTGTAATGGCTTCACCCGCTCTTTCGACATGGACGGGGACGGGACAAAGGGAGAATACAAGGTGGTCTCCCTGCTGGAATGCAATGGGCAGAATTTGGTGTCTCTCGTCAAGGCCCAAGTCGAAGGCTCCTGCTCCGTCTATTCGACCACCGCCTACTTAGAGACCCTCGTGGGGCGCAAGCTCCTGGCGGCCCGTCCCGCGACCCCGGATCACCCGCTGGCGGACTTCCTGCCGGTGGATCTGGGGGAGGCCATCAACAACTACTGCCTCAAGCCCATCCCCATTCTGGCCGGCAGCAGCCTGAGCGTCCCCAAAGAAGACAAGTCGACGTACGCCACCCTCGAGGCTTTCTTGCCCCAGACCGAGCACATCCCTCTCTATATGCTGTTTAGGCCGCTCAAGGATCTGGGACCGCAGGTGAGCGGAGAGAAGCTAAAGATCCACTTCGAAAACTCCCCCTGGTTTAAATTGGCGAAACAAACCGCCTCCCATTTCAAGGCCCTGTCCCCGCAGCACTGCGCATCGGTGATGCCCAATGTAAACTTCTCCAATTCCGTCGAGGTGGCCCGGCTCAAGGAGCTGGGCAAGAAATACTACGATGAGGACCTCGAACTGAGCACCAACGAAAAGAATGAGTTTTACAGCAAGATAGCCGGCCCCTATACAAACTGCATCCACGACGCCGCCCGCGGCAAGGGCCTGGTTTTTGCCGTGGCCCCCTATCCCCAGGTGCGTGAGACCCTCGACATGCGGCATTGCCTGGACGCCGCCGGCAAGAAAGTCGACTGCAAAAGCGCCGAGGCGGTGGACTTTGACTACGGGAAAGTGGATGAGGAGATTCGTCAATTCTTGAAGATGGGCTTTCCGGTCCAGACGGTCATGAACTGGAAGCACTGGAAGGGAAGCGAACACCGGAATGTGGATGCCGGCAGCGACTATTTTTTCTATCGTGTGACCTGTCCGGGGGATCTGGACGCCTTTTCCTGCGATAAAGACGAGGACAATGCCGTCGAACTGGCGGACGGTACTTACTGTGTGGGTAATGGCCATTCGGTGCTCATCGTGGGCTACATGCAGAATCTCGGCGGTGAGGATGGCCACGGCTTTGACTACTGGATCATCAAGAACAGCCACGGCTGGAGCAAGAACCTGAAGAAAGCCAAGATCCATCTGGTGGCCACCCCCAGCTCCACCGGGCCCATCACAGAGGCTCGCTCCACCAAGCGGCTGTTTTACAGCGATGGGCGGCATGACAAGTACTACGTGTTCAAGAACGTGAACTTTGTGCGCTTCGGTCCGGAGATCCAGTCCTTAGACGACATCGCCGCGGAGGGTGGGATGCTCCTGGCCGTATCCGATATGGACAAAGACGGGATCCTCGATTTCTTCGACAACTGCCCCCTCAAGTTCAACACGGCCCAGTTGGACGGCGACGGGGACTGGGTGGGCGATGTCTGCGACCCCTGTCCCGAGGTCTACGACCGCTACCAGTCCCTGTCCAATCTCCACATCCATGATCCCGATCATGACGGGCTGACCTTACTTTGCGACAACTGCTATTACGATGCGAACCCGGATCAAAAGGATTCCAATGGCAACGGCAAAGGGGACGCTTGTCAGGCATGCCCCAAACTGACGGCCGCCGAGAACAAGGATCTGGACTGCATCGCGCCGGCGGAGGACAACTGTCCGGAGCATTACAACCCGGGGCAGGAGGACCTGGACGGGGACGGGCTGGGCGACGCTTGCGACAAGGACAAAGACGGAGACGGCATCTCCAACATCATGGACAACTGCCCCAATGACTCCAACTTGAGCCAGGCTCGGGTGGATTCGGGGCGGGTCGAGCTGGACGGGAAAACGAAAATATTGGTCCCCTGGGCTTGCGAGGATGAATGGGCCGAGATCATCGACTTCATTCGAAACGAGCAGGTCCGCAAATTCGAAGAGCTGCTGAATCTGGCCAAAACCATGAAGAAGGGCCCACCCCCCGTCTCTCCGGTCCTGGGTGGCAGCCCCTACCTGCGCATCCTGCCCCACCTAAACGTCAAGGTGCTCAAGACGGTGCTTCAGTCCCTGGGCGTCGCGCCAAGGATGCAGGCCGAAATCCTTCGGGTGAAAAGCAGCCTGGGTGGGCGGC
>JAFCZJ010000094.1 GCA_019314375.1 Deltaproteobacteria bacterium | reverse complement strand
ACCGTCGATTGTGTACTCATGGCTGCTTTTTTGTCTGTCTTTGTCCATCAGAAAGGCTTTCTGTGATGCCGTGATTTCAAAGCCATTGACAGATCGTTCCATATCAGGGGAGGGCTTTATGCCCTCCCGTGCTGTTCTTAAATAACCAGTTGAGCAGGTTTTTTGTAGAGTCGTTCGCAGTAGGTGCAGCGGACGGAGGCCTGGGCGCCTTCGCCTTCTCTTACAAAATGTGTGGTGACGTTTTCTTTGTTTGTGATGCAGTTCGGGTTGGGGCAGCGCAAAAGTCCCTTGAATTCTTTGGGGACGTGAATGGCTCGTTTTTCGATGACCTCGCCATTTTCGATGATGTTGATCGTGGCGGTCGGTGCGACCAGGGCGATTCTGTCGGTGACATGGGCCGTCAGTTTGAGGTTTTCAACTTTGACGATGTCTTTTCGACCCAATCGCTTGCTTGGAAAGTTCATGCCCACCGTCAAAATCCCATCCTGGCTGACCCCCAAGACATCGACGACTTTGAGGGCCATGGGACTGGGGATGTGATCGATGACTGTTCCTTTTTCTAATGCATAAACCTTGTGCGTTTTGCTCATTGGATGGCTCCAGTCACGAGTCCGAGCAATGCCTGGCGGGTTGGCACACCATTGTGCGCCTGGCGGAAGTAGATGGCATTCGGCATGTCGTCTACTTCTTCCGCGATTTCGTTCACTCGAGGCAAGGGATGCATGATGCGCGCCTGCTGGCAATTGCCTGAAAGGGTCTCCGGCTTGATTCGATAGGCGCCGGCGACGCGCTCGTATTCGAGCAGGTCGGCAAATCGTTCCTTCTGGATTCGGGTCACATAGAGCACGTCGAGGACCTGGTCGAGTGACTCCAGATCGTCTGCTTCACTGAATTTTGTCCCCGCTGAATTGAGCTCATCGCAGAGATGCTCCGGCATGCGCAGTCCGGGCGGGGACACAAAAACAAGCTGAGATCCAAACAGACTCAGCGCCATGGCCAAGGAGTGCACGGTCCTGCCATACTTGAGATCCCCCATGAGGCCGATCTTGAGTCCCTCCAATCGACCGAACTCTTCTTGAATGGTCACAAGGTCGAGAAAGGTTTGGGTCGGATGCTGGTTGGACCCATCCCCGGCGTTGATCACGGGGACGTTCGCGACTTCGGAGGCGAGCCTGGCCGCGCCCTCTACGGGATGCCGAATCACGATTGCGTCTACGTAACCCGTGACCGTCTTGATGGTGTCCCCGAGTGTTTCGCCTTTTTTGGCGGAAGAAACGTTGGGGTCCGCAAAGCCGATGACTCGCCCGCCCATGCCGTTCATCGCGGCTTCGAAACTGAGTCTGGTTCTCGTGGACGGCTCAAAAAAGAGAGTGGCCAGCACCTTGCCGTTGAGCGCATTGCTCCAGCGTCCTTGTTTGACCTCCAGGGCTTTGTCCACAATCGCCTTTATCTTGTCTTTGGAAAAGTCCCGAATGGACACGATGGATTGGCCTTGCATGTCCATGCAAGCCTCCTTGCTGAAGATATTTGGGTCTGGATGGCAGGGTCTATTTTTTTAAGGTGATCACCTTGCTGGCAAGCACCATCGGCTTTTTGCCTTTGGCGTAGTAAATCTGCAAGGTGTGTTTTTTCCCAGGAAACTCGGTTGAGTCAATGATGATTTGGCTGGCCAAGGTTCTCTGGCCTTTTTGTCCCGGGACGTCGGCCAAGGCGACTGGTTCTTTTTTTTCATCGAGCACGACAACGCCAACCTGGTCAACCGGCACCGAGCGCTTGAAAAATGCCACAAAATGAATAACCCATTTCCCGCCCTGATCCCGTTTGAAGTTCTTGCGATCTTGCTTCTTCATTTTTTTGAGGAAGCCCGTGGCTGAAGTCGGGATATCGATGGGATTGGCGTTGGTGATGATCTTGCCTTTCAGGGCCTTCGGGGCGGCTTGGGCCAATACCGGAGGTGTTGAAAACGCGAAGATCAACGCGATGGCCAGCAGGGCCGTGAGAATTTTGGTCTGTCCCATGTATTTATCCTCCCGATCTGATTAGCCTATTGCTTCCCTAGCTTAGCTCCCGAGCAAAAGAACTGTCAACTTTCGAAAAAAATTAACAGAAATAATTTTTTTACACCGTATCATTGCCCACTGGCCGGGTTGGACCCATCCGTGGGTGGCCAAAATTCATTTGACAGCTTGAATTGAAATTGATACGCCAAGAAGCCAGAGAGAAATTGAGAATAACTATCTACACTTCCATTAGGAGGAATCATGAGAATAGCTGCTGGTATCCTGTTGATTATTGCCGCGATTTTTAATGTTATTGCAGGAGGCACGTATGCCGCCGCCGGCTTTGCCGGATCTGCGATTGAAGAGGCCGACAAGGCGGCTGGAGGCGACGCCAAAGATGCCTTGGATGCTGTCAAGAAGGCGGCCGGCGAAGCGGCTACAGAGGGTGCAGCTGACGCCCAAGACGTTGCCGCCTTTGGCGACGCGGTTGCGGGTGCTCAGGAATTCGCGTCTACAAAGGGTCTGTTTTTTGGGCTTTTCCTTCTCGTTCTTTTCGTTTTGCAGATCGTTTGCGCCATCCTGCTGTTCATCGGCAAGGCAAAGACGTTCATCCTGGTCGTGGCTGGCTTGAGTATTCTGGCTGAGATCGGTGGAGTCGTTCTGTTTGCGATTGTTTCGTTCGGTTTTACAAATATCTTTGGTGTTTTGGGTGGCGGTTTGGCCATCGCCGGTGCCATGGGCATCGGCAAGGTTAAAGACGCGCCGCCAGCCGCTCCCGCCGAGGGCTGATCTATTCGAGCATAGGTTTTATAAAATCTGAAGTGAAACGGATCCCCATGGTGGGGTCCGTTTTTTTTTTTTTGGTGATGCAAGATCCGGTGCGGTACAGTCTTTTCGCCGAACGGAGGAGACATGAGAATTGTTGCTGGTATCATTTTGATCGTTGCGGCCACCGTAAATGCTCTTGGTGGAGGATTTTATTTGCTGGGTGGGGCTCTGACCACTGGCGGTATGAGCACTGACGCTGAAATGGGTATGGAAACTGCTGGCACTCAAAGTGCTGCCGGCAGTCAAAGTGCTCAGCCTGTCGAGGAATCCAAGAAGGATTCTAGTGGTACTGGTATTTTCTGGGTGGTTTTTGGTTTATTCTTGTGGGTTTTGTTCATTCTTCAAATAGTTGGTGCCATCATGCTCTTCCAGAACAGGGCCCAGATGTTCATATTCATCGTATGCGCGCTTAGCGTCATTGCGGAGATCGTCGGCCAAATCAATGTGGGCTTCGTTTTCTGGCAGGTTTTTGGCTTGGTTGGTGGTGTCCTGGGCATCATCGGCGCCAGGGGCATCGGCAGTGCCAGGGGCATCGGCAAAGCCAAAGCGGCCCCGCCTGCCGCCCCCGCCCAGGGCGGTATAACTCAGAGCTAGGTGACCTGGAGCACGGCGTCTTCGAGGGAAGTGCCCTTGTTGATGCTCACGAAAGTGGTCTTTTGTTCAATGAGGATGTGAATGAAGGCCGCGATGGCTTCATCGATATGCATCTGGTCCGTTCGGACCGTGATCTGCAATTTGCGTTCTACTTTGCGCAGCTCCACCTTGCTGACGTAGTCGAGGGCCTCGAAGGATTTTTTCAGGGCCTCCTCAGGTGGCTTGTCCAGGACAAATACCGCAACGCCTTCACGCCGAGTCAGTTCGTCCATGGATGGCTGAGCCACAATCTCGCCTTCCTTGATGATGGCCACATGACTGCAAAGGGCTTCGATGTCCGCCATGACGTGTGAGCTGATGATGAAAGTGCGTTTGCCCGTCTCTTTCTGAATGAGCAGGCGGATGCTCCTTGCCTGGGCTGGATCGAGTCCGGCGAGGGGTTCGTCCAAGAGGATGACTTCGGGCTCGCCGAGGAAGGCCTGGGCGATGGCGACCCGTTTGGCCATGCCGTGAGACAGCTTGTCCGGTGCGCGGTTGAAATAGGCCTCCATGCCGGTCAGGGCCAGCACCCTCATGACGTCTTTTTGGGCCTCGCTGTGGCTCATGCCCTGCAAGCGGGCACAGATGATCATTTGGCGGCCCAGCGCAACGCTCTTTCTCCAGCGTGCATCCTGGGGCAAGACGCCCAGTCTGCCTCGCAGCACGGCCCCGGAGAGGCTGCCGCCCAAGACGGCAACTTTTCCGCGAGTGGGCTGCAAGAAACCCGAGATGACGGAGAAAAGGGTTGTTTTTCCCGCACCGTTGGGTCCCACCAGTCCAAAGGTAGAACCGCCTGGAACGCTCAGATCGACGCCTCGCAAGGCATGCACGCCCCCGAAGGACTTGTGCAATTGCTCGACGAGAATGACGGGTTGGCTGCTCACAGGTCCCTCTTGCGGAGAATGGCCCCGGCGGAAACCAGGTAAATGAAGGCATAGACAATCATGGCGACGGCCGCCACAATTATTTCGGGGAAACTCCCGAGCATGAGATCGATGCGCAAGGGTGAAGGGAAGGCAAAACGGATGACCCCAAGGTTTTCGTTCAGCCAGCCGCCCAGGCCTCCTATCAGCGCAATGGCAAAATAGCAGCCTATGCCCATGGTGACCGAGAGCAAGGGATTGCCGGTGGTCACCGAGCAGATGGCCATGAAGGCGATGAAGGGCAGGCCGATTAGCGACAAGGCCAAGATGAGCCAGATTCCGTCCATGACGATGCTGGCCATCCCGTTATGCTCGTCCATGGCAAGGGCCACAATGATGGCGGTCAGGCCCAAAAGCACTTGCACCGTGGTCCAAAAGACAGCCGTGCCGACAAATCGACCCATCATCAAGTTGGCGCGACTGGTTCTCGGCAGCATGAAACGGATGCCTTTGGAGCCGATGTCTCCAGCGTTTTGGTCCAGACCCGCCATCATGCTCACCCATGGAGCGATGCCGGCTACCATGACGAAAAGCAAGGTGATGAATGGTGAGTGATTCTCTAACAGATTGCGCAGCACCTCGTCTTCGACGTCTGCTAGCCATTTGACGATGGCCAAGACCACGGTGCTCTCCTGGCTCATGCCGCCCGCGGCCAGGGAGTTGATGAAATCAGCATGTTCAACCAGCTTGCTCAGGACCCAGCCCGCGTACAGCCCGAGAATGCTCAGGGCCAGAATGCCAGGTCCCGAGCGGAGCAGGTGAACGAACTCGTTGCCGGCCAGAATGCGGATGTCTCTGAGATTTAGTTTCGGCAGCATGATGGGGGAATGATAGGCCTTTGTCCTTTCTGGTGCAAGCGTTGAGGCGAAGCCACGTCTCCTGTAAGATGCCGACATGAATCCAAACACTTTGATCGCCTGCTTCATTCCCCTTGCGTCGGTTTTGATTTGTTCATGTGGCCATGTGAACCACTTGGCTCGGCTTGGTGAGCCAAGTTCGGTGACCGTCGAGACAAGCGTAGAGGCCACCTTGGGGCTTGAATTCACCAGACGGGGAGGCCTTGCCAGGCGGTCGGTCATGGGTCCTCTCGGCCGAGCGAATGCCTCGGAGCATAGATTCCTTACTGCTCTGAAGGTTGTAGATGCCTTGGACTGGGTTCCCTTTGTCAACCAGGCGATGGCAAAATCCTTGGAAAAGAGGCTGGGCTGGGCTCAGGGTGGTGGTGGAGATGTATTCAGCATTCGAGTGACCGAGTTAAGGCTGGTGGCGGAAGGAGCCATGACCCCCTATTCTGTTGCAGGGGAGCTTGAGGCCGAACTGCAAAGAAATGATGAGCTTATCTGGGCAACCAGCCTGGATTTTGAGTTGCCTGCGGGAAGGGAGAGCGTTCAGGGTCTGAGCCAGCTTCCTCCTGAGTTGAGGCAAGGGTTTTGGAAGCGCCTGGCGGAGCAGGTGGCTGCCCTGCTTGTGCAGCGCTTGGTAGCGGATGGCGCGCGTGGTCAAGGGTAGGTGGCGAGCAAAAGGTCTTGATTGAGGTTGACAGTTGGGCGCAACTGTAGGAATATCCGCTCGAAATTTATGAATTCCGGGGCCCAGCGCTCTTGGTGGAGGCACATGGCAGACAACCAAGAAGGATTCGAAGTCGAAGGTACGGTGAAAGAGGTCTTACCCGGAGGGATGTACCGGGTTCAGCTGGACGGAGGCCCTATCATTTTGGCCTATGTTTGCGGGAAAATGCGTAAGCATTACATCCGCATTGTGCTGGGAGACAAGGTGCGGGTTGTGTTCTCCCCTTACGGCCCCCAACGCGGCCGCATCGTGTATCGGAGTCGTTGAACCGCTGGTTCTATTCGCGGTCTATTTTCCCCTGGACCGCCGCAGCATGGCCTGTTGGACCAATCGCAGATTGAATTTCCACACACCGTCCACCTTGACCCCAGGGATTTGTCCTGAGCGGACCATTTTCTTTACCCGCAGCAAGGGCAAGCGAAGCAATTTGGCCACAGCCTCAATATCCACCAGCTCGATGGTTGCAGGTTGGACCGTCGGCTTCGATTTTTCTTTGCTTGGCTTCGGGGTCGGCTTCGGTTCTTTGGTGGCTACAGGTGATTTCTTTGCAGGTTTCTTGGCGGTTTTTTTGGCCGGTTTCTTTGCGGTTTTTTTTGCCGTTTTTTTTGTGGCCTTTTTGGTTTTTTTGTCGCTCATTTTGACTTCTCCTGTATCCCCGAAGGGTTTTGTTGTTTATAGCAATTCAGCCAAGATTTTTTCTGCTTCTTGTAGTTCTTCCACACCGCCAAGGTTCAAAAGGTCTTCCAGCTTGGATAGGTGGTTCTGAATTCGTCTCAGTATTTGGCTTTCCTCCAGGTGAGGTGTGTCCAGAGTCGGCCTGGAGTTGGCGATGGCTTGTAGCTGCAGAAGTGCCCCTGGTGTATCCCGAACCCGCAACATGGCCACGGTCAAATGCAGCCTGGAGATGACACCGGGATCCTTGGCGACCGCCTCTTGAAGGTTGCGCAGGGCTTTGTCGTTCTGGCCCCTTTTCAGGTAGATCAGCCCCAGGGTGTCCCGGATGAAGCCGTTGGCGCTGCGATTGGGAAAGACCTCCAGTGCCTTCCGCACCAGAGCCAGGCAATCATCCAGACGTCCTTCCTGTCGGGCCAAGACGTAGGCCAACTCGTTGAGCAGCATGGCCATCAGGTAGGGATCTTCGGGCTGCAATTGAAGCCCCTTGTCAAGCCAGAAGCCGGCCTCTTCGTATCGCCCCAGCACATTGTCGATGGAACCCAGCGCCAAATAGAGGAAAGGTTCTTCGGAGGCCTCCGGTTCGAGCAGGCGTAGTTCTCGATGGGTGCGAGCTGGGTCGAGGGCGGCCCCCGCGGTCCAGGCGTCCAGCAGGTGATGGCCTTGCTTGGGCTCTAAGAGATAGGCGAGCTTGGAGAGGGAGTAGGATCGTTCCAAGTCTCCCAATTTGTAGGCACCCCGTGCTTTTTCCGCCAAGTCATCCGGGCTGATGACCGTGGAGGAGATTTTTGAATCCAGCCAAGGGGCTGCCACCGGATCGCTGTGTGGATTGGAAGCGGCTTCGGCCTCGCCCAGGGTTTCGCCGATGATCAAGATCTCAGGGTTCCAGGGGTCTTCAATTTCTGCGCGGTGGATGAGGGCGCGAGCCTGTTGCCGGTTGCCCTGTCGCTCCTCCACTTCCGCCATGAGTCGCAGCGCGGGCACCGAGTGAGGGTGTGCTTCGATGAATGCATCCAACTCCGGGCGTGCCTTTATGATGGAGGCTTTTGTCTCTTCGCTCTCGCCGGAAGGTCTTCGCAACAAAGCCACCAAGCGCTCGAATAATTCCCGACCTTCGGTTTTGTCTGAATCCACCATGGCCCGCGCCATCTCCTTTCCCCTTGGCTATCATTGGGAAGCCTCAAGTTCAATGCAAAGGTGGGTTGACTGACCAGCGCCGTAAGGCGACAATCCCCCGACTTGGGCTGTGTGTGCCCAAGCTTTGCAGGAGGGATACCATGTCAGATACGAAGAAACTATATGGCCATTTGATGGAAATTGCTTACAACCTCTGGTGGTCATGGCAGTCCGATGTGCCGACGATTTTTCGAGACTTGGACATTGAACTGTGGCGTTCGGTCAACCATAACCCCATCGCCTTGTTGAAACGCCTGGGGGTTGAGGGACTTGAAGCGCGGATACAGCGGCATGCCTTGGGCAGTCGGATCATTTACGCATATCATCGTCTGCAGGAATACATGCAACCGCATCGAGGCTGGGGTGCGACGCACGCGGGTCCCTTGAAGGTGAGACCGGTCGCCTATTTCTCGGCCGAATTTGGTTTGCATGAATCCCTGCCGATTTATTCCGGCGGTCTTGGTGTGCTGGCCGGGGACCACTTGAAAAGCGCGTCGGACCTCGGGGTGCCCCTGGTGGGTGTTGGTTTGTTTTATGACCAGGGATACTTTCGCCAGACGATCGACTCCAATGGTTGGCAGCAAGAAACCTATGGACGAGCTCAACTTGACATGATGCCGGTGCGTCAGATCTTGGATAAGCAGGGTCAGCCTTTGAGCGTGAAGGTCGATACGCGCGAGGGGCCGTTGTATGCCTCGCTGCTCAAGGTGCAGGTAGGCCGTTGCTTGCTGGTTCTCCTGGATCCCAGCATCGAGGAAAACCTGCCCGCCGATCAGCGGCTGACCGAGCACCTGGAGCGACTCTACGGCGGAGGTCAGCGGGAGCGAATTCGGCAGGAACTCCTGTTGGGTATCGGCGGCTTGCGCGCCCTGAGGGCCATGGGCATTGAGCCCGGGGTGCTTCATCTCAATGAGGGGCATTGCGCTTTTGCGACACTGGAAGCGGCGCGTTACTTCAGGGAGGAGCAAGGCCAGAATCTTCAGGAGGCCTTAACTCAGGTGGCCAGTCGCACGGTTTTCACCACCCACACTCCGGTGGAAGCGGGTCACGACAGGTTCCCGCCGGAGCTGGTGGAGCAACACCTGGGGCCCTTGCGTGATGAGCTGGGTATGTCGCAGCAGGACCTCATGGCCTTGGGGCGGGTGAACCCGGCGGACGACACCGAGACTTTCTGTATGACCGTGCTGGCCCTCAAGACGGCCCAGCGAGCCAACGGCGTTTCCAATATCCACGGGCACGTGAGCCGTAAGATGTGGCGGGCTTTGTGGCCGGAGCGCAAGCAGCATGAAGTGCCCATCGGGCACATCACCAACGGCGTTCATGTGGCCAGTTGGTTGGCCCCGCAGATGCGGCGTTTGTATGTGCGCCATCTGGGCCGGGATTGGATGGATCGCATTCGTCGGCGTGAGGTGTGGCGCGGCGTCAACGAGGTGGACGATGGAGAGCTGTGGGAGACGCATCGATTCCTCAAGGGGCGAATGGTGGACTTTATCCAGCGTCGGGTTTCGCGTCAGGGCAAGGATCGCGGCGAGTCCGAGCAATCCATTGAGCGACGTGTCGGTCAGTTGAACCCGGACCACTTGACCATCGGCTTTGCCCGGCGATTCGCTCTTTACAAGCGGGCTTGGTTGTTGCTGGAGGATGAAGTCTGGCTGGAGAAACTCCTCTGCAACCAGGATCGCCCGGTGCAGATTGTTTACGCGGGCAAGGCCCATCCCCAGGATGATCGGGGCAAGGAGCTCATTCAGCGCATTTACCGCTTGAGCCGAGACCCGCGATTTGAGGGCCGCATTTTTATGGTGGAGGACTACGATATCAACGTGGGACGCCACCTGGTGCAGGGGGTCGACGTCTGGCTCAACAACCCACGACGCCCGCTTGAGGCTTGCGGAACCAGCGGCCAGAAGGTTTTGCTCAATGGTGGATTGAACTGCTCAACTTTGGATGGATGGTGGGCCGAGGCTTGTGATGGTTTTAACGGATTTGCCATCGGCCAGGGTTTCACACACGAAGATGCGGCGGTGCAGGATAAGCGGGAAGCCGAGCAGCTGCGGCAGGTGATGGAGAAAGAACTGGTGCCCTTGTTCTACAGGCGAGATGCCTTGGGTCTTCCCCGAGAGTGGATCGCTCGCATCAAGCATGGCTTGGAGAGCATGGCTTGGCAATACAATGCCGATCGCATGGTTGTCGACTACACCCAGCAGAATTACTTGCCCGCCTCCGGGGCTTGTGTGTCCGCCCTGCCGGACAATAGCGACTTGGATTTGCCCACGGTGGTGGGCTGGATAGCGAAGCAGGAGAACAGGTAAAACCTAAAGACTTACTCGTGCCACCTGCCTGCGCTTCAGTACCAGATCTTGTTCTTCGGCCAGATCGGTTTGCACCAACAGGCGTCGCAATTCGGGGTATCGAGCTTGTGGGATGATCCTTTTTTTCCACACCAGGCGAAGCTTGACCACTACCTCTTGGTCCTTCTGGCTCCACTTGATTTCATAGGTGAGCAAGTCGTTGTCGATGAGGTGGTTTTTCGGCAGGCTTTGGACCTCGCGATCCGCGGGCAGCGAAAGCCGAATGGTTTCCTCGGTCGTGTAAGCCCGCATGGTGAACAAATCGCTATGTCGTTTGGGGTGACGGGCGTAGCGGTCGAGCAGACGGCTGCGGGCGATTAAGTCGAGCCTGAGGGTTTCCCCCTCTTGTCTGATTCTTCCTGGCGCGATGAATCGGTAACTGGCTTGGGCCTTGGGGCCCAGATCGTCCAGTCCTTCAAATTCGACTTTTTCCAGTCGTGCGCCCGGGTATCGACGATTCAGGCGCTTGGCCCATTCTTCTGCGCGTTTGCCCTCGGTGACCAGTGCATGCCGATTGGATGACGCGAACATGCCTGTCCAGGTCTCTTCAGCCTCCATCTGCAACTCATCTCCATCGCCAAGCTTGGCAAGGATTTCAACCCGCATGGCGGAAGCCCCGGGGGGGAGGAGAGGTGTGCGCACGATTTCGTGGCTTTTGCCTGTAAGCACAAGGGCCTGAATGCCTTGATCTCTTGAGGACAAATACTGGAAATGACCGTAGCGAGCAGTGCCGTCCACAAAAAGAGCCTGAGGCAGACCTTCTTGGGCGGGGATGTAAGTGATGATGTGATTGCTTTGGGCATAGGGCACCTCCCAGAGAACGAGGCCCTTGTTGCGGGTTCGCACCGCTGCGTAATGGGCCTTGATGCCCACTTCGCGCAGCATGGCGATCATCAGCGTGGCCTTGTCTTTGCAGTCGCCGAATCGGTTTTCGAAGATGTTCACGGCTTTGTTCGGTTTTTTTCCCATGATGCCCACGTCATGATCCAGGTAGCGGATGTCTCTCGCCACGAAGCGGTAGATGGCGTCGATTTTCTCGGCCTGCGTTTTGGCCTTGGCCACCAGGCTTTGGGTTAGGCTTCGGATGTCCTCATCGATTTCAAATTGATCCTGGATTAGGCTGTTTTGCCAGCGGGCCAGTTCTTCCCAGTTCGGCACCGTGGAGACATAGACCGCCGACCGGAGGTCCCGCAAAGGTGGACGCCATGGCTCTCGGTGAATCATGGTTGCTTGAGACAGGGAGAAGATATGAGCCTGCTCCTGGTCCAATGCTTCTTGCTGGTGTTGAACACGTTTTCCTCGGACGTAGTGGATTAGTTTTTTCTCCTTTGGGAGGACCACAACCCAGCGAGCCAGTTGGGAGGGGAAATCGCCCTGGAAGTTGAAGCTCATCGAGAAGTGATCTTCCATCCAGCTTGTTGAAGAGGATTCATAGCGGTAGGCCACATGGAGGATGGACCCAGGCTGTACATTGGGCAGATGTATGACACCTTTTCGGATGGACGTGGCTTCTTGACGACTGCCATCCGGCTGCACGGTCTCGGCCAACTCCAGCTTGAAACTGGATGAGGCAGGAACGCGAAATTGGCTCAGGGAACGTTGACCTTGCGGGCTTTGGATATAATAGATTTGGCGAACGAGGTGCTTGGCTGAGCCGTCGCTGAACACATGGGTGATGTGGTCGTCGAGCATGAAGACCGCGTCCGCATCGGCGTGGGTTCCTTTGGCGGGAGCCTGTGCCAGGATTTGTTGGATGCGGGCTTCGTCCAGGGCATAGCGTTCGAAGATCAGATCCTTGCGCTGCAGCAAGAAGTCCACGTACTCCCGAAGCCTGGGATTGTCTGGCTGTAAGACCAGCGAGCGCTCATAGGCCGCCAATGCTTGTTTTTTGTCGCCGACGCGATAGTGAATGTCGCCGCGCAATTTGTGCACCCGCCAGTGGTCGGTGGCAATGGCCTCAGCTCGATTCAGCGCAGCGGTGGCGGCGGGCGCATCGTCATGGGCCAACTTGATCTCCACCTCCTGGAGGATGGCCGAGACATTGCTTGGCCAGGTACGTTGCTTGCGTTTGAGCCAAGTCAGGGCTTCCGTGGGTCGCTGTCGCTGCAGCGCGTTTTTGATGAGCCAGTCTAAGCTACTCAAGTCATCGGCCTGCAAGGCCAGGGCACGCCTGGTCGCTTGCCAGGCCTGTTTGTGCTGATCCAGGCGCCGGTGCAGGATGCCTCGAACTTTCCAGGTCCATGAGCGATGGGGTCGGGAGGCCAGGCTCGTTTTGATGGCGCGCAGGGCGTCCACGTTCCAGCCTCGTCGGAGCAACAGCAGGGCCTGGAAGGACTCTATGTCCTGGGGGACGGGGTTCAGTTTGAGCAAGGGTGCCAAAATGCGCATGGCGCGCTCAGGCCGTTTTTGATCCGTTTCATGTTCGACTCGGCGCAACACGGCCCAGGGCAATCCAGGCGTGATGGCCTCGGCCCGCACCAGGGCCTTGAGGGCAAGGCCATCGTGGCCGGCATCGAAATGGAGTTCGGCGAGCAGTACCTGATGCAAGGCGCTTTGGGGGCGCTTGGCCGTAAGCTCCAAGAGGCGACGGAGCGCGGCTTTTTGAAATCCCTGTCTGTGCCACCACCAGGCTTCGATGATGTCAAGACCGGCGCCCCGAATCCGTCCTGGATTTGCAAACCAGGTATTGAGACTGGCGGAAGGGGTTTGTGTCTTGGCGGAGGGACCCCCAGAGACATCATGCCAGGTCCTGTCGCAGCGGATGTTGTCGAGGGCCGAACCATCTGGCGATGTCAGGCGAAGGCGGAGCTGCCAGCGACCTGTGCGCTGACAGACCTTGATCATGAGGCGGTTCCAGCCCGAGCGCAATCTGGCGCTTACCACGTGCTGATCGAGCCTGGCTCGATGGGCG
Organism: Deltaproteobacteria bacterium; assembly: GCA_019314375.1. Classification (GTDB taxonomy): domain Bacteria; phylum Myxococcota; class B64-G9; order B64-G9; family B64-G9; genus JAFCZJ01. Next base: position 22,114 of record JAFCZJ010000094.1, on the reverse strand, counting down.
TCATCGTTGCTCAGCAGTAGCTCGCCGTTGACCCAGGCCTTGACTCCGCGGTGCGCGCCCAGGCGGATGGAGACATCCTGTTCGACATCGCTGTGGACGTGGCTGACCAGGTAGGCCGTCGCCCAACGGTGCGGATCGAGCAGAGACTCCAGTGGGACGCTGCCATCGTAATCAAAATGTTTCACGGGACGCCAGGCCACCTGCTTCAGCTTGCCCTTGAAGCGACCCTCAAAATTTTGCAAACCTTGTTCTGGTGGGAAAGCTTGTTCAAAGCCAGCGTTTTGATCATTATCGAATGGGCCGAGCAACATCCATTCCCGGATCGGGTTGAGATCAGCGAAGGCGGCTTCCGCGCCCGAGAAATCTCCGAGGCTGCGCCGGGTGATGCCAAGAAAATCCAAAGCTCGAGCCCGGACCAGGGGACTGGTCTCAGGTCGCGCCACTACGGCTTCAAGCACTTGGGCCAATTGTTGAGCCTGGGGCCTCTGGCTGAGGCTACGGGATGCCTCGCGCATGGCGACCTCGGCCAGTGGATGGTTGGTCGCCGCGGCAGCCAGCCAGTGCTGAAAGGCTTGCTCTCGATCGCCTTGGAGTGCGGCAAATTGTGCGGCCCACCAGCGGGCTTGCACATCCGTCGGACTCAGGGCCAAGACCGCCTTCAGGTTTTGCTGGGCAGATGCCGGATCTGCTCCCTCCGCGGCCTTGTCGATAGCGGCTTCACGCAATGGCTCGGTTTTGGCGCGAAGCGACTGGCTCGGGCGGGTCTGAAGAATCAGCGGATGCGGAGTGCAAGCCGAAGCGATCGAGATGAGCAAGACGGTGAAGAAACAAAGACGCGCGTGACTGAAAAGCATGCGCAACTCCCGGTTGGTGTGGTGTCAGGGCTTGTTGTTGGCTGGAGGCATTTCGACCTGCAGTTGGTCAAAGCCGACTTCCGTGGCCTTGGCCAGCAGGGGTTTGATATCAGCCTTGCAACTGACCTTGACCATGTCTTTTTCTCGACTGCTGCTGAGTTTGGCCACAAGGCGCATCAGGAGCTCAGCTGAAGCCTTGTCGAGGGGGATGGGGGAGTCATCGGTCAGGGCCGCAGCACCTCCGAAGGCCATGACCATCTGCAAAGACGAGATGCCTTTGCGCAGCGTTGATGCCAGATCCTTGGCCCCAGCCTCGTCGCTGAGGAGGGCCGCTACAACGCCACGATCCCCGTGAAGAAAGAGGCCGGCCGCATGGAAATTGATAGACAATAACGGCATCTTGGGCATCTTGACGCCAAGGATGTAGACGCGAAGCAGGTCCAAATCCTTGTCCGTGTTGAGCAGGCGTTCGATTATTTTGCCATCTTTGGAATCAGCCAGGCGTTTGGCTTTGCCTGTCCAAGCGTCGATGACGGCATGCAGGCCTGTCTGGCCGGATGCGATGACGACACCCATTTCTGGCAGCTCAGCGGCAAACATGCCGAGGGGCAGGCTGAAGACGGGGATCCCGTGGCGGTCGCCTTGCTTGTTGGCTTTCAGGCCTTCGATGCGCAGGCCTTCCGCCAGTATGGCGGAGCGAGCAGGGTTGTCCGGATCGCCGATGAGCAGCAGGGTCTTCAGTTGCCGGATGTCTACGCCCAGCAAGTCAAGGGCTTGTTTGCTCAGAAGCTTGAATTGTTCGCCATGCGCTTTGGTCTTGTCCGGAGCAAGACCTTTGGCGGCCTGCTCCATGGTTCGGATGAGTCCCGGTGCATCGATGGTGGCCATCATTTTTGTCCCAGCGGGGATGGCCTTGAAGCTCTTCGGCAGATCGTCGGAGCAGCCCAGCACGAGTAGCAGGGCGACGCCCAGGGTGATGATGCCAAATGTACGTGTCATGCGCCCTCCTCGCGGCGTGGAGGTACCTCCCGGCATGCAGGCGTGCTCTCCTGGATGATGTGGTCGTTTCTTGGCTGGATGCGGTGTCTTACTTCCTGGCCGCAATGGGGGCAACAATTCAGCGGAGGGTCGCTTATGGCTTGGTTTTTTTCGAATAGGCCGCAAGCCTGGCACATGTAGACATAGATGGGCACGTGCCCCTAGTGATCACACGCATTGGCGCCCGTGGTCAAGTCCCCATTGATATAGGCTTGTGCCACCTTTTGTGCGTCGTCAGCAGGGGCACCGGAGATGACCTCAACGCCATTTTCGATGAACAGCTTTTGGGCCATCATGCCCATGCCGCCGGTGATGATCACGTTGGCACCGGCACCTGCAAGCCAGCGTGGCAATACGCCGGGCTCGTGGGCGGGCGGGGCGAGCATCTGGCTGTCGATGATCTCTTTTTTCTCCATGTCCACTTCGAAGATCGCGAATTTTTCGCAATGGCCGAAATGCAGACAAAGGGCACCCTGGACGGTCGGAATGGCGATCTTCATTATTGTTCTCCTTGTGTTGTTTTGCGCTTTTTGTAGGGGCGGGGTTCATCCCCGCCCGTGTACGCCCGTGCGATCTTCGGGCGGGGGTAAACCCCGCCCCTACGGCTTTTTCTCATCCGTATCTAGAATGCGTTTTACCACACGCATGAATGCCTGGGCTGACTCCGCCTCGGGTGCACCGAGGACGACGGGGCGGCCTTCCTCTCCCGATTTGACCACTTCGAGATCCATGGGGACGGCACCCAGGAAATCGACGTGCATCTCCGAAGCCAAGGCCTTGCCTCCACCGGAGCCAAAAATGTCAACGCGCTCATTGCAGTGGGGGCAGATGAATCCGCTCATGTTCTCCAGCACGCCGAGTATGGGCAACTCCAGCCGGTGGCAGAACATGATGGAGCGGCGCACGTCGACGATGGCCAGCTCCTGGGGCGTGGTGACGACCACGGCGCTGTCCACATCCCCGATGAGTTGGACCACCGACATGGGCTCGTCTCCGGTGCCAGGGGGGCAGTCGACGATCATGTAGTCCAGATCGCCCCATTCCACGTCCCGAAGGAACTGCTGGATGGCGTTGTGTTTCATGGGTCCGCGCCAGATGATTGCGTCGCTGGAGCCACCCATGAGCAGGCCGATGCTCATGACGAATAGATTGTCGCCGACTCGGACCGGCATCAAGCCATCATCACTGTTTTGCACCTGGGCTTTTTCAATTTTGAGCAGTTTGGGGATGCTGGGGCCGTGGATGTCGATGTCCAGCAGGCCCACTCGTTTGCCCTCGGCGGCCAAGCCTGCCGCCAGGTTGACGGAAGCCGTGCTTTTGCCGACGCCGCCTTTGCCCGAGAGCACGACGATCTTGTGTTTGATGCGACACAGCCTGGCGGCCAAGGCCTGACGGGCCTGGAATTCAGCATCGTTTTCGTTGGCACCTTTTTCCTTGGCCGAACAAGTGTTGCTGTTGCATGTGTTGCAGCTTGATTCAGCAGTCATGGGATTTGTTCTCCTCGGTCTGACAGGGGGATGTTCACCTTGTTGACGTGGTGCTTGAAAACATGCATGCCGCCGCCTTCGCTGATGATCTGAAGCACGGGTTTTGGATCAGGGATGGTCACGCCGCTGATCATGGTCACGGCGGTTTGGCGGAAGGCTTCCGGGCACAAGGGGGTTGAGGCGCCGAGCAGGACGACTTCCCGGCAAGGGCTGGCCGCCTCGATCAAATCGTCCAGGGTGTGGTTGATCAACGTGGTCGCGGTGATCAGGGCCACCGAGCAGTCAGGCAGCACGCGTTTGGCGTCTTCAGCAGGCAATAGGTTGCCGCTGGGTGCTTCAATCCGCTCGAAAATATGCAGCTTGGCCCCGGTGGGCTTGATGCGTTTTACGATGGGTTGAAAATTGCCCACCATGCCCACCTGGTCATCCGGGCCAAGGCTCAGTTGTTCCATGATGTCACCGGCCACCTGCTCAGGCCGAGGTCGGTTGAGCAAGGCGTTGATGCAGGCCAAGCCCACGGCCGCGTCGATGGGTGAATCGGACTGGAGTTTTTCGATGAACTCTTCCGCGCCGCGGCCAGCCAAAGGCATGGGGTCAAGGCGATGATGACAGCAATACTCGGAGGCCTCACGGAGGGTCAAGGCCACGCCCGCCGCACCGTCGTCCAAGATCACCGCCGTGTAGCTCAGGCCGATGCGGACGTCTACGACCCGGCGTCGTTTGGCTTCATTCACCACCTTCTCGATAAGGTTTCTCGCGATTCGTCCTTCAGGTGGTGATGCCGATCGCATGGCGCAAATCCTTCCAAAGTCGCTTAATGTCCTGCCCTGCTTTGCTGTCTTGCAACTCGACCACGGGCCGGTGTTCGACCTGGGCCTGGGTCACGGCAGCATCATACCGGATTCGACCCGCCACTAAAAGATCTGATTCGTGGGCAAAGGCCTCGATTTCTTGCGTGGTCGCTGGGTGCAAATCCGCCTTGTTGATGACCACACAGGCCCGGATGCTCAGTTGCTTGCAGAGGGATGCAACCCGCTTCAGGTCATGTATCCCCGCCACGCTGGGCTCCGTCACAATGACCGCCATGGCCGCGTCTGTTAGTGAGGCCTGGACCGGGCATCCGATGCCGGGGCTTCCGTCTACAAAGACCATGTCCTTGTTTTCAAGCTGGGCGATGGCCTTGGCTTCTTGCCTTACCAGGGTGACCAACTTGCCGCTGTTGGACTCCCCGGGGGACAGGCGAGCATGGGCCATGGGGCCATATGGGGTGTCGCTCAAAGACCAGAGTCCCTCGATGGGCTGAATTTGACGAATGGTCTGGGTCGGACAGTGATCAATGCAGACGTTACAGCCTTCACATGCAATGGGGTCGACGAGAAAGCCCTCGTCTGCATTGCCCGAGATGGCGTCGAAGCGGCAAAGATCTTGGCACAGGCCGCAACGGGTGCAACCTTCCTGCTCGATGAGGGCCTTGGTCCCGCCGGAAAAGCTCCAGGATTGTCGGATTTTGGGTGGGCAGACCAGGTGCAAATCAGCCGCGTCGACGTCGCAGTCGGCCAGGGCCGGATTTGTGGCCAAAGAAGCCAAGCTGGCCGCGATGGAGGTTTTTCCTGTGCCTCCCTTGCCGCTGATGACCACGATTTCTTTTGGGTTGTGGGTGGCTTTTTCGGGGTGTTCGTTTTCCAGGATCTTGCTGGGCGGAGGCTGGGTCGAGTCGATTTTTTGCACCGCAGGCGGTGCCTTGGGCTTGGGGCGGGGTGAGCGGGCCAGTTCGACGACCGCCTTGCCGAGATCGACAAAGCGTGCGTGCCAAGCTTCGGAGACATCGCAGACTAGTTGACCCTGGGCAAAGGCCTCGGCCACTTGGCGCTCCAGGGGGAGGCGAGCCAGGATCGGCAAAGACTGGGCCTCGGCAAAGGCCTCCACCTCGGCATCGCCACCGGCACCGGCGCGATTGATGACCAGGCCCATGGGCATGCCCAGAGCGCGCACCACATCCACGGCCAGGGCCAGGTCGTGGAGTCCAAAGGGGGTGGGTTCACAAACCAGCAAGGCCGCCTCGGCACCACCCAAGCTTTCGACCACGGGGCAGGATGTGCCGGGTGGGCTGTCGATGATCACCTTGTCGGCCTCGGGAGGCATGGCCTTCAGCACGGCTTTGATGACCGGGGTGCCCATGGCCTGCCCGATGTCCAAGACTCCGTGCACGAAAGTCAAGTCGTCGGAACGACCCCGCTCGATTTTCCCAACCGGCACCGGCACTTGAGAGATGGCCTGTCGGGTGCAAGCGAGTTCGCAGCCTCCGCAACTGTGACAGAGCTTGGGAAAGGTAAGCACCTGTTTTTTTATCGGTAAGATCGCGTGAAATTGACAGGCCTCGCCACAGGCACCGCAAAGGTCGCAACGCGTCATGTCTACCTTGGGCACCATGACGTTTACGGGCTCTGTTTGTAGGTCTTGGGGGTGAAGAAACAAATGGCCGTTGGGCTCTTCCACGTCGCAGTCCAGATAAGCTGCTTGGCCCGTGCCTTGCGATAAGACACGAGCCAAGCTCGTTGCTACGGTGGTTTTGCCTGTGCCGCCTTTGCCACTAACGATGGCGAGTCGCATAGGTTGTCTCAGCTCTCTTCGGCCTCGTCGCCTTGTAGTTGCTGCACACGCAGCTCGATTTGTTCCAGGCTTTGGCGCATGGCTTCAGCTTGGTTGCGTAGGACGTTCAGCTCGGCCTCGGGTGTTGTGTTGACGGGCTCGGGTCCATAGACGGGTTGGGCAAAGCTTGGGCCTGCATTCCAGCCGGCACCTGCACCCCAGCCAGCTCCTCGGCCGCCGCCATATCCACGACCGCCGCCACCATATCCACGACCGCCGCCACCATATCCTTGGCCGCCGCCGCGTCCAAATCTCCGACCGGCTCCGGGTTGTGGGGTTTGACCGCTGCAGTAGCCGCGGCCCCATCCAGTCATTGCTTTCTACCTCCTTTTGGGCATTGATCGTTTTTACCAATGTCCCGCTACGTCCGCCCCGTCCGCGGCTTTGAGCTCCCCGGAGAGGAAGGCTTTGACGGCGTCTTTTACGACGCCCGAAACATTCAGTACGATTTGAATATCTCCGGCCTGCAGGGTTTGGAAAGCATTGGGGCCGCAATGGCCGGTGAGCACCACAGTGGCACCGCTGTTGATCACCTGACCGGCAGCCTGGGGTCCCGATCCATGTGGCGAGTTGATCGCCGCACTGTTGTCCAGCTCCTTGTAGCTGTCGGTGTCACTGTCGTAGAGCAGGATTTGTTTGGCCCTGGCAAATCGGGCGTCGACCTGAGCGTCTCCATTGTTTCCTTGGGCAGTGATTGCGATAATCAAGATATCCTCCTTGTTAGAGGCATTTACGAATCGTTTTTTGATTCGTTAGTGCCACGTTATGCTGCGCGTCTTGACCTCGCAGTGTTAGAGGCATTTACGAATCGTTTTTTGATTCGTTAGTGCCACGTTATGCTGCTGCGTGTTGCGCAGTGTTGGTGATTGTTTTTTATTAGCGGCGGTTTCGGCCGCGACCTTGTCCGCCGCCTCCTCCACGACCTTGTCCTTGTCCTTGTCCTTGTCCTTGTCCCTGTCCACGGCCCTGTCCACGGCCCTGTCCCTGTCCGCCACCTCGTCCTCGGCCCTGTCCACGGCCTCCCATGCCTCGGCCACCGGGTCCGCCGTTGCCGAAGGGCATGCTGTGTTCATCGTTTTCTAGTTGGCCAGCCATAAAAGCCTCCATAATTTGTTCGATCGGTCCGCGTAGCCAGGCTTGCACCTGCACCCCGGCGGATTGTAGCAGGGTGGCGGCGGGTCTGGAGATGGCCCCGCAGAGCAGGACCTGAACACCTTGTTCAAGCACGGCCTGGGCGCGTTGTACGGGCCAATCACCAGCAAGCGGCATTGTTCGCCGTATGGGTTCTTGGTCCGCCACCAAGTTGATTAGGATAAGCTGGTCGGCTGTATCAAAAACCGGTGCCACTCGTCCTTCCCAGCTTGCGATTCCAAGTTGCACTATTGCACCTCCACCAAGAGATACAGCATCTTGTGTGCCAAAAGATGCGTGAGTTTTATTGTTGTTTGTTTACAGGGGGTTGGTCTGGGTTGGCTGTTTGCGTTAGGGGTCTGGGTGTTGCAAATTTGCAGCTCCTGGCGTCTATGTGTTGCATATATGCATCATTTTTTTGGTGTTTTGATCCCCAGTTTTTTCATGCGGCGCCAAAGCGTGGTCTTGTGGATGCCCAGCTGACGAGCGGTGGCCTGCCGATCAAAGTCATTCTGGGCCAAAGCCTGCATCAAAAGATTGCTCTCCAGATTTTTCAGATCGCCAGATGGCGGCAAGCGATCCGGTGTTTGGGGTTCATCGCTGCCACGATATTCCGCCGGGAGGTGTTCGGGCATGAGGGCACCTCCCGGGCTTAAAACAAAGGCGTGTTCCACCACGTTTTGCAATTCGCGTACGTTGCCCGGAAAGCCATGGCCCATCAGGAGGGCCAGCGCGGGAGGGGCCATGTGGCCGATCTCTTTGTCTTGCAGCCGGTTGAAACGGGCGATGAAGTGCTCCACGAGCAGGGGAATGTCTTCACGACGCTCTCTGAGCGGAGGAATGGTCAGGGCCACTACCCGGATGCGGTAATACAGGTCTTCCCGAAAGCGACCCGCCGCAACTTCGTCGGTTAAATGCTTATTCGTGGCTGTAATAACCCGCACGTTCACCTTGATGGTCTCGTCGCCGCCCACCGGCTCAAAGGTCTTTTCCTGCAAGAACCGAAGCAGCTTGGCCTGCATGGACAGGGGGAGTTCTCCGATTTCATCCAAAAACAAGGTGCCGCCGTCGGCCTGCATGAATCGGCCCGGTCGATCCTTGCGGGCGTCGGTGAAGGCCCCGGCCTTATGCCCGAACAGCTCGCTTTCAAGAAGGTTTTCCGGCAGAGCGGCGCAGTTGACGATGACCAGGGGTTTGTCCCGCCTGGGGCTCAGGGAATGGATGGCCTGGGCGACAAGCTCTTTGCCCGTACCGCTCTCGCCTTCAATGAGCACGCCCGCGTCCGACAAGGCGACCTGGGGCAGGATATTCAGCAACTCCAACATGCGTTTGTTTTTGCTCACGATGTCGGAAAAAGTGTATCGGCCAGTCAGCTCTTTTCTGAGCGATTCCAGTTCCACCATGGAGCGAAAAGTCTCAACCCCGCCCACCAGTTCACCGGCTTCATCTTCCAAAACGGCCGTCGAGATGGTGATGGGGATGTGCTGACCATCCTGACGCACGATGTGGGCGGCCTTGTGCACAAAAGGCTCGCCCGATTCGATGGTTTTTTTTAGCACGCAATTGGCACCGCAAACATCCGAGTGAAAGACCTCCCAGCATTGTCGGCCTAAGGCCTCCTCACGAGAAACGCCCGTGATGGCCTCGGCCGCCCGGTTGAAATAAGTAATGCGCCAGTCACCGTCCACGGTGAAGACCCCGTCGGCGATGGATTCCAAAATGGTCTCCTGCCAGTGGGGGCAATCGCTGGGTTTGTGCTTCGGATCCTTCATGAGGACATGATGGGCCTGCCTTGGGCCATCGTCAAGTAGGGGCACATTGGCCCAGGCATCGTCCAACAGTTCAGGCTTCAGGGGAATTCGCAAAGAGTTCCATTTGTTATATACAATATCAAATAAAGAAGGAGTTTCCATGAAAGCAGATGCAGCGTCGCCAAGACTCGGATTCGAGCCAGTGCTTAAAAGAACAAGCAGGAGATCCTGGATGAAATGGCGTCAAGTCCTGCTGCTGGGCGCGATCGCCTTCGGCTCACTGTGTCTGGTCACCTGCAATAAAAAAGAAGAAAAGGACCACTGCCAGAAACTCATCGAGCAGCAGGTCAAATGCGACTTCAAAAACGGCGCGGCGCTTGACGTCGGCGCCCAGAAGGCGCTGGTCGAGACCTGCCGGAAGGAGCAAAAGACAGTCCAAATGCGCACAGCCTTGAACTGCCTCAAGGCCCACGAATGCAGAACCTTTTTGACCTGCCGCAAGGAAGCCGATGAGCTCAAAGGGCTCAAGACCATGTTCTGATAGCCCAACTATGTTTTGGGCACGTCACGCGGCATAAAGTACCTGTTTTGTTCGCTCGATGTTACGAGCGATGTAAGCGTTTTTGACGGCGCCTGCCATGACAAGGTCGACCTTTAAGTCAAACATCGCCCGGAGGTCTTCAAGCATGCCGAAGTAGGCATCAACTCTTGCATAGGGCTCCATCGGCCCAAATTCGACGAGAAAATCCAGGTCACTCTCCTTCGGCTTGAAGCCATCGTGAAGAGCCGAACCGAAAATGTACAGTCGCGTCACGCCATGTCGTGCGCAGGATTCAAGGATCTGCTCACGTTTGCTTTCAAGAATTTCGATCATGGCGAACCGCCCATTGAAATAGTACCAGCAAACCCCGGTTACGCCAATGCCGTGTTCTCAGTGTGGCACATGGCTGGGTTGATCCGCTTGGCTGAGGCGGTTAGAGTCTTTGGCATGCGGGGTCATTCCGCGTGGAGGTTTGTCATGCGTTTGTTTTGCTTGTGGGGTTTGGTGGGGTTTGTTTTCTTGATGAGTTCTTGTTCTCGGGATTTTGAGGCGCCGCCGGAGCCGGGGACGGTTATTGGTCATTTGAGCTTGGCTGCTGGTGAGAGCTTGATCAGTGGCCGGGTGCGCCTGGTTGAATGTGGCTTGTCCGCGACGGTGGACGTGGACAGTGGTTACTTTCGTATTGATGAGGTGCCTTCCGGGGATTTCTCGCTGCGCATTGATGCCCTTGTTGAGCAGGGCGGTGAAGAAGTGGATTGCGTGGTGCAGCCTGCCGAGATGGCGCTGGTGCGTGGGCCGGCTGTTTTTGACACGGGAGACATCGTCCTGACTCGCGCGGGCTCGATCAGCGGGGTGGTGAATTTGCCTGCCGGGACCAGTCCCTTGTTTGCGATTGTTTATTTGGTGGGCGGGGACAGCATCACCAACGCGGCTGATTCGGGGGCTTTTTTGTTGGAGGGCTTGCCCGCGGGTTCTTGGCAGGTGGGTGCCACCCGCTTGGGTTTCATGTTGGATGCCCCCGTGGATGTAGAGGTCTTGTCCGGCGCGGATACTCAGGTGAATTTGACCCTGCATGAAATCTCGACCGATGCGACGGCTGAGGTGACGGGCCTGGTAATCCTGGGCAATCCGGGACCGCAGGCTGGTGTCCTGGTGGCCATGCGCGAGGTCTTTACCGCCACCTCTTACATGACCGTCACCGATGAAGATGGGCGTTATGCCTATTCACTAATGGCCGAGCCGCCCACGGCCTTGCCGCCGGGTCTGTACGAAATGATGGCCAGCCATGAGGGTTATCGCTCGGTAGGCCTGCCCCTGTTGGAACTGCGCGCGGGTAGCTACTTGGAGCTGCCGACTTTGGTCCTGCCGGTCTATGGCGCAGGCACCGAACACCCCTGGGACGGGGACGCCACGGGGAATCTGGACGATGATGGAGATGGGGTGCCGGATACCAGCGACAATTGCCCCTTCGTGCCCAATGCCGATCAACAAGATCTCAATGGAAATGGACTGGGGGATATGTGTGAAGGCTTGGCGGATTTGACCGTTGAGGATCCGGATGATGTGGACGGGGATGGCGTGGACAATGGTTTGGACAATTGCCCCCTCATTCCCAATGCCGATCAGGCCAACAGCGACGATGACCCCCTGGGCGACGCTTGTGACGATGATGACGATGACGACGGTCATCCGGATGTGACGGATCTATGTCCCCTGTTGCCCGATCCTTTTAACTCCGATCCCGGGCTCTGTACATGGGATTTGGTCTACGCGGCACAAGATTCAGCCAGCGGGGATATCGATCTCATGCGTCTGAGTATGAGGCCAGGTGGCCCGCAGCGTGAGCAGATGACGGATTTGCCGGGGGAGGCCTGGGCACCCAGCGTGTCGGATGCTTGGGTGTACTTTCATTACCGGTCGCGTCTGCCGAACAGCGTCTTTCAGATTTGCAGGGTCGGCCAGAACGCCAAGCCTGAGTCCGAGGTGCCTGTGTGTTGGGAACTCTTGGCGCCGGAGACCATGCGGCCGGTGGATGCCATGCAGCCGGCGGTTTGCGCTGGCATGATGTTTTTTGAGAAGTTCTTGTCCGAGGGTAGCGAGGGTTTCGTCGGGCCCAGGTGGTCCATCTCCATGGTAGAAGTCGGCAGCTGGCCGCCCACGGCGGATCCCCGCCCGGCCAGGGTGGAGGAAGGTGTTTTTGGTGGGCCCTTCAACGACACGTCCCGGACCTACAATTTTCGCGAGCCCGCATGCCAAATTAACTTTGGGGTTGGGGGCTGGGACCTGGCCTTCGCCGCTGACTTCTACCTTAATTCGGAGCCATTTGATGGCATGCCTCTGCAGTGGAGCATCTACTCTGCTTCAAGCGTGCAGGCCATGGGCATTGAGCCCATGAGTGCCACGGTGTTGGGTGAACAGACCAGTTGCGCAGCGCGTAGGCCTGCCGTTGTGGATAATCGAAGGTGGTTGTTTGACTGCGGCGATGGAAACAGCTCGGATCTCTTCATCACCGAAAACATGAGTGCGGTTCTGTCCAATAACGCAAGCAATCAGGCCCCGGCTTTCCGGCAAGATGCCGATGGTCATGGCCTCATGGTGTATCAGAGTGATTTGGCCGGCAGCGTGGATCTCTATATGGCGCAGGTTTCCGTGGGGGCCTTTCTGGTGGGCGGGGTCTTTCGCTTGACCCATGCACCCGGCTGGGAGGGCAGTGCTGTCTGGTTGCCTTAGGGATCTATGAAATCGTTTTTTTCTCCAGAGAGCGTGGCCGTCATCGGGGCTTCTGATAGGCCCTTGAAGGGCGGGCATGTGATTTTGAAAAACCTGCGAAGCTTGGGGTACGCAGGCAAGGTCTATCCGGTCAATCCACGATTGGGCGAGGTGCAAGGCTGGCGGGCTTATCCCTCTTTGCGGGAAGTGCCCGGGCCTGTGGAAACGGCGGTCATTATCGTGCCGCGCGAGAAGGTGCCCGAGGCAATGGGGCAGGCTGCGGAGAAGGGGGTTCGGTCTGTGATCGTTGCCACCGCGGGTTTTTCCGACGCGGGCGATGAGCGCGGCCTGGCTTTGCATGCGGAGGTGGCGCGCATTGCGCAAGCCGCTCCCTTTCGCATGATGGGGCCGAACAGCATCGGCACCATCGACACCCATTCGGGTTTCATCACCGGCATCACCAGCCACGAAAAGCTGCCGCCAGGGCATGTGGCCATGTTCGGTCAGAGCGGCATGTTCGCCTCCGGCTTCGCCAACCACATTCGGTCCCATGGACGATTCGCTTTGTCCAAGGTGGCTTGCCTGGGCAACAAGCTGGACGTGGACGAATTGGACATGATCGACTACCTGGCCGAAGACGAAGAGACGAAAGTGGTGGGGATGTACTTCGAGGGGCTTTCGGATGGGCGGGGTTTTCTGGATGCCGCCCGCAAGTTGGCATCCAAAAAGCCCGTCGTGGTGCTCAAGTCGGGTCGCACGGAAGCCGGACGCAGGGCCGCGGCTGGGCACACCGGCACCCTGGCGGGTGCCGACGCTATTTATTCGGGTGCTTTTCGCCAAGCCGGTTTGATTCGGGCGGATGGACTTGAGGATTTTTTTGATCGCCTGGAGGTTTTTGATCGTTGTCCGGTGCCGAAAGGAAACCGCCTGGCCGTCGTGTCCATCACCGGCGTCGGCTGCGTGTTAACCGCAGACGCCGTGTCCGACTCCAACCTGCGTTTTGCTGAACTCTCCAAAGAGACCCTGGGAGACATGCGTTCCGTCGTGCCCGACTGGGCCCCCATTCGCAACCCGGTCGACATGTGGGCCGCCATCGAACGCCACGGCGTGGAGCCGGCCTATCAGGTCCTGTGTCAGGCGGCCTTGCAGGATCAAGGCGTGGACGCACTCATGGTGATCTTCACCCTGATCGAAGAATGCGCCTTTGATGCAGCTACCGTTCTGGCCCAACTGCGCATCGCCCATCCCGACAAACCCATCGTGGCGGCCTTTTTGGGTGGTGAAGCCAAGCTGGAGCAACAATGGCGAAAGGATTTCAGCCACGCCGGCTTGCCCGCCTACGCATCAGTACGACGAGCCGTAGTGGCCCTGGATGCGCTTGCGGGTCGAATCGACCAAATTGGTGACAATCAACGGTTGTGTTGTGGATTATCATGACAACTAGCGGTTGCGTTGTGGATTATCAGGAAATGAACGACTAGCGATAGTCGCGGAGTGATTTGGCCATGGTTTCTAAGCGATCGGAGACCATGCGGTTGACGGTGCCGGCGGGGTATTTGCCTTTGCTGTCGGGCCGGCCGGCGGTGACGCCGGTCAGCAGCTCCATGCCTTCGTCTATCGTGGAAACAGACCAAACGTGAAAACGGCCGCGCCTGACGGCGTCCACGACTTCTTCGTCAAGCATCAGGTGTTCGATGTTGGATTTGGGGATGATGACGCCCTGCTTGCCGGTCAGACCGCGAGAATTGCAGATGTCGTAAAATCCTTCGATCTTGTTGTTAACGCCGCCGATGGCCTGCACTTCTCCTTGTTGGTTCACCGACCCGGTCACAGCGATCTCTTGTGCGATGGGCAACTCGGACAGGGCGCTCATGATGGCGTAGACTTCAGTAGAGGATGCGCTGTCTCCGTCCACTTCGCCGTAGCTCTGTTCAAAACACACGCTGGCATCAAGCGCCAGCGGATGCTGTTGGCCAAAGCGGGAGCGTAAGAATCCACTTAGAATATAGATGCCCTTGTCGTGGATTTCGCCGGACAGGCCGCTCTCTCGTTCGATGTTGATGACGCCGCTGTCACCGATGCCCACCGTGGCGGTGATGCGGCAGGGTTTGCCGAAGGAGTAGTCGCCCAGGTCAAAAACAGCGAGACCATTGACTTGAGCCACCATGCTTTCCGTGGTGGTCACGATGACGACGTCGCGCATGATGTTTTCGCGGTACTTTTCTTCGGCCAGATTAAATCGTCGCTTGCGCTCAAGCACCGCCTTGCGTACGTCGTCTGGGCTGATGCTTCGACGGCTGCACTTGCCGGCCCAGTACGTTGATTCTCGAAGCAGGTCCGCGACGACCCGAAAGCGGGTTGTGAGTTTTCTTTGATCCTCCACATCGCGCATCGCCTCTTCGGCCAGCAGGGCGATGGCCGGCCTGGTGGGTTGCAGCAGCTCCTCTTCTTTGACCACCCGCTGAATAAAGGCCATGAATTTTTCCAGATTGGCCTTGGAGTAATTCATTTCGACATCGAACTCGGCCTTGACTTTGAAGGTCTTTTTGAAATCGTCTTCGGCCATGTACAGGGTGCGATAGAGGAGTTCGTCGCCCAGCATGATGATTTTGATGTCCAGGGGGACGGGATCCGGCTTGAGGCCGGAGGTGACCATGGCCATGGGGCCTTCCGGGACACGAATTTCAAGCTTGCCTGAGGACAGGGTGCTTTTGAGCGTCTTCCAGACACCAGGTTCCGGTAAGAGTTCTTCGGCCTGCACCACCAGGAATCCGCCGTTGGCTCTGAGCATGGAGCCGGCTCGGATGTTCATGAAGTCCACCTCTTGCCTGCCCGCGTCGTCCACCGATCGCTCGATGGTGCCGAAGAGTCGGACCAGGGTGGGTGTGTTTTCAAAGACCACGGGGCAAGCTTTGTGGCGGGCGTTGTTCAGCACCACGTTGACCTGAAAAGGCTCCAAGGGGTCGGCGGGTTCGATCGCATAACCCGGCATGTTGTTGGCTTCGCCTCGCTCGTCTTCGTCCGCCCTTCGTACAAGGGCCGGGATGCGATCGAGCAGTGCTTCGCGGGCATCGTCCAAGAAATCCTGCACGGTTTCTTCTTTGAAGGCGTCGCGAATGTCTCCAACGATTGCGTCAATGACCGCGGTGCCGGTCCGTCTATCGATTTCTTCCAGCTGTTCGGTCATCTCACGGGCCAAGGATCGCGTTCTGCGGTGGATCTTTTCCAGTTCGGTGCGTAGTTGGCTGTGCTTTTTTTGCAGTTGCTTGAACTGCCGCCGACTCATTTCACCCTTTTCGACTTTTTCTTCGATGACGGCCAGGGGCTGGGGCTCGCCATCGATGACCGGCAGCACATCGTGCTCTACGATGGGTCCGCTTTGGACTTCGACGGCCATGAATTTGGCCCGGCTGACCTTGTCTTGAAAGCTGGAAACCAGCTCGTGTTCCTTGCGTTGGTAGTCAGAGAGGACTCTGTCTCGTTCTTTCTGGCAATGCTCCGTGCTTGTGGCTCTGGGTAACTCCCGCTTGAGGGTTTTGACCAGATGGTCCACGGTCTTTTTGAGCTTTTGGCCCTGGCCTGGTGCCAATTCCAGCAGTCGCGGCCTGTCTGGTTCTTGGAAATTGTAGACGTAGGCATAGTCCTTCAAGGGCCGCCTGGGTTGCTTGAAGCCTTTCAGGATGTGGCGTGCCGTGGTCATTCGCCCGGATCCGCTGGGGCCAGAAATAAAGATGTTATACCCGGGGCTCTCCAGGCGCAGGCCCAGCTCTAATGCTGAAATGGCCCGATCCTGGCCGATGATGTGGGTGCGGTGCTTGGACAGGGCCTTGGCTGATGGCAGGCTGCGTGACTGAATGTGTCGTCGTAGTTGCTTGGGGTTCAGGCGCAGCCGTTTGTTTGCCGAGGATTTCTTGGGCTTCATGGATGTCTCCTTAACCGCGATGGATCGGTAACCAGGTTCTGAGATAACGCAGTTTGAATAGACAAGTCAAAGGTGCGCGGGCTTGCGCGGGAGGGATAGTTACATCCAAGCGGCCAGATCCACGCCGATGATGATGTCGGGCCAGCTTTGCCTGTAATCTTGGTCCAGTGGGAAAGTGACCCAGATAGCCGGTTTGAACACACCGGCATTCAGCCGAAGGCCTGTGCTGAGGCCGTAGAGGGAGGGGGCGGCGGTGCCGATTTCGTCTTCCACGCCGAATGGCGTGTAGCCTTTGAGTTCCACCAGGAAGGCCAGTTGCTCGATGATATGAACGCCAAGCAAGGCCCCCCAAAGCATGGCACCCTCAATGCTTCTTTGATCCGTGTCCGTGATCGGGAAGTAGGCCGACACGCCCACCTCAACCTGGAAAAAGAGCAGATGACCAGGCAGCAGGATGTCGAAGGCCCCCTGGACGTTGATGGACTCGGGGTTGTAGTGAGTGCTGGTCATGAGGCTGTTGAAGAAACCCGTGGTTTGCCCAAGCCCCCGGGCTCCGATAGACATGTCCGTGCTGTCGCCCATGAAGGTCGGGAAAAAGACATCAAAGGACCAGCCCGTGTGGACGCCCAGGCGTGGGTTTACTGGATCCAGCCGATATTGCAAGCCGATACCCACGTTGCCGATGACGAATTCGGGATCGATCAAGTCATTGTCCGGCATGCCATAGGCCAAAGGGACTTGCAGGTTGAGAAAGAGCGGAAATTGCTCAAACTTGTACCCGCCCTGGACCAAAAAGCTCAATCCCAGGATGTCCTCACCTGGTGCGATCCAGGATGAGACATGTCCACCGGTGCCCATGTCATAGTTTTTCAAGGCGAAACCGTTGCGCATTTCTCCTGCACCCGGGGGTACCTCTTTGTCATCGTACCATTGTGCCGAGGCCGGACCGGCCGCAACGCAAAGGATCATGGAAAGGGCCAAAACCAAATAAAATGAACGCGTTATCACTTGCATGAATTCCTCCACACCATCGTTCGGACTTAGCGCCCATGCTAACCCGGTCCCGGAGGCCTGTCAAAAAAACGGTCTGGTTTTCCGTGCGTTGACGGGGGCGAGCGCGATGCGTACCATGGAGCCTCCCCAAGGAGGAGGTTGTAATGCAGGAGTCCGTGGTTTTTGCCGCAGAGTCCGTGGCCGAAGGCAATCCACACAAGGTAGCCGACCAACTGGCCGACGCGGTGCTGGATTCTTTGTTGGCCCGCGACCGACATGCCCGTGTGGCCTGCAAGGTGCTGGTGTCCACCGGGCTGGTTTTGGTGGCGGGTGAAGTGACCACGGAAGCATGGGTGGATATGGTTTCCGTGGTGCGCAGCAAGCTCAGAGAGATTGGTTACGACGATGCGGCTCTGGGTTTCGAGGCTTCGAGCTGTGCCGTGATGAATCTTTTGCAGGAACAGGGAGAGGAGATACGTCGGGCGGTGGACCGGAGGGGGGCGGGTGACCTGTGCACGGTCGTCGGATACGCCAGCGATGAAGGAGAGGGATTGACCGGGGGTTGTGATTTGATGCCGGTACCCATTTTCTTGGCCCATCGCTTGGCGGGACGCTTGGCCTCGGTGCGAAGATCCGCGGATTTGCCTTGGTTGCGGCCGGACGGCAAGGTCCAGGTCTGCCTCGAATATGGGGACGATGGCCGCCCCCGACGCATCGTTTCGGTTGCGATTTGTGCCCAGCACGCGCCTGATGTGGAGATGGAGCAGATTCGTTCGGCCTTGAGGCGTGAGGTGGTGGACGCGAGCTTGCTCGAGACGGGTTTGCTTGATGCTGATGCGCAGATTTGGATCAATCCAGCGGGGCCCTTTACTCAGGGCGGTCCCCAGGTTGACTGTGGCCAGAGCGGCGCCAAGCCGGCCGTCGATGGCTATGGAATGGCTTGTCGTCAATCGGATGGCGCTTTGTCGGGTAAGGACCCCACCAAGCCGGAGCGCTCTGGAGCGTACATGGCGCGCCATGTGGCCAAGAGCCTGGTGGCATCCGGCTTGGTCCGCCGTTGTGAGGTGAGGTTGACGTACATCATCGGGCGAGAACAGCCGGTTGCGGTGCAGGTGGAGGCAGCCGGTGTCGAGCGAGACCTGGAGGCCTTGGTTCGGGAGCGATTCGAGTTGAGCATCCCAGGCATCATTGAGGCATTTGATCTCCGAAGGCCTATCTATTCACCATTGGCCTGCCGGGGCCACTTTGGTCGAAGGGATTTGAATTTGCCTTGGGAACAGGTTGTCGGGATTTGATCAGGTGAGCGCCAAGCCCGAAGCTTGTGTCCGGGTCGCGGTGGCCGCACCGGTGCCCTCTCTGTACAGCTACCTGGTTCCTGAGTCCCTTGTTGCTCGTGTCGATACTGGCTCTTTGATTGAGGTTCCATTCGGCCGAGGCCGAAAGCGAGCCCTTGTGGTGGAAGGACCGGTTCCTCCCGGCGATGCAGAAAAGGGTTTTCGGCTCAAAGCCGTGGCCAGTCTGGTTGAAGAAGAACCCGTGCTGGATGCGGCGCTTCTGAAGGTCTTGCGCTGGTCCGCCGACTATTATCTTGTGCCCCCAGGCGAGATGATTTTTGCGGCCCTGCCTCCAATGTTCAGGCACACCGGTCGATCTGCCGCGGCCAAGCGTCGGCAGCTTGCCCGGGTGCTTTGGCCGGCGTTGCGTTGGCCCGAAGCCGAAACGCTTTTGCGTCGGGCGCCGGCACAGGCCAGGCTCTGGACGCGCTTGAAGTCAGGGGTCCCGATCGAGGTGGCCGCACTGGAACAAGAGCTGCCCGGTGCGCGCAACGCACTTAAGGGTCTGGTGGACAAGGGCCTGGTGGCCATCGAGTGGGTTGAGACTTTGCGGGCACCCGAACTGGCTGATTTGCCCAAGCAAAAAGCCATCAAGCATTTGACCGAGGAGCAGGCCGGGGCCTTGGACCATCTGACACGGGCGCTGGATGACAAAGGATATGGTGTCTTCGTCTTGCATGGGGTGACCGGTAGTGGCAAGACCGAAGTCTATCTTCGCGCCATCGCCCATGCCTTGTCCCAGGACCGGGGTGCCATCCTCCTGGTGCCGGAAATATCTTTGACACCCCAGTTGGTGTTTCGGGTTAAGGCACGATTTGGTGACGGTGTGGCTGTGCTTCATTCGGGACTGGGTGCCGGTGAACGTCTGGATGAATGGCGTCGCTTGCGTCAGGGTAAGGCGCGAGTGGTCGTGGGGGCGCGATCCGCGGTTTTCGCCCCGGTGCATCGGCTCGGCATGATCGTCGTGGACGAAGAGCATGACGGCTCATATAAGCAATCTGAGCGACTGACTTACAACGGTCGCGATCTGGCTTTGGTTCGCGCCAGGGAAGAGGGCGCGGTGGTCCTGTTGGGCAGTGCCACACCGGCGATAGAAACTTACGCCAACGCTCGGAGCGGCCGGTACACCTTGTTGGAGCTCCCCGAGCGCGTTCATGCTCGCCCGATGCCCGATATGGAGGTGGTGGACCTCAGGCAGGTGCTGGATCCCATCGAACGGGAGCAGGTTCTTAGCCCAGCGTTGGCGGGTGCCCTGGCGGAGACCTTGGACAGGGGTGAGCAGGCCATTTTGTTCCTGAATAGGCGTGGTTATAGCTCATTCGCTTTGTGCAAGGATTGCGGCGAGACGGTGCGCTGCCGTAATTGCAGCGTCGCCCTCACCCACCACCAGCGGGGCGATCTGCTTTGTTGTCACTATTGTGGTCTGAGCATGAAGGTGCCGAAGATTTGCCCAAGCTGTGGACGCGGACGAATACAGTTGTTCGGCCTGGGGACGGAGAAGTGCGAAGAAGAGGTCCGTCGACGATTTCCCGGTGCTCGCGTGTTGCGCTTGGATTCGGATAGCGTTTCCGGCAAAGGGAGCCTGCAGGACATGATGGGGCGCTTTACCCGCGGGGAGGCCGATGTGCTGGTGGGCACACAGATGGTGACCAAGGGGCATGATGTGCCGGGCGTGACTCTGGTGGGCGTTATTTTGGCTGATTTGAGTATCCAGCTTCCCGATTTTCGGGCCAACGAGCGCTCTTTCCAGTTGTTGACCCAGGTGGCTGGGCGAGCAGGTCGCGGGGACCGACCTGGGCGGGTTATTGTGCAGAGCTTTCTGCCGGATCACGAGAGCATTGTTTTGGCTCGAGCACATGACTTTGAGACTTTTTTTCTGAGAGAGATGGAGCGTCGTGCGGGTTTGGGGTATCCGCCGGCCCGTCGCTTGTTGCTGGTCAGGGCCAGCCATGAGGAGCGGGAACGATGTGTGAAATTGGCCAAGGAGCTGGCCGCCTTGCTTCGGCGCTTCGGTGAGGGACGGGTACAGGTCTTGGGGCCCGCGCCCTCGCCCCTGGACCGTCTACGCAATCGCTATCGCTGGCAAATGCTGGTGAAGAGTCCGAGCGTCGAGTTGTTACAGCGGGTGGCCTGGCGTACCCGACAGGCGATTTCATTGCCGGCCGGTGCCAAGATTCTTTTTGATGTGGATCCCGTGGACATGTTATGATTTTTCGCATTTTCAACGGTTTAGGGTGAGCGAAACCCATGGCCAGAATTCTGATTGTCTCGCCAGATGAAAGCCAGGCCAGTCTTTGGTCTGAGGCCATTCATCGTGCCGGCATGCCCACCCATCGGGTGGCGGATCGGGACGCTGCCTTGCGACAACTGGCGGAGGAAACGCCAGATTTGATCCTCTTGGATTTGGCGGTGAATGAAGGCCAGGGGGCGGCTGTTTGTGCCGCGATTCGGGAGCTGGATGGTGGGGATTTGGTGCCCATTCTTCTGATTGGCACAGGGCAGGAGGGCGTGCGGAATTTTGGTGAGGCCTTGGCCGAAGGCGCTGACTACTACTTTGAAAAACCGGTTGAGCATGGTTTGTTGCTTGATAAGATTCGTTCCCATGTGGGGGTGGACCGGGAGGGCTCCACGATGGTGGGTCCCCCGCCCGTGTCCAGTGATGCGATTCGTACCCTGTTGGATGAACCCGCGGTTCTCGAAGAGCCCGGGGATGATGAGGGCATGGATTTCGGAGAGGCCGTGCTGTCGGATCGGGTAGAACAAATGCTCGATCTGGGGCAGAGCTTTGCGGATGGCTTGCTTCCCCCTGCGGAACCCGACGGGGACACGCCCCCTGCGGAACAGATAGAACCATCTGGGGATCCAGGTTTGTCGGCCAATCAGCTTTTCGGCGACATATCGGAGGAGACCACGGAACCCTCGGGGGGCTTGTTGCCTCCTCGGGCCAAAGAGCAGGAACCAGAAGAGGCCTGGCGGGAAGAGGAGGCCACCGAAAAGCCCGAGCAGGAAGAGCCAGCCGGCGAAGGGGATGGATTTTTGCAGGCACCCGCAGAGCAAAAAGAAAAACCAGCCCGGGAATTGCGCAGTTTGGAAGACAAGCTGATGGCCTCGGTCGAACAAAGTGATTCGCCTAAGGCCGAGAAGGAATTGGCCCTGATGGAGCGCGAGATGGAGCTGCTCAAGCAGGTCTCCACGGGCGAGGAACAGAAAAAAACGGACGACCCGGAAATCTCGGTTCAGTCAGTGGAGTTTGCCCGAACACAAGCGGAGCCGCTTGGTGATGACCAGCAACTACTTGTGGCGCGAAGACAAGCAGAATCCGAGGCCCGGAGCAATGCCCGAGAGAAGGCCCGAACCATGGGCGAGCAGGAGGGCCTGAAGGAAGCCCTGACCGATGCTCAAGAGCAAGCCCAGGAGGAGGCCCTGCTGGAGGCAGCTGAACTGGCACAAAGGCAGGCCCGGGCCGCGGCGAACGAAGAAGCAGGGCGCAAGGTGGCTCAAGAGCTAGCAGAGCAGCGCCTTGAAGAAGAAAAGACGAGAAAAGAACAAGCGAAGCGCAAAGAAGATCAAGAAGCGAAGCGCAAAGAAGAGGAAGAAGCGAAGCGCAAAGAAGATCAAGAAGCGAAGCGCAAAGAAGAGGAAGAAGCGAAGCGCAAGGAAGAAGAAGAAGCGAAGCGCAAAGAAGATCAAGAAGCGAAGCGCAAA
>JAFCZJ010000339.1 GCA_019314375.1 Deltaproteobacteria bacterium | reverse complement strand
TTCTTTGGCATGGGCAAGCTTGGCCCTTTTTTCGCTCACCCTGACTCGAGCCTTGTCGAGATCCTCGCCACGCAGCGCTCCGGTTTTGACCAATTTCTCGATTCTGCCCAGATCAAGTTCTTCTCTTTCCAGCTCCGCCAGGGCATAAGCAGCCGTGGCGTCATCGCCTTTTCCTCGTCCCAACCTTGTCAGGAGCCGGCCGGGGCGGACGACATCTCCTTCGCGTACCAGGCAGGCGATAACCGGCCCATCGACCGGCGAAGCCATCCTTGCGATCCGGGTGGGCTCCACCGATCCGGTCAGATCCAATCGGTCGCGAAGTGTCATTACCTCGACCTCGGCGATTTTCACCATGGGCGGTGGCTTGATCCGTTTTTTTGCGGGCTCTTTTCCATCGCGACAGCCGGCGATCAGCAGCATTGGGAGCGCCAGGGCGAGTATTCGCATTTTCGGGCTTCTGAGAAATTTTCGGTGCGTCAATCGTTCCTGTTTCATGTCGTAGTCCCTGCTGTGAACTCCAGAAGCGCGATGGAGGTGTGTAAATCGACCAGGGCCCCGAAGTATCTGGTCTCGGCGTTTAAGAGCGCGGCTTGCGCATCCAAGACGTCCATCGCCGTGCCATGTCCCAGGGCGGTCATCTCCCGTGCGATGCGCAGGCTTTCTTCCGCCTTGGCGATGGCCTTTTCGGTTGCATCCACCTGAGAGGTTGCGGTCCGCACCTGGATGAGCGCGGATTCCACCTCGCGCTTTATGCTAAGCGTGAGTTTCCGTTTTCTCTCTCGTAGCGCACTAAGTTTGGCTTGCTCTTCCTCGACGCGAGCGATGCTGCTGAGCCCGTTGAAAAAGGGCAAGGACAGATTGAGGCCGGCGAAGCCCAGGTCGTCATAATCGCCCTGCGCGCTCGCCCGTCCCCCGTAGGTCCCCATGGCCGAGATGACCGGCCAGTAAGCGGCCCGCGCCAGGTCAACTCGCTTTGCCTGCGCATGAATTTGGAGGACGAACTCAGCCATGTCCAGTCGGGTCTCGATAACCGTCGACAGGATTTGGCGACTGTCTGGTGTTTTCTGATCGGCCGAAAGCTTCCCCTCGATCGTGACGCCGTCTGCCGGGATGGACTCGATTCCGAGAAAGCTCACGAGCAGGCGTTTGGATATCTCCACCATGCCAAGCTGCTTGACCATGTGGTGATTGACTTCGGCGAGCCGAACCTCGATGTTCAGCATATCGACCTTGGCGGCCTTTCGCGCGGCGATCAGCTCCACAGTCATTTGCAGGTGCTCGTTCAGTGCCACTCTTGAGTGTTCGAGTGCCTCGATCATTTTGACTTGTCCCAGGATCGAATAGAAGGTGCTCTTGACGTTGAAGACAAGCTCCTCCTTTGTTCGCGCGAGGCGGCATGCCTCGGCCCTGGCCATCAGGTCGGCCTCCGCGACAGCGCTCGATACACGACCGCCGGTGATGAGTGGGATGCTCAGGACAAGGTCGCCGGCAAAAATGTCGTTTGTGAACGTGGCGTCGGTGCCCTGATTTCGCGCCGGCACCAGCCGCTCCTCATGCCAATGATGCCTGTAGGCTGCGTTGATGCTCAAGCTAGGCCAGTACCCCGAGGATTTGTAGCGCTTGTGTGCTCGTGCCGCTTCGATATCCCATTTGCCGGCAACGATGTCGGGGTTGTTCGCGAGTGCAATGGCGAGTGCCCGTTTGATCGTCAAGGGGACGCTTGGCAGCTCCGCCCGATACACATGCGATCTGTCATGGTCGTGGACGGCCGGTTGGTGCTGGAGCATGCCTGGGCTCTCCACGGGGGTTGGCTGGAAAATGGCGCAGCCGGTCAACAGCGGTGCGAAAAGTAGCAAGAAGATCAGAGTTGGCTTGATACGCAGTGGGCGTTTCATGGTTGCACCGATTTTTGGTTGCATTGGCTTATGGTTGCATTGGCGATTTGGCCGATGGACGACGGATGCCCCGGAACATCTTGGTGCGAAGCAGAATTCGGAACTCTTCTTGTTGTTCCGGGCGCAGCATGGCGCTTACGTCCGAGAGGTGTTCGGCGACGGCACGCTGCATCCCGGCCTGGCTTTTTGCGTATTCGCTGAGAAGTGGGTCGATCCCTGTGCGATCGGATTTAGAAGAACAGATGGCCTCAGCCAGTTCGGCCTTGAGCTCAGCAGCGCGCTGCCAGAATGCGGCGCGTTTGACGTCCATTTTGCGCCGCATCTCGGAAAGGCGTTCTTGCTGTGCCGTGTCCAGCTTCAAGCTGTCCACCAGGCATTGCCCCAGAGGGACGTCGGTTACAGCCAGGCCCTGCTCGTTCGTACCTGCC
>JAFCZJ010000338.1 GCA_019314375.1 Deltaproteobacteria bacterium | reverse complement strand
CCCGGCATGGGCGGCGGTGCCGGCGGCGGCACTCAGGCCACACCCGGCGGCATGGAAATGAACACCGACGCCCACACCCGCTTCGACGTCAAAAAAGGTCGCTTGCTCGGCGTCCAAGGCGTCATGAGCATCAAGGTCAACATGGGCGGCATGGGCCACCTCCTCACCGAATCCAAGTTCCAACTCGAGCGCATCTGAAACCAGGCCGCGACTTTCCCTTCCGCCCCCCCTTGGGCGTACACTCTGGCCATGGACATCCTCTTCTTCAAATCTTCCCGCTTTCGAGAATATCAGCGCGAAAACCTGCGCATCCTGGAAGCCAACGATGGTGAGCATTTTCGCATTCATTACCCGCGAAATGCCGTGCAAGCCGAATTGCTCAGCCAGGACCTGCAAGGGCTACCTGTCCTCTTCGTGCTGTCGGACAGCCCGCATGAACGCCGGGCTCCGGTACGCCACGGCCGCATCCTGGCCGTCCACGACGAAGGCGAGCGCATTGAGTTCGCTTTGCGCCTGACCGCCTTTGCCCAAGTGGATTTGGACTGCCAGGCCTTCGATGATTGGGCCAAAAAGCAACCAGCATGTTGCGACAAACCGGCTATGGTTTTCAGACCGACCCCGTCCATCCAACCAGACTCGCCCTTCGAATTTGCTGAGCCGGACGGACGAAAAAATCGTCCTGAGAAATGGCGCGCCGCCATCGACAGGCTTTTGGCCAGCGATTCCGCCAGGCACTACGCCGACAGCGTCTTTCTCTTGCCTCTCGGACTGAAAGACGAAGACACAGACCGACCCGCCGATCCCACGGCCCTGAGCACCGGGCGCACCTACACGCATCATATCCTGGCCTATGCTCCTCAGCTCAAGGCCGAAAATCGCGCACGCTGCTCTTTTGGGCTTGGCTTCGACCGAACCGAGCTGGAGCTGCTTCAGGCACCCGAAAAAATCCCCGCCGACGGCGAGGTGGTGCTGCGCTTTCGACCCCTGGTACCGGGTTCGGCCCGATTGAATGTCCATGTGCGTCCTCACTCCGAGCGCTCCAGCCGCCTCGTGCTGGATGTTCACGCCAGCGGCTCTGAGATCCAACGCCTTTTCACTTGCGAAGAAGTCGCCGGTGAATCCGTGAGGGAAGGCTTGCGGGGCCTTTTGGCCTTGCTGCACAAACAAAAAGCCCTGGAGTTGCCGAAACATGCCGCGGCCGTACTGGAACTCATGCTGCAATTGGCCCCGGACGACGATGAACTCAACCGGGAACTGGCCATGCTGGAACACAAACTGGGCCGCCACGATCAGGCCACGGAGCGCTATCGCAACCTGGGCGCCGAAGCCTTGGCCCCGGAAGATTGGCAACCCTATTTCATTTCCGCCTGCCACGCAGCTGCGGGCACAGAGGTGCTCAGGGAATCCTTGGACCATCTTCCCTGGGAACTGCTGAACAGCGATCAGGCCCAGGCCATGGGCAAATGCCTGGCCCAACAGGGCGAAGGTCTCATCCTGTCCTTGCTTGAGCCCCTGGCGTATTTTGGCACCGAGCGCTTCATGACAGACATCTGGGCGTATATTTGGCCAGCCATCCGCAGCACGGACGGCCTACTAAGCGCCCATCGCATCCTGCGCGAGACCCACCTGGACAAACCCGAAGTCGCCTATGCAACCTTACAAGAACGCAGTGCGGATGACGGCCTCCACGATGCCCGCATCGACGAGCTGCTGGTCGACCTGGGTTTGGAACAGGAACAAGCCCCTCGCTCGCTGGCGGAAATCCTGCTCAGGCACTTGAGGCGTCTGGCCGACGCCGGCCAACTAGACAGGGCCCAGTCCATGCTGGAGCGAGCCCGACCACGAATGAACCCCGGCGGCTTTGAGCAGCTCCGCACGGCCTTGGCCGACCACCTGGTGGAAAACGCTCAACCCGCCCCCCTGCGCCTGGCCGGCTGGCTTTTCGCCGAAGCGGCCGAGGCGGCCCGCCTGCGAGGAGACCTGGACGAGGCCACCTGGCTGCTGGAACGCTCGGCCTTGGCGCATCCCGAGAGCGATCGACTGCCCAAAGTGCAACAGTCCCTGGAAAAATCCATCAACGCCATCGATTCCATGCAGCTCCTGGGCGAGGCCTTGTTCGGTCAACGCATCAAGAAACTTCGAGATCGCATGGCGGGAAAGCGCCTGGTCATCGCGGGCGGCTCCCACGAAAAGCCCTGGACAGAAGAGCTGCGCCAAGAACTGGCCTTGGCCGAAGTGGTTTGGCACCCCTCCCAACTGGGCAAGCCGCCCCGCGTAGAAAAACTGCGGGAGTCGCTCAACAAAACGGTGGGTGCCGTGGCCGTC
>JAFCZJ010000023.1 GCA_019314375.1 Deltaproteobacteria bacterium | reverse complement strand
ACGCGGATGGATTCCCGACAGAAACTTTCGGGAATGACGCGGATGGATTCCCGACAGAAACTTTCGGGAATGACGCGGATGGATTCCCGACAGAAACTTTCGGGAATGACGCGGGCTGATGACGGGCTATCAATGATGTGTGGGCCTGGGATGTGATAGCATGCCCTCCAAACAAGGAGGGTGGCGTATGCGACTAAAAATAGAGACCCTGTTCGTTCCCCTTTTCCTCTTCGCGTCCTTTGCACTGTTTGCCTGCTCATCCGGCGGCGAGGACCCCGGCCCATGTGAGGGTGTGATCTGCGACAGTCCGCCCGCCGATGCATGCAAGGACGCAGATTCTCTCCTGGTTTACGACGGCACGGGTACTTGCGACGAAGAGACGGGCCTTTGCAGCTACGCGGCCACCGACGAAGAATGCGACCACGGCTGCGCCGACGACGCCTGCGCGGCTGATCCCTGCGCTGAGATTGTTTGTGATGACCCACCCACACAGGCCTGCCATGACGCAGACAACTTGCGCGTCTGGACTGACGGCAACTGCGTCGATGGAGATTGCGTCTACGACCAGTACGCCGATACTTTTTGTGAGAATGGCTGCGCAGACGACGCCTGTGTTGGGGATCCCTGCGCCGGGATCGTTTGTGATGAGCCCCCCGCTCCGGCCTGCCATGACGAGACCTACTTGCGTACCTGGACCGACGGAAGCTGCGTCGACGGAGATTGCGTCTACGAACAGTACAGCGACAGTTTCTGTGACTACGGCTGCACGAACGACGCCTGCAACCCGCTGCCCGAAGGAGCCTTGGAACTTGTCATCCCGGAAAACACGGGTCTTTGCACCATCTGGGGCTGGGGTGGCGACAGCGTACGGATGAACTGGGAGGGCAAGGCCCGCGTCACGTTGAATCCGGGCCGCATTGTCTTTCTCGAGGGAGAAGACGAAATCGAAGCCGATCTCATCGCGGGCCTGGAGGTCTGGCCTGGCTTCTCGGCCACGGCCAAGGCACCCGGCACCTTTCTCCGAAGCATCGAGGAAGATGAAGAGGGCGTGATCACCTGGCAACGCTTTCTTTACAGCCAAGACTTTGCAGCCGATGCGCGGACGATGCGCATCGAACTGATGGTGGAGTACGCCATTGAAGATGGCGTGGCCAGCCAGCCCACCGTGGTCTTAGACGACCCCACACTCTTTGAGCAGGCTCACTACACGGGCGTCTTCCTCGAAGAATGGATGCAAATCCAACTCATCAGCTGCAACTTCGACTACCTGATAGAAGAAGTACGCAGCATCGAAGTGGACAACGGCGACACTTTTTCTTTCACCAAACGAGGCATCATGGATCCGGCGAACGGTGCCCCCTTCGAGCTGGTCAAGACCCTGATGGTGCGAGACGGCGAAACGCGAGAAGTCACGGACTTTTTCGACCTGTGCTCGTCTCTCAACCATCACGGATGGTTCTGCGGCTATCTTGCCCATTTTGATGAGCCCGTGGGCGACGTTCACTTGATCTGGATCGACGAGTTTTCCTATGGCGACGTCGTACACTATATGAATGGAGACGGCCAAGAGATCGAAAGCAGCCCCTTCACCAGACTGCCCTGACCCATTGGAGGCAACAAATGTTCCGACTAAAAACTGCTCTTGTAATCTTCGGCCTCTTCGGCTGCCTGGCCCTGCTGTCCAATAGCTGTAGCGACTCAAACGAGCAAGACGATCCCAGCGAGCCCAATAAGCTTATCGACCACAGCAACATGGACTTCGCAGAACTTTCGTCAGAGGCTCTCGAAAAGGCCAAAACCACGCTCCATGTTGTCTATCAGCACACTTCGCACGGCAGCCAGCTCATCACAGGCATGAACGCCTTGGAGAATTTCCCGGCCTTCGACGATCGCTATGCCTGGGATGACGACGGCTCGGACTCCGGTGGCCTGGACTTGGACGACCTGGGCATCCCGGGCTGCGGCGATCTAAGCCAGGGAGACGTCATCGACGAAAACGGCGTCACGCCCTGGGTGACCGCCACCCGAGCCTTGCTTGACAACCCGGACAACAGCCACGTCAACGTGGTGATCTGGTCCTGGTGCTCGATCAACGATCACGACGCTCAGCGCTACGTAGACCACATGGAAATTCTCATCGCCGAATACCCGAGCGTAAAATTTGTATTCATGACGGGTCACTCGGAGGGCCAAGGCGAAGACCTCACCGAAAACCTCGTCCACTACAACAATGAACTCATCCGGGCACACTGCAGTACGCACAAACGCTGGCTCTTCGACTTCGCGGACATCGAGGCCCACGATCCCGACGGCAACTATTACTGGGACCAGAACATGCGGGACAATCTGAGTTACGACGGCGGCAATTGGGCGGTGGAGTGGATCGAGGCCAACCCGGACAACGAACTCGCCTCTTTAACCACCGGTGAAAACGTCGACGGCTACGAGGGATGCTCGGGCTGCGCCCATTCGGACTTGCCCGCCGAGGCCAACCTGAACTGCATACTCAAAGCCCGGGCCGCTTGGCACCTCTTCGCCCGCCTGGCCGACCAATAGAAACTAAGTGACTGAGACTGTCCCCGTCCCCACTATTCCGCGCCTCAATATCCCGGGCAGGATCACAAGGCAGGCGAGCACGTTCACCATCAGGCCCATGATCATGAGCTGGGCCACCGAGAACAAACCCTGGTGATCAGCGAAAAAAAGAGTACCGAAGGCCAGCGCCGAAGTCAGAATGGCGCCCGAAACGGCCCGGCCCGAGTCCAGGAAGGCGGCCGGGTCATTCGGGTTATCGCGCAGGCGAGTCACCAGATGCACGCCACCATCGACGGAGATCCCGAGGAGCACCAGGAAGAAAATAATGCTGAGATAAGTCACCTTGACATGAGCCAAGGGAAGCAAACCGCAAACCGCGACCAAGGTAATGGCCGCGGGGAGCAGACTCAAGAGAGCATCTCGCAGCCTGCCCAGAAGCAACCACAGCGTCAGAAAGACCAAAGCCAGGGTCAAGAGAACCAGCGGAGGGGCCTCCTCGATCAGAAGTTCCAGCAACTCGGCCAAAATCATGGCCTCGCCGGCCACCGCCACTTGCCCCCCGTCGGTCAATCGCAAGTCGGAAACCTCACGGGCGAAACGACGCACAGCCCTGCCGTCCCTGGTGCTGATGGCCGGATAGATGAGCACGGCCCCCTTGGACGGGTCCTCTGCCCCCAGGCCAAACTGCCGAAGCACCTCAGGCGGCAGGTCTTGGCGCCCAAAGGGTCTGGCCGAAGCCATTTGCTCCAAACGAGACAAGTCACTCAGCATCTCCCGCGAAAGCCCATCCTTGCGTACTTTCTTCAGGGTCCTCTGCAAATCAGTTAAGAGCTCGGCCTTCTCGCCCTGCGCTGCGGGCACCAGGCGAGATGCGGAAAGCACCAACTTGATGGTCGAGTCAGCTCCCGCAGCTCGCTTTCGCTCACGCAGGGATTGAGTCACGCGTTCTTCCTGTTCAGTGTTATCGGCCAGCACGACCAGGGGCGCCTCGGAGAACCCCAGCAGTCCGTTGACTTCCCGGTCCAGACGGTATGACGGCAGACTGGGCGCCTCCATGCTGCCGAAGTCGTAGTCGAACCGCAGCCCCGTGACGAAAAAAAACGGAGCGGCCAACACGATCGAAACCAGAGCAAACAAAATGAGACGAGCGGGGCCCGCCGACAAGAGAGGCGACCCTGACTGGGCCAGTGACAGTTTGCGAGGGCGCCATCCAAAACCCTCGGCCAATCCCAGCATGGCGGGCAACACGAAGGTGAAAGCAAAAACAGCCAGACTGATGCCAAAAGCGGCCACCAGACCAAACTCATGAAAGGCTCGGAAATCCGACAAGCTGATGGCCACAAAGGCAGCCAGGGTCGTCAGACCCGCCACCACGACGGCTCGGCCGGTGTGCATGAAGGTCAAGCCCAGCGCCTCGCCCGCCTCGACTCGACCCCGCTCGGACTCATAACGCCCCAGCAAATGAATGCCGTGATCGATGCCCAGTCCAAGAAGAATTGCGGCAACCAAACCGGTCAAAATGTTCAACTGCCCGAAGCAAAGAGACGCCAGCCCCAGGGTCCAGACCAGAGACAAGGCCAGGGGAAAGATGACCAAGAACACTGCGGCAAAGCGCCTGAAATGAAAAACCAACACCAGCAACATCAACCCCAGGGCCAGATAGGAACTCCTTTGCAGATTGGCCGTCATGTGAGCCTGCAATTCAGGCCGCTTCTTGTATCGGCCGGTCAGGCCCACCTGCATGTCGGGCCCGTAGGCCGACAGGTCCATGTCGCCGATGATCTCCTCGACCTGCTCGATCAATTTCAGAGAACGGTCCATGTCCGCGGCCAAGAATGAAGGTTTGACCATCAAGAGCACCCGGCGAGTCTTGGGGTAAAGAAAATAGCCCTCCCCTTCAGCCACCGACAAAAGATCGATGTCCGCCCGTGCATCCATCCTGGCGCGCAGGTCGGAAAAATCCAGGCTGGGTGGCTTTGTTTCCTCCAAAGAGACAAACAAAGGATTCCGATCCTTTTTTTCCCATCGGATGCGATCCCGGATGCGCTGCTCCAGTTCGATCAAGTCTTTAGAATCCGCGAAATACAATGCCCGATCCCTGAAGAAATCCACCGGGCTCTTGTGGTCCACGTATCGCACGTCTTCTAAGCTTTGCAGTCGGGGGACCAGATCATCGACGAACCGCCTGAGGGCCTCTGGCTCGGCGTTCATGCCCACGATGACCAGATGACCCAGGCCACCGAAACGCTCCGCCACGCCGTCTAAATTCTTTACGCTCTCGGCGTCCTTGGGCAAAAGAGCCGTCATGTCGGCATCCAAGTCCAAAGACCTCACGGGGAAGCCCATCAGAATAGTCAAAAGCAAACAAAGACCCAATGTCAGCCAGGGTCGGCCGAAAGCCGCCTGGGCCAGGTAAGCCAAAACCCGCTCGAGCCAATGGCTCTGATTCCCTTTCTTGGCAAGGCCTGGG
Source organism: Deltaproteobacteria bacterium (assembly GCA_019314375.1). GTDB lineage: Bacteria > Myxococcota > B64-G9 > B64-G9 > B64-G9 > JAFCZJ01. The sequence goes on along the minus strand of JAFCZJ010000023.1, from coordinate 37,459 downwards.
TCCATCGAAGACATGGCACATGGTCCGGCCTTCGCGCGGGTATGTCAATCTGCTTCTTGCAGGCCCGTCATCCAAACGGTCTGGCCAATCGTGTCGAGTACTGATACACTTTGAGTAATGAAGGCAGGAGACACCACAGACCGGCGCCAGGGCCCACCAGCCGATCCAGACATTACGGCAGCGGTAAAGGACGTGGATCGTTCCCTGTTGCGCTGGTGGCTGCGTCTTTCCATTCGCGAGCGTCTACGAGCTTGCACGCGCGCCAGCCGCGCTCTCGGGAGATTCGATGGAGGAGTATCCTCGCCACGCCGATCTTGAAGCCTTGCTGGAGGCGCTGGCCGCTGCAAGAATCGAGCTCATTGTCGTTGGGGGTGCCGCGGCGGTCCTGCATGGCGCACCCGTGACCACCCAGGACCTCGATATCGTCCACCAACGGACACCCGAAAACGTCGCCCGGCTCATGGCCCTGCTGGAACAGCTCGACGCCGTGATCCGTGATCCCGCCGGTCGCAGGCTTCGCCCGACCACCGAGCAACTCATGGGAGCGGGACAACTCAACCTGGCCACGGCGCTCGGGCCGTTCGATCCTCTGTGTCAATTGCACGACGGCAGAGACTTTGAAGACCTTCTGCCCCATACCGTAGTAATGTCAGACGGCGATCTGCGGCTGCGCGTCATCGATCTCGATACTCTCATCGAGATAAAGACCCAAGCAGGCCGCGCCAAAGACCGTCTTATGTTGCCAGTATTGATCGCGCTCCAGCAGGAAAAGAAGGAACTCTCTCTCAAGAAGTGAAGCGCGTTGGTATGTCAATCTGCTTCTGTCTCAACAAAATCCTTGGCCCATCAAGAAGCCTGTGCTTTGCTGTTTCTTATCAACAGCACACAGATTCAGGAGGGCCTCATGGATTTATGTCCAGCGTTTATCGACCCGGTCAATCGCTATGAGAGCAAGTTGGACCGAGACCTGTACCGGACTTCGACCAAACAATTCGAAGACGGGCAATACGAGACGTCCTTCAGGACCTTCATGAACTACGTCAACCGTGAAATGGCCGAGGGCTGCGAAATCGAGCCCAAGCGATGGCAGTTGCCCCATGGTTCCCTGGTTGTGGACATGAGCATCAAAGACGACCTGTTCGAAATCAAGGTGCCTTTCATCAAGCTGCCCGCCGATCGCCTTGCACCTATTCTCCGCCGCAGCCTGGATATCAACACCAACGTGCTGACCTTGTCTCAAATAAAACTTTCCGACGACGGGCTCTACTTTCACTATTCATGCCCCATGGCTTTGGCCGAGCCATTCAAGATCTACGGGATCATCAGAGAAATATGCATCAACGGGGACAGCTACGATGACGAGTTCATCGAGGAGTTTGGCGCCGAGGCCTTGCGGGAAAAACAAGTCACCTACTTACCCGAGGACGTGCTCGAGAAGGCCTGGAACCAGTTCCACCAAATCCTGGACGAGGCCATGGGTTACGACGAATACTTCGTCGCGAAGCGCTGGAACGGCTTGTGTGTTGACATCCTGGGCTACGCCCTAATGAAGATCGACTATTCCCTCGCCCCACAAGGCTACCTGCGCAGCAAGCTTGAAAAAAGCATCTCCTGGCTTTGGTCGCGTAGCCCAACAGAAGAGGTACTGGCCAACCTGCGCCAGGACTTCAAAGAATTCAAATCCATCGAGAAAGAAAAATTCTTCAAGGACTTTTACCGAACCACTTTCTTCATTCACGCAAAGATGTCTTCCGAAATCGAGGGATGCCAGAAAGCCCTGGCGGGTCGCTACGACTGGGCGGGCCAGGACAAGGCACGCAGCAACCATCTGGGCCTGACCGTGAACTATATCTATGGGGCCTACGATCTCTTCTACAAGTTCTTTGTCCCAACCAAGCTCGAAGAAGAGCTCCAGAGAACCATGGAAGCTTGCAGCAACAAAACATGGAAAGAAGCATCCGAGCTGTGCTGGACCAGCTTCCAAAAAATCATGGATCCGGCATTTGCCTCTTGATGGACGACAAGGAGACTGACCATGGAAACCATCGAAGGCATCAAAAACGCAGTTGTTAAAATCGTCACCGGCCTGGGCAATGGTTCGGGCACTTACTTGAAAAACCAGGGAATCGTCATCACGAACTGGCACGTGGTGCGCGGTGAGCGCAAGGTCGCCGTCCATTTACCCAATGGAGAAAAACTTTCGGGCCAGGTCTTGGTCACCAACCCGAAGAGAGACATCGCGCTGGTGGTCCTGCCCCATGCCCTGGACCTGCCCTCGATACAATTCAGCCAAGCCAAGGTGACCCAACAAGAACGGGTCTTTGCATTGGGCTATCCCTACGATCTCCCCTTCACCATCACCGAGGGCACAGTTTCATCCCCCGAGCACGTAGACCAGGAGATGAAGTACATCCAAACCGACGCGCCCCTGAACCCAGGCAACTCCGGCGGTCCCTTGGTCAACCAAGCCGGTGAGATCGTCGGCATGAACACCCAAGTTTACCGGGATGCACAAAATATCGGCTTTGCCCTGCCGGTCGAGTACCTCCTTGAAGAGTTGGACATGTTTAAAGAAGACGAGGTATCCGACGGTTACAATGTGCGCTGCCCGGACTGTTCGGGCCTGCTCGCGGATGCCGCCGAATACTGCGACAACTGCGGCGCCAAAATCGCCGTCGAGGCCTACTTTCAAGAGAGGCCCTTGAACTCCACCGAGCAATTCGTCGAAGACCAGTTCAAAAAACACGACATGGATCCTGTCATGTCCCGCAAAGGCATGCCCATGTTCTGGGAGTTCTATGCCGGCAGTGCCCAGATCCGCATCTTTGTCTACCGCAACGACTTCCTCTTCGCGACATCACCCTTGGCGAAACTGCCACGCAAGAACCTTGTGGAGTTGTACAAGTACCTGCTAAACGATGCCGTCTCGCCTTACCGCTTCACCATGACGGGCGATGTCATCTACTTGTCCTATCGGGCGCACCTGGCCGATCTGGTGAACCCGGAACAGCGCGATCGCATCGGGCATGAATTGTTTTCCATCGCCGCCCAGGCGGACAAGTTGGACAACTTGCTCGTCGAGCAATTCGGCTGCAAGTGGGCCGCCCAATCGAAGCAGGAAGCCGAAGCCTGACCTTCAGAACTCGCCCCAATTACTTTTCGCTCATGGGCTTTCGGGCCGAATGGCCAGCTGCCCGCAAGCGGCCTGGATGTCCCGGCCCCTGGCCTTGCGGGTCTCGCAGAAATAACCATGGTCCTGCAGATGCTTTCTGAAGGCTTCGACTCGCTCAGGGGGGCTGGGTTGAAAGTCCCCCGGCCCGGGATTCATCGGCAGCAGGTTGGTGCGCACCCGATCTCTCATGTCGGAAAATAGGGCCATGAGCTGATCCGCATGCTCCAGGCCATCGTTAACGCCGTCCATCAGGGCCATCTCCACAAACAAACTCGAGCGCCGACCAGCGAGAACTTTTGCGAAGGCGTCTCTGATCTCGATGTTGGTGTATCGAAGTTTTGGTATCAACTGGGCGCGCAGGGTGTCGTCGGCCGCGTGCAGGGACCAGGCCAGATTGATGGGCAATCCAGCGCAGCGAGCGATGGCTTCGGGGGAAGGTCCGATCGTGGACAAAGTCATCCGCCGTGACGCCATGCCATAGGTCAAAGGATGACTCAAAATGGTGATGGACTTTTCCACGGCTTCAAAATTATCCAAGGGCTCGCCCATGCCCATGAAGACCAGATTGCTGACGGGACCCCGGCCCTGGTCGGCCAGCTCTCTTTCGACCCAATGCACCTGGGCCACGATTTCTCCGGCGCTCAATTGACGCAGCAGGCCCATGGTCCCGGTGGCACAGAAGGCACAAGCCCGAGCACAACCCACCTGAGTAGACACACACAGCGTGTTGCGTGCTGGGCCGGGGATAAACACGCTCTCGATGAGAAGTCCGTCGGAAAGTTCCAGCAAGAATTTGCTCGTGCCGCAAGCCCCTTGTTGCCGTCGCCGGACCTTGGGGATCTCCAACCTGCAACGCTCAACAAACAGAGCGCGAGCCTTTTTCCCCAGACCCTCAGAACCGATGGGGTCCTTGCCCTGCCGCAGCAAAACCCAGACCTGCTTGGCCCGACCACTGCCTTCCAGCAAGTCGGCCAATTCCTCAGGAGACAAGGAAAGCAAGTCGGCCTTTGTGGGTCCCGATTCCATGTCAGGCATCATGCGACAGCAGAAGCCTCAATTCAAACAATCCAAACCCCTCGAGCCAACCTCCTGGAGAAGGGAATACTGAGAATAACGCAACAACGTCCCCCTGCTCAGATTTCTGAGTCTGTGAGGGACTTTCCATTGGCATCGCGCTGGTGGCAAAAGGGCAGGGTCTTGTTATTGCTTCATAAATTGGTCTCTCGGGGCGTGGTACGATCTTTGCTCTATTCCGGCATGTCAACCCAACCCTTGATGGAGGATGAGATGAAGTCACAGCGATTTGCATGGTTTGTAAGCTTGATGGCAGCTTTTGGCCTTTTGGCCTGCGGTACATCCAAGGACCCCATCGACCCGGGGACCGACCTTCGCTCTGAAAAACAGCGCATCGTGGCTCCTGACACCTCGCCGGAAAACTTGGAAACCCTGGTGGATGGCAACAGCCGGTTTGCGCTCGACATGTACGCTCTTCTTGCCGAAGGGGATGAGAACGTTTTCTTTTCGCCCTATAGCATCTCCGTGGCGCTCGCCATGACCTGGGGCGGCGCGCGCAACGACACCGAAGCCGAGATAGCCGGTGCCTTACATTTCAACCTGCCCCAGGCTGATCTGCATCCGGCCCTGAACTACGTGGATCTGGAACTAAGCAGCCGCGGAGAAGGTGCCGAGGGTGCCGACGAAGAGCCCTTTCGCCTGAACGTGGTCAACTCCATCTGGGGCCAAGTGGGCCATCCCTTCCTGGATGACTTTTTGGACGTGCTGGCCGTAAACTATGGAGCCGGCCTGCGGCTGATGGACTTCACCTATGATCCGGACGCCTGCGGCGAAGTGATCAACGACTGGGTGGAAGAAAAGACAGAAGATCGCATCCAGGATCTCATCCCGCCAGGCACCCTCAGCGACATGACCCGCCTGGTGCTGGTCAACGCCATTTACTTTAACGCGGCCTGGAACACGCCCTTCGAAGAAGAGTACACCCTCGACGCTGCATTCACGACACTTGCCGGGGCAGAAGTACAAGTACCCACCATGCACCAGGATTCAGACTTCCCCTACACGACCGACGAAGAAGTGCAGGTCGTCGAGCTTCCCTACGACGGTGAAGAACTCTCCATGGTCATCATGCTTCCGGCTCAAGGCCAGTTCTCAGCCTTCGAATCCTCCATGAGCTTAGAGCGCATCAACGGTCTCTTGGATGATCTGCAACCGGCCCTGGTGAATCTCAGCCTGCCCCGCTGGACCTTCACCACCCCCAGCATGAAGCTTGCTCAGATCCTGAGCGACCTGGGCATGCCTGGTGCTTTCGCCGGAGACGCGGACTTCTCCGGCATGGACGGGCAAATTTTTCTGTACATCGGCGAGGTGATCCACAAGGCCTTCATCGCCGTCAACGAAGCCGGCACCGAAGCGGCGGCAGCCACCGCGGTCGTCATGTGCGGCAACGCCGCCCCCCCTGAGCCCGTGACTTTCACCGCGGACCGGCCCTTCATCTACATGATTCGGGACATCCCCACCGGCAGCATCTTGTTCATGGGTCGCGTGACGGATCCGAGTTAGACGTTCTCAAGAAGGCGCAATCTAGCCAAGAGCTAGAACGTCTTATGCCGTGTCGCCTTGCGACACGGTGCTAGATTTTTTCGATCACTTGCCTACCCAAAGCCGCAATAGTACAGCCATCCCGCCCTTGGGCAATGCCTGCTTGGCCACGAACTGCACCTTGTCGGTTTGCAAATGACTTACGGTCCTGCCGCGGATGAGGCCTCCCTTGGGCTTTCTTGAGCTTGCTTCAAGAAAAAAGCCACTCACAAAACGGCCCAGTTGAGCATGTGCTCTCGTCAAGGCCCTTTGTTCCGTGTGATCTCCGCTGGCCGGTGCCTGGCCGACAGCATAGACAAAGCCATCTTCCGCGCGCCAGAGACCGCGAGAAAGCCAGTTGGGTCTGCGCCCCTCCTTGCAGTCACAGCGATAGATAGCCTTGTCCAACTCGGGACATTTGGCCTTGAGCAAAGCCGGTTCGAGCCGCAAAGGATCAGCGCGGGACCTGGCCCAAGCCACAACCGTGCCATCGGGAGAAACATACACGCCCAAAGACTCCACTCCCCATAATTGGCCCGAGATGGGTTTGACCGGATAACCATTGGCGTCAGTCTTAACGCCCAGTCGCAATGCCTGAATCTTGGAGGTGGCCCGGTTGACGGCCGCGCTCGCTGCCATGATTGAGCTCTTCCTGCCCTTCACAGCCGCAACAGCCAGGAAAGAACCACCGTCTTTCCAGGCCGGCCCCTTGGCCTTGGCCACCCAGACCGGCTTTTCGCCGCTGCTGCAGGTGCATCTGTAGGCAGGCCCGGGATTCTCCTGACAAGGGAGAACGTCATGCGAAGGCGGTTCGGCCGAACCCATGCTCGCAGCCACATCCTCTTCGGACCGCAAGCGTCCCTCCCGCTTAGCCGCGGCCAACTCGGCGATCTGAGACATCTGCTGCCGTTCACGTATTCGATCTTGCTTAAGTTGTTTTTCATAGGCGATGGTGTCGTCCTGCTCCTCCTTGCCTCCCCACAGATCATCGTCGGAGGCTTCAGCACCCGCACACGCGGCAAACAAAACAGACAACAGCATCACCAAGAAACGCTTATCCATGGAATCCTCCATTTGAAACAAAGACCTGCCCGAGCTTGGCCGAATTGGCTCAAGCCTGTCAAGCAGAAGGCGTTGTCACTGTATATATGTCACTGTAAATATTCACGATGCTCTTGGCAAAGGACCCACCGCGGGCCATAGTGGGTCTATTGCTCGGGGCAGCCCGGAGGACCCAATAGATGCGCTTCATGTTTTTCTTTTTGTGGATCGTCGTCGGCAGCACTTTGCTTGCTCTCATCCACTATTACCTTTGGATACGCCTGGTGCGGGATCCCGCCCTGTCAACGCCCTGGCGCTTCATCCTGACCTGGACCCTCGTGGCATTCGCCGCCTCCCTCCCCATGGCCATGACCATCAGTCGTTGGGCCCCCTTCTCCATCACCCAGTATCTTGTCTGGCTGCCCTACGTCTGGATGGGCACCATGCTCTATTTCTTGTTCTTCCTGGGCGCGGTCGACACCTTGCGGGGCATGGCCTGGGTGGCCGGAAAAATCAGCGGGCAAGCGGCACTGACCGATGGCTTCATCCAAAGTCTCATGTTCAAACGCTTGCTGGCGATTGGCGTGGCCCTCATCGCCCTGGGACTGTCCGTCACATCGGTTTGTCTTGGTGCCCGCAGCGAACAGGTGGACCGCATTGAAATCCACCTCGACAGGCTGCCGACATCCTTCGATGGACTGACCATTGCCCAGATATCGGATCTGCATGTGGGTCTGACCCGGGCCGGAGACTGGATCGACGACCTGGCGGACAAGGTCAACGCATTAAACGCCGACATCATCGTGATCACCGGCGACTTGATGGACGGGCCGCCCGAGCGCCTGGCCGGGGAGCTCAAGGGCCTGGCCAAACTCAAAGCGCCCTTGGGGGTCTACTTCGTCACCGGCAACCACGAATATTACAGCGGTGCGCCCGAGTGGATGCCCGAGCTCGAAAAGTTGGGCATGCGGGTCCTGCGCAACGAACGGGTGGAGATCCGAAGGAATGGCGCCGTTTTCGACATGGCGGGCATCGACGACCACAACGCAGAAGGCATGGCCGAAGGTCACGGCGCGAACCTGGATGGCGCCTTGAAAGGTCGAGATCCGGACCGCGAGGTCATCCTGTTGGCCCATCAGCCCCGCGCAGGCCTGCAGGCGGCAAAACTTGACGTGGGCCTGGTGCTCAGCGGCCACACCCACGGCGGACAGATCTGGCCCTTTTCCTGCCTGGTGCGCTTACAGCAGCCCTATCTCAAGGGTTTGCACCGGATACCCGACAGCCGCACCCAGGTTTACGTCAATCAGGGCACATGGACCTGGGGCCCGCCCATGCGCCTGGGCAGCCACAACGAGATCAGCCTAATCACCTTGACAAGCGCCAAGCCCATCGTCGAAAACTGACACCTCAAGAAAAACACAACGAGGTCCTCTTTGTTTGGGTGGATAAAAAGAGAATACATCAAGCACGGCGTTTTCTGGATGGCGGCCAAACTGGCCATCGGTCTGGCCACCGTGGGCTGGGTGTCCCTGCTCTACATGCCCATCTCTGCGATAACCGAAAACCGCCACCACGACCTCATGACGGCCTTGGATCAGGCCATCCCCTTCATTCCCTGGACCTGGTGGATTTACTTCCCCGGCTATCTCTTCGGCATTTTCATCGCAATCGTCTGCGCCAAAGACGATCGCATCTACCTGCGCACCGTGGGTGCCATCATGCTGGCCCAGGTCTTTAACTCCATCATCTACATGATTTTGCCCTCGACTTACCCGCGACCCTTGGACTGGCAAGGCACGGGTTTCACAGCCGAAGCCATCCGCTGGTTCTGGACCATCGATCCGCCCAACAATACCTTCCCTTCATCCCATGTGGCTTTGGCCGTGCTGTCTGCTTCGACCCTGTGGCGGGAACGCAATCCTTGGCGCTGGCTGCCCACGGCAACCGCTGTCGGCATCATCTTGACCGTACACACGACCAAGCAGCATTATTGGATAGACACAATCGCCGGCATCGCCATGGCAGCCCTTTGCTCCTGGTTGGTGTTTCGATTCTTGCCGATCAAGAAAGCGCTGCCTCAACCGAAAGACCTGGATTGAAAAAATCGTTCCAGGTGCCCTATACTTGGCACTCAACAAACGGAGGCGGATGATGAAGCCACGGGCATTTGTTTTCCTCTTGGTCACTGGATTGCTTGTGTGGTCCTGCGGAGAGTCTGCAAGACAATTCGGTGAGGATGCGGGGATCGACGCCGGCCAGGATGCTGGCGGCGACCCGGGCGGGGATCCGGAAACGGATGCCGGCCAGGACGCGAATGGAGATCAGCAAACAGATGCCGGCCAGGACGCGAACGGCGATCTGGAATTAGACGCCGGCCAAGAAAGCGATGGGGGCGGCGACCCTGTTCAGAACGGTTGCCTGGGCACGGAAACCTTTTCCCTGCATGACGTAACCTACAAGTTTCCGGATGAAAGCGAAATTGCCGACTGGGCCGAAACATGCGTCTTGAGTTCGGCCACTTTCAGCGATGTTGCCTTAAATGCCCCCGCCGTCATATTCGACTACGACAAGCGTGATGGAACCGAGTGGTTCCCAGTCGACAACTCTGTCGCAAACCCCTGGATCTTTTTCCGAGACGAAAATGACAATTTCAACTGGCACGGACATACCTGGGACTGGATGCTGACCAACCAAACGACGAAGTACGCCCTGGGCATTGAACTTGCGGCGACCCCCGCACAGGGGGAATGCATCGGCCTCATGGTCAGCGGCCTGATTCGAGGTAGCGCGCACATCAACGTCAGTGAACGATCCAATATTGTTTTTGTGGAATGGCCCTGGGCAAACTAGCCCTAACCCCAAACAAGAGGAGTATCCCATGACTTACCATGGCCATGGATCCTATTTCAGGTATCGATGGGAACAACTACAGTCTGAGCAAATCACAGACAACCTGCAAGCCCTCAGAGAATTGAAGATCAACTTCATGGATCTGGAAAAAACCATGGTCTACATGGTGTCCAAGCTGGCGCTGGGACAATCCATCGACCTGGAGGACCCCGTGTTCAAAGACTTCTTGCACATGAACAAAGTCGATGACAAGCATCGGGCCGCCCTGGAACTCATCGCCCACTTTTCCGTCAAGAAAGGCGGCAAGGCCAAGCTCGTCGAATGTCCCAATTGCCATGCAAAGATCAAAGACGTGCCGGGCGTGACCGACGAGATCTGCACATGGTGTGGACACCAGCTTCATACCGATGACTGATCCACAAGCTTCTGGAGCCCGACGATGATACGAATCCCCTTCCTTCTCACCGCGACATGCCTCTTGCTCTTGACTGCATCCACGGCCCAGGGTGAAACCCTGAACCAATTCCTCGCCTCCCGCGCACAGAAGCAAGGCACCGAGAAGGACAGGGCCAAGCTAGAGGAAAGCTTTCGCCATCATTTGGGCAGCTACGGCTTAGAGAGCCTGAGCCGACAAGATCGCAGGGCAGCAGCTTCCGCAACCTGGCGATCCTTCAACATGGCCCGGACCTCAGGCCGAGGTCTCGACGAGTCGGTGTCGCTTGCCAGAGCGGTCTATATCGCTGCAGGCAAGGGCGCAGCCCTCCCATTTCTTGAAGCCGTATTGGAAAAGGGATTGGAGGGCAAACGCGACGGTCGTCTGATGGAGACCCTCTTGCTGGACATGGGCGATCTGGCCAGAAGCCGTGCCAGCGAAGCTTCCATCTTGTGGCTGGGCATGCAGGGTGCCATGGGCAAGCTGTCTCACCGCCAACTTCAGCAGAAAAAAATGGAGATGCTTCGCAAGACATGGAAACCGGTGGGTGCCACCAAGGGCCCGGACCCCGCCTTGCTGGCCCTGGAAAAACAAGGCGCGCCCAAACTGCATTCCGGCGATGTGGGCGCGCTGAGGATTTATCTGGCCAACCTGGGCAAGACCGCCTACGAGGGACGGCTTGTGTTCGCACTCGAAGGCATAAACACATGTTCTCTGGATGAAACCACCACCACCTGGGACCTCAAGCTCAAACCCATGGAAGTCATGACTGCCCTCGTCGTCATCCGGGCCCATGATGGCCTCTCCGCGGGCCAATCCGAGGGCAAACTCGTATTTGTGGAAACAGGTGACAACAAAACCGATGCGCTTCTGGCCAACAACAAATTTCCGATTCAAATCCAGACTACCGCCGACAAAACAACATCACCACTTTGGCTGCTCGACCGAGCCAAGCCCTCCGTCAAGGAAACGGCATCCCTCAACATGAAAGCCGAACTCCTTTTGCCACAGGTAAAGAAGGCGCTGTATCTGGTCCCCATCTCCGGAACCGAATCAAGCACCAAGGGTCAAAATCCGCCCATATGCCCCGATCATAGCGACGGGTTCCTAATCATCGACAACAGCCCAAAAAACATCGACATCTCCCTGGAGACCGAAAATCCCCTTCAACAATCCCTCCAGAACAAGCTTGCAACATTGCGCAATCTTCAGGCTGCCCAGTGGTGGCACCTGGCCTGCCTGGAAAACGCCAAGCGGGAGCTTGAAATGTATAAGGCCAGCGGGCATAAGATTCCGACCGAATACCGCAAGCATTTCTGGAACGTCATCAAAGCCCGCAGGGCCAAGCTCCAAACTGCAGAATCCCTGGCCGAAAGCATTCTGGAAAAGATGAAGCAAGTCCAGCAAGACATGTTTAACGCCATTCCCTAATCATGTGTTCGACTGGGTTTGACCTTTTCACAATGGACACCCCGCTTGAAAATTGGGTGTTTTTCGGACAAACTTCTGACATGCAGCAATTGGAACATAGGATTATAAAGGGATCCTGGACATGAAACACATCTGCCTTCCGCAATTCGGCATTCTGTTCTGCTCGCTGTTCGTCCTGGTTTGGGTCGCCGCGGGCTGCGGTGAAGACGGGCAGCCTTTTGGAACCGACGCGGGAACCGATGCGGAAATCGACGCAGGCCTTGACGCTGGCGGCGACCCGGGCGGTGATTCGGAAACGGATGCCGGCCTGGACGCGAATGGGGATCTGGAAATAGACGCCGGTCAGGACGCGAACGGTGACCAGGGAATAGACGCCGGCCAAGATGCAGGCTACCCGAATGAAGGCGAAAGCTTGCTTGTTTTCAGCCCGGGAGAAGAAGGTGCATGGGACCACCGACTGACCGGGGCCTTTTCTCCTTCATGCATGGTGAAGTTCAACGGCACGTACTTCCTCTATTATATTGGCGCGAGCGGAGATCGAGACAACAGCGATCTCAACTCGAGCGGAGATCTCAACAACCCGGACGACGGGCCTGCTTATCGTTCACTGGGCGTGGCGACAAGCAGCGATGGGGTCCATTTTTCGAAATACGCCGGCAATCCATTGATTGAGTACGTAGCGCCACGAGACAACGAAGAAGGTGTGTTCTCCTGCGCCGCGGTCGTCGTCGACAATGAAATACAGCTCTACTATTCCGACATCGTGCACATCGTGGGCAGCTCGGGTGGCGTCAACGCCAATGCACGCATGCGGAAGTCCTCGGATGGATTCACCTTCACCGACGACACCTTGTTCATGAGTTTCTCTGATTCCACCATCTGGGGCTATGGCGACGAGCTGTTCCCCATCGGCGTCACGACAGACAGCACAGGTGCTATCCAACTGTATTATGTCGCCAAAGGACACGCCATCACATGGGGCCTGGGTTTGTCGGCCAATGGTTCTTATGAAGGATTGATAAACAGTGACACCATCGGCGGCGGAAGCGTCGTCAAAGTAAACGGCAAGAAGAAACTTTTCACCATCCGGGGAAGCAACACCGTCGACGGCTGGTATAGCGTCTACAACAAAGAATCTCGAGAGATTCTGCCCTCCGGTCAACTGGGCCCAGTCACCGCACACACGCCGTCAGCCACCAGTCTTTTCACCGACGACGTCGGTCCCTATGTGGTTTTCTACGACGAAGGACTCGACAGATGGTTCTTGTACTATCGAAGCCTATCCGACCCTGACAGTGGTTTCTATATGAGAACAGCCACGGGCCCGGATGGCGATGGGGCCGGCGAACCCACTCAAAAACGATCCAATATTGTCTTTGTGGAAAGGCCTTGGTGACCTCAATGCTCTTTATCCGACTCGGTATCTTAGTCTGCACTTTGTTGCTGGTTTTGCCCTCGGCGGCGGACGACCAAAAACCCAAGGAAAACACTCAAGCCCAGGTCCTGCCCATCAAAGGCCATCAAATCGTTTGCAAGCCCCTTCTGTTCAAAAGCCGCACGGCTGAGCTCTTGCCCGAATCCCGGGTGTTGCTGGCCAGCGTGGCCGCCACCTTGGAAACCCATTTGAATCTCACCCTGGTCGAGGTCGGCGTGCATACGGATTCCCGAGGCTCCGGGGGATACAACAAGCGCATGACCCAGGAACGGGCCGATTCGGTTCGCTTGGCTCTTATCAAAATGGGGGTCAAGGCCGCGCGATTGAAAGCCGTGGGCTACGGCGAAGAGCGCCCCATCGCCAGCAATCGCACCGAAGAAGGTCGAACAAGCAACCGGCGGGTGGAATTCATCATCAAGACCCGCACCAAAAAATAATAGAAAAGACAAAAGCCCCATGACCGACGCCGCGACATCTGAGAAAACCCTGGCCCGTTACACCCGGGGCGAGGAACTGGCCAATGCATTTACCCACGGCATCGGTGCCGCCCTGGCCGTGGCGGCCTTGGCCATCTTGGTGACTTTTTCGGGACAGGAAGGCGATGTTTGGCGCGTGGTCAGTTTCAGTGTCTACGGAACTTGCCTGCTTCTTCTGTATCTGGCCTCGACTTTTTATCACGCCATCCGCTCTGAGCGACTGAAGCGCCTCTTTCGCACCTTCGACCACGCGGCCATCTTCCTGCTCATCGCCGGTACCTACACACCCATCTGCCTGGTGACCTTGAGCCCCGGCTGGGGCTGGACCATGTTCGGCCTGATCTGGAGTTTCTCCATCGCCGGTATTTTCTTCGAAGTCTACTTCATGGACCGCTATCGCTGGCTGACCATCGGGTCTTACATCGGCACGGGCTGGTTGGCCGTCGTTGCCATCAAACCCCTCCTCGACACCATGCCCACGGGGGGCTTGATCTGGCTTGGCGCGGGCGGCCTTTTCTACACAGGTGGGGTGGTTTTCTACGCCTGGAAAAAGCTGCCCTTCAACCACGCCATCTGGCATCTTTTCGTCCTGGCGGGCAGCGTCTGCCATTTTTTCTGCTTGCTCTATTATGTCCTGCCGATGAACCTGACGGCCTAAGCGGCCTGCTGCCTGATCGAGAAACGCTAGCACCTCCGCAGACGGAGGACGGCCAGGCCCAGCATGGCCAAAAGACCCAGCCCGGCGCTTGCACCCGGGGCGGTAGCGCAGCCCAGGTTGTTGGAACTGGTGACGTAGCCGCCATCCATTTGTACGCCCACCGTGTCGAAGGCATCTCCCGCGTTGGCGCTCACGTCTACCCAGGCCCCTTCGCTGTAGGCATAGTGATACAGATCTCCTGTGCCTGCCTGCTCTTCCCCCTCAATCTCCCAGTCGAAGGCAATGCCGAAAATTTCCACGCCTGTGGCATCAAAGGCCCGAGCCAGCAAATAGAACATCTCGCCCTCATCCGCGCCTTCAATTTCCTCAGCCACGATCTCGATGCTGTCGATGGCGCTCTCATCCACCGAACGCACCTGCATATGACCCAAGACCTGACCGTTGACCAGCAAGGGCAAGGAAAACACACCTGCATCCAGGGGCTCGACCACCAACCACTCCCGATCTCGAAAGAGATATGTGAGTTCGTTGTTTGCCTGTACGGGCGGGTCCTCGCCGAAGTCAAGTACGCCGTTGCCAAAAAGGCGCTCCTCGTCTTTAAAATACGCCACCTCAAAAGTGGCCGCGCCCCCGGAGAGCACACTGATGGAATCGGAAAGATCCAATCGCGGGGCCAACTCAGGCCGGACCCGCGAAAGACCGGCCGGGAGCATCTGTATGGAATCGGGCCGCTCGACCCGAACGCTGCGCACGGCCCGTGTGCGTCCCTTGGCGTCCAATACCGTGAGTTCGGTCAATCCCGGAGTCAGGGCGACAGCGCGTGCACGCAAGGTCTCTCCGCCGTCATCCACCCAGACTGAGCTGATCTCAAAAACCGCTCCATCACCACTTCGCAAACTCCAGCCCGAAACCGAGCCATCATCTTGTCGCCAAACGGACAGGCTCATGTCCGCCCCCTCCACATAAGGAGTATTCAATTCATGGCCGAAAAGATCAAAATCCAAGCTGTCTTGCACCTCAATGCCATCGGGCTCACAGCCAGCCATCAAACTCAGAAATCCCAGGCTCAAAACCAAGGTCACGACACCACTTTGCAAACGCATATTCCTTACCTCCATTGAAAATCGTAACCCTCACTAAGCAAAGCCCGTGCCAGTCCACAAATGCATAAATATTCTATAATTCCCACGCCCTATACCTACTCCGTCCCCACAGGGATTCCAGGGAAAGCGGGCTTGAGCCTCACATGTGTGACAATTTGATCACAGAAACCACTTCGTCTGCTATCTTTGCCCCCATGACCCAATCCATTCCAAAATCCAAATGCCTCTTGGCCTTCTTCTCAATCCTGGTCTTCTTGGCCTGCGAGCAGGACAAATCCAGCAACAGCCCAAAACCCAAAATGGACGAAGTCCCGACAAATCCGTCCAAAACCAGGCAACTACGAGCTGAGGCCCTGGTGGAGCACCTGGCTGCTGGCCGTTTTGACAAGGCCCGGGTCCACTTTGACGCAGCCATGCAAAAGGCCTTGCCCGAAGCCTCCCTGGCCATGGCCTGGGCCCAGCACGCGGGCCCCCTGGGCAAATTCATCGAGCGTGAGACCCCCCGCAAAAAACGCCAAGGCACCTGGGAAATTGTCTTTGTGCCCTGCCGCTTTGAAAAGGGCATGCTAAGCACCAAGGTGGTCTTCAACCCCAAACAGGAAATCGGCGGCCTGTTTTTTCTCAAGGGAGACAGGCGATACAAACCCGCACCCTATGCTCAGGTGAATCGCTTCACTTGCAAAGAAGTCCAGGTGGGCCAAGCGCCTTGGATTCTGCCCGGCACCCTTTGCCTGCCCAAAGCCACAGGCCCCCACCCCGGCCTGGTCCTGGTGCATGGCTCCGGACCCAACGACCGGGATGAGAGCATGGGGCCCAACAAGCCTTTTCGGGATTTGGCCGAGGGCCTGGCCAGCCGCGGCGTGGCGGTTTTGCGTTACGACAAACGCACCAAAATCCATGCTCGAAAGCTGAACGCCGCAACCTTGACCACCAAAGAAGAGAGCCGAGATGATGCCCTGGCCGCAGCCGCCTTGATGGCCAAACAAAACCAGGTGGACCCCAAAAAAATCTTCATCTTGGGCCATAGCCTGGGGGGCATGCTCCTGCCGCAAATCCTGACCGAAGCACCCAAGGGTCATGTAGCGGGCGGCATCGTACTGGCCGGCACCACTCGCCCCTTTGGCGAACTGCTCTTGCAGCAACACCGCTACCTTTTCAGCTCGGATGGAACAATCGACGACAAAGAACAAACCCACCTGGACATGCTGCAAACCCAAATCAAACGCTACCAGCATCCCAAGCTGAGCGAAGCCAAACCAGACGGACCCCTGCCCTACAATATGTCGGTGGCCTACGCCTTGGACCTGCGCGGCATGGACCCGGTAGGCACAGCGGCCAAACTTTCCCAGCCCTTGCTCATCCTGCAAGGAAAACGAGACTATCAAGTCACCATGAAGGATTTCTCCGGCTGGAAGCAAGGCCTGTCCAAACAGAAACGCATCACCTTCAAGACTTACGCCTCGCTCAATCATCTTTTCATGCCGGGAAACGGCAAAAGCCTGCCCGCCGAGTACATGATACCGGGTCATGTGGATCCGCAAGTCATCGAAGACATTGTCGTTTGGATGGAGGCCATCAAACCATGAAAACCATCTGTTTTTCCTCCGCTTGCTTGGTCGTATTCTTGATGCTGCCAAACCCCGTCCTGGCCCAAAACGCATCAAGCATCGTTGAGGTCCGCGCCGTAGGCAGCATCGAGACCGCCGTGGTGGAACTGGACATCAACGGCGACGACAACGAGAACGCCACGGCCCAATTGGAGATCCAAGACACGGATGGGGCCTGGCACCCGGCCCACCCCCTCCTCCGACAGGACGACAGCCATTTCGCAGGTGCCTTGTTCTTCTTGCAGGCGGCCCACGGTTATCGGCTGCGGATCAGCCTGCAGGATCCCGACAACGCAAGCCCAGGGCCACAAATGGAGATTAATATCTCCACCCACCCGGACGCACCCACCGAACCCACGACACCCATCGAGATTTACGTCTCGTCGACAAGCGGTGATGACGACAATCCGGGCAGTCAAGCCGAGCCCTTCGCCAGCATCAACCGAGCCGCACAAGAGGCCACCGCCGGCACCACCGTGCATGTGGGGCCGGGTATCTACAGGGAACACCTGCAGGTGGAGCATTCAGGACAGGCCGACAACCCCGTCTTCTTCATCGCGGAGCCGGGCGCTATTTTGGACGGCAGCGACGCTACCTTGGCCGAGGGCCAAACAACATGGCAGGACGAAGGGGCGAATATTTACAGCACGGGTTTCGACCAGGCCTGCTGGTATTTATCGATTGGCGGAGAGCGCATCTACGACTACCAAAGCCTGGCTGATCTCCAGGCGGCGAACGGCGGACAATCGGGCCAGACCGACATCCTGGCCGGCGGTTTCTTCGTCGACGACCAGGCCTTGCGACTATTCCTGCGCCTGCCCGACGGCTCGAATCCCAATGGTCGACCCATTCACGCAGCCATTCTGCCCGGCGGCTTCTTGCTGGATGGCCGGCAACATGTGGTCATCAAGGGCTTCGAGATGCGTCACTACGGCAACGGAGAGTACAACGGTTTCGGTGTGGACATCCGCGAGAGTCATCACATTTGGGTTCAAGACTGCCACATCCACAACATGAACACAGGGGTACGCATTCGCCGCTCTTCGTCCTTCAATCGGGTGGAAAACTGTCGCATCGAAGACAGCAGCGTCTGGACCTGGCCCTGGTCCTCCTGCAAGGCTCACACTTGTGAGGCCTCGGGCATCTCGGTCACCGGGGGGCCGGGCAACGTGATCCGACGCAACTTCATCGATGGTCCATTCAACGGCATTTACACCGGCGAGTTCTCCGACACGCCGGATCCACAAACGGCTCGGAACACGGACGTCTACGACAATGAAATGCACCACATCGGCGACGACGCCCTGGAGCCGGAAGGAGCCTGCGTCAACGTCAAGTTCTTCGACAACCGAATCTTCGAGGTACATAACGCCATCTCCTTGGCGCCCATCCAGCGTGGCCCCACCTGGTTGCTGGCCAACCTCATCGTCGACTACCGGGCTCATGCTTTGAAACTCAACAACGGCTCCTCCGGTCCCATCCTGGCCTACCACAACACGGCGCTGCCGGCAGCCGACAGCGAAAGCGCCCAGGCCATGGAGCCGTCCCTGCCTTTCGGTCCTTTCACGAGTAAAAACAACATTTGGTCGGCCAGGCGCTACGTCATCGAATATGGCGGCACGGGTTTCTTGGGCGCTGTGGACATGGACTACGACAACTTGTTCACCGATCGGAGCGACTCGGGCCCCGTCATCAAGTGGGAAAACCAACGTTACGACAGCCTGGCGGATTTCACCGCCGCCACGGGTTTAGAGCAATACGGCTTTGACCTGCTCCCCGAATTCACCGGCCCGACCCAAGGGGATTACAGTCTGGCCGAAGGACATGGCCTGCGGGATCAGGGTCTGCTCATCCCAGGCATCAACGATTCATTAGAACGTGTTCCCGACGGACTACCTGATTTGGGCGCCGTGGAACAGAGCCCTCAAGTCTCCCCCGACGGGGGGATGGAAGACGCGGGGATCGATGCGGGGACCACGGACGCATCGATCGGAGATGGTGGCGCATCCCAGGACTCAGACGGAACGGTCTCGGGTGACTGCGGATGCCAGGGGGCCGGCGCAAAAGACGCAGCCTGGCTCTGGCTTTTAGGCCTTTGGCTGGTCTCCCGACGCAGATCCATCTGATTTGCCAAGGGCAATAGCCGATGTTACGCTTTGCGATACCGAAACACTGCGCACCCTAGAGGCCCTAGAAAATGGGCCTATATTGGCTGGCGGACAGGTACATGGCGGCTTTGGATACAGGTCAGAAGTTCGGCGACTACACCCTGCAAAAACGACTGGCTCGTGGGGGCATGGGCGAGATTTGGCTTGCCGAACGCAAGGGAATTTCCGGGTTTTCGAAGCAGGTGGTCGTCAAAACCATCCTGGAAATCTACATTGACGAACCCGGCCTTGTGCAGATGTTCCTGGACGAAGGCCGGATCGCCGCCAACCTGACCCACCCGAACATCGCCCAGACCTTCGACCTCGGCCAGGTGGATGAGACCTACTACATCGCCATGGAGTACGTGCATGGGCAGGATCTGCGCAACCTCCTCATCATGCACTATTCCCTGGGCCAACACATTCCCTTGAACTTGGTCCTGCAATTGGCTGCCCAAACCTGCGAAGGCCTGTACTACGCGCATCAATGGAAAGATCCGGACGGCAAACCGGCGGGCATCGTGCATCGAGACATCAGTCCGCAAAACGTCCTCGTCACTTTCGACGGAACGGTGAAAATCGTCGACTTCGGCATCGCCCGAGCCATGAGCGGCGCGAGCAAAACACAGTCGGGTGTGCTTAAGGGAAAATGCGCCTACATGTCGCCTGAGCAGATACAGTCCGCTGCGGACTTGGACGGCCGCTCCGACATCTTCGCCCTCGGCGTGGTCATGTACGAATTGCTCACAGGCCGTCGCCTCTTCAAGCGCGACAGCGAGCTGGCCACCCTGGACGCCGTCATTCGCTCCGTGGTGCCGCCACCCACCCGTATCGATCCGAGCGTTCCCCGCCAGGTAGAAAAGCTGGTGCTCAAGGCCTTGCAAAAAGACAGGAACAAACGATTCAAGGATGCGCGCAGCATGCGCCTGGCCATCGAAAAGCTCATGCAGGACACGGGGCTCATGGCCACCTCGGCCCACCTTTCCGCATACATGAAAATGGTCTTCACGGGCGACATGGATGTGGACCGAAAGAAGATCACCGAGATCAAACGCAGCATCTCGGGCATGCCAGGCGTCAATGACGAGACGGCACCCAAATTGGAACGCACCGGGTCCTACGAAATGGACATGCAACTCGAGGACCTGACCATCGGCACGGGGGCCAACACCAAAAATCTCTTGGCCGGCCGCCGCGCTTATGGAGCTCAAAACACGGGCAAACCAAACTGGCTCGCTTGGGCGGTCATCGGCCTTCTGGTGTTGGTGCTTGCCGCCAGCGGATGGTTTGTGGTCACGACCTTCATGGGAGAAGACAAACCCGAACCCTCAGTCGACACCCAAGCTGATTTGCTCAAGCCCCAAGTTTTGCTTGGGACTTCGCCCCAACCCAAACTTGGGACTTCGCCCCAGGTAAAACCTGGGACTTCGCCCCAACCCAAAGCAGAACCTGGGACTTCGCCTGAGCCTGAGCCCAAGCCGAAGCCGAGGCCCAAGCCGAAGCCCAAACCCAAGCCCAAACCCAAGCCTCGGCCGGATTCCGACGGCGATTTGGACATCAAGCTGGAACGATAGGGACCAACATGAAGCGAATTTTGACCGTGGGGTGCTTGGTGAGCCTGTGGCTGCTGTCCGTCTCGGGCGTCGAAACGAGCCAGGCGCAGACCCAAGACGACAGTCGAGGCCAGATTTCAAGTTCCGCCGATGAAGCCGATGTGCAGTTCAATTTGGGCAACCAGGCCTACCGAAAACGAAACTACCGAAAGGCGCTCTCCCACTACTTCGCCTCCAATCGTCTCGCCCCCAACCGCAACGTCATGTTCAACATCGCCCGCTGCTATGAACAGCTCAAACAATATGCGGCGGCCTTTCGTTACTACCACGCCTTCGAGCAACCCGACATGGCGAAGCGCGAACGCAAAGCCTTAAAAAAGGCGCTGAATCGCGTTCGCCCCCATGTGGGTCTACTGAAAATCAACACCACCCCGCCTGGGGCCACCATCTACGTCAAACGCAAGGATCTGGGCGGCTATGGGCTTACGCCCACCGTATTGGCCCTGAAGCCCGGCGACCACCGCATCATCTTAGAGAAGCCCGGCCATGTCCCGGTGGTACGTGAAAAACAAACGCTCACCCTGGGCAAGCAGGCCACGCTGGATGCCGATCTTGACCGCATCGTGGGCACCTTGAGCCTCTCGGGTACGCCAAAGGGAGCCCGAGTGCGGGTGGAAGACCCCCTCGGCGCCAAGAACCTCAAGCTGCCGGCCTCGGTGCTTCTGGCTCCCGGGCCCCATCGAGTGCAGGTAGACCAGGAAGGCTACGAGCCCTTTGAAATCACGATTGAGATCAAAGCCAACAAAAAAAGCCCACTGAAAATCGAACTGCAACCCAAGACGGGCAAACTCCTGGTACAAGCCGATGAACGGGACGCCTTGATCCTCATCGATGGCCAGGCCGCAGGCTTTACCCCCGCGGTCTTCGACAAGCTTTCGGTGGGCGAGCACCTGGTGGAAGTCCAACAAAACGGCTTTCGCCCCTACCGAAAAACAGTCCAAGTGGAACCCGAAAAACAAATCATGGTTCAAGCCTGCATGGAAATCGTCGAAGACGTATCCGCGGCCTCACGCTTTGTCGAAAGCGTTCGCGACGCGCCGGCCTCCGTTTCCCTCGTTACGCGAACGGAGATGGAAGCCTTCGCCTACACCAACGCCACCGACGCCCTGTCGGGCATGCGCGGCACCTACCCGACAGACGACTTGACTTACAAAACCGTGGGCGTGCGTGGCTTCTCTCCCTTTGGGCAATATGGCAACCGCGTCCTGGTGCAGCTGGACGGTCACACCCTCAATGACGACTGGATCGGGTCATCCTATGTGGGCTACGACCTGATGAGCGACTTGAACGCCATCGAGCGCATCGAGCTCGTCCGTGGCCCCGGCTCGGCCCTCTACGGTACCGGTGCCTTCTTCGGCGTGATCAACATGGTCAGCCCCACGGGCTACGCGCCCCGCATGAACATGGCCGGCTTGTCGACGGTGGGTCCGGGCACACTCCGTGCCTTTGCCGGCAACAGCGGCAAAATCGGCAAGGACTTTTCCTACTGGGTCAGCGGCGGGGGTCTGCTCGGTAATGATTTTGATTTTTTCTCGCCGACTTATTTCGACAGCGTCGAGGCACCCGACGGCGTGGCCCGAAACGTGGGCGGCTTCAACACGGCCACCAGCATGGGCAAACTCAACTGGCGGGAACTCACCTTGCAGTGGTACTACAATCAAAGACGCAAGCATGTTCCCACCGGCTCCTTCGAAACCATTTTTGGTCATGACGAAACCCACAGCCACGATCGCCGTTCCTTCGTCGAGCTGCGCTATGAACCGCGCTTCGGTGACAGCCTCCAACTCTTGAGCCGCCTGTACTATGACCACTATGACTACGACGGTGCCTTCCCTTATGAAGACGAGGGCGACCTCTGGGTCTCTCGGGAATACTACCGGGGCGACTGGGCGGGCCTGGAACTCCGCGGCGTGCTCACACCGGGCTACGGCCTGCGCCTGACGGCCGGTGGATCCTTCGAATGGCATTTCAACTCGCCTGGTTTGGGCATGGATGACGGCGAGACCGAACCCTACTACGACGAAGTCCACCCCTTCCAGTCCTTCTCCGGCTACCTGGTGGCGGACTGGGCCCTGCTCAAATGGCTCAGCATTTCCGCCGGCGGACGATTCGACGGCTGGAATATCAAAGATCTGGCCAATGAGGCGGGCGACCCGGAAGATCGCTTTCTCTACTCCCTCAACCCGCGCCTGGGCATCATCTTGCGCCCCAGCGAAAACGACACGGTCAAAATCCTGGGCGGCAGCGCCTTCCGGGCCCCTTCGCTCTACGAGATGACCTATTGGGATGGCGGCATCACCCAAATCCAAAGCCCCGACATCAATCCGGAGCGCATCATCACCGGCGAGCTTGAATACACACGCAAGCTGCCGGCCAGTTTCTGGCTGACGGCCACGCTCTTTCTCAACCGCATCTCCGATCTCATCGAACAAATTGGAGAAGGCGTCGAAAGTGATCCACTAATCTACCGAAACTTAGACGAGTTGGTCTGGACCCTGGGCGGTGAACTGGAACTGCGCAAGGAATTCCGTCGCGGCTGGCTGGTCGCGGTGCAGTACTCTTACCAGCGCACCCGGGTGGGCGACATCACAGACGACCAGGAACCCGCCAACTCGCCCGAGCATTTGGCCGGCGCCAAACTCGTGCTGCCCATCGTGGGCCGCTATCTACGCCTGGCCAGCCGTCTGATCTTCGAGGCGGGGCGCTTGGACCGAAACGGCGACCGCCTGGATCCCATTTTGCTCTGGGACCTGACCCTCTCGGGCTCGGTGGAAGAATGGCATCTCAAATACGCAGCCGGTGTGCGGAACCTCTTGGATTGGCGTTACTGCCATCCGACAGGCGAAGACGTGCCCGATCCCCGCCTGCGCCAGCAGGGCATCAGTCTGCTCTTGGATTTGAGCTTTACCTACTGAAGAGAATTCAGTTCCGAAGAATCAATCGCGTGTACGTGCATGCGGTCATCGAGACAAGCTCACTTGGGGATTTCTAAAGTGATCAACGTTTCCTTCTGCTCGATGAGGCGAACGATCATCTTGCGAAGCTGCTCATAGCCCTTGTCCGTGACCAGGGTCTCGTTGATCGACTGCCTGCGGATGATCTGCATGGACAGGCCGTCTGCCGAGCCGTATGAATTCTGCACACCCATGGCCGTGCCCGAAGCCAACTCACGCGTACGGAAGCCCTTGGGGGCCGCCTGCATTCTGAAACCAGGAGGGAACTTGATGAATACGTCGTTTTCTTCCAGACGCTTGAATGGGAAGCGCACCTGATTGGAACGAATCTCGGTGGTGGGCTTGGGCACGATGTAAACAGGCCAGCCTCGTCGGTTCCGCAACGCGGGACCTAAGAGATCATGCAAAAAAGCCCCCAGCTTGAAAACCATCTTGTCCCTGAGCACCTGAGCATGGTTGAGCACCTTGTAGCTCACATTCATCTTCAATGGCTCGGAGGGCTTGTCCATGTTTTGCAAGGTGTACTCTTCAATCTCCGCCTTCGCCACGGCGCCGGTGATGAGCTTACGCATCAGATCATCGCGCTCCTTGGGCGTCATGGGGCCCATCAGCATACGAAAAGC
Organism: Deltaproteobacteria bacterium; assembly: GCA_019314375.1. Taxonomy (GTDB): domain Bacteria; phylum Myxococcota; class B64-G9; order B64-G9; family B64-G9; genus JAFCZJ01. The sequence goes on along the minus strand of JAFCZJ010000023.1, from coordinate 13,321 downwards.
CAAAGCCATTTGACCATGCAAACTCATCTCAAGCTTGGCCGTAACGTTGCCGTCGATATCGATCTCGGCTTTGACATCGATCTTGCGCTTGTTGTCCGCCTGGCTGCTCTCTGGGATGTCCTTGAAGGCCACGGTCTTGCCCTTGAGCCACAGGCCCTTCTTGCCTTCGAATGTCCAGGGAATCTGACCGAATGGACACATGCGGTTGGTGGTGTCGATCCAGGTGCCGTCACTCAAAACCAGCAGGGGATGAGTAAACTGATACAGATAAGGCAGTCCTTCCTCTACTGGCGGATTCATGTTGTCGATGGCCAGCACCACGGTGGCGTCAATGCCCGACTCTTTCATCATCAACCACATCAGGTTGGCCGCCTTCTCGGGGGAAGCGTTCTTTTCCTCCAAAATTTTCTTGATGTTTAAGGTGGTGATCTCGAATTGGCGAGGTACCCAGGTCAGGGTATCCACGTCCTGAATGTTCAAATTGGCCTTGACCCAATCATGGATGGCCTTGGCTTTTTCGCGGCTGCCCTCCAGGCCGGCGGTGGCCTTTTCTGCCAGCTCCTTGGCCAATGACGGGCGTCGGCCGTAGTGGAAGAACCACTTGGAGTAGCTCGTCCCCATGGTATTCCAATCCCAACGCCTGAAGCCCTGCCAAACCCTCACTCGACTGGCCACGTCCACCATGGGCGGCATGCCGGGCTCAAAGGTCACGGGCGGCACGTTACGGGCGGTCCAGATGTCATAAGTGGCCTGTCGCTTGATACCTGTGAAGCCGCTCATGCCCGCGATCATGCCTTTGGTCTCGCTTTTTTCTATTTTCAGATCATGCCGGTTGAAGATGACCGGCTGAATCTCGGCCCTGCGGGGGGGCCGCGCCACCATAAACTTGGAGTAGAGCGTGGGGGCGTCCATGTGATTGAAATTCCAGGTCAGTTCTCGGCCCCGGGAAGTGTAGTGGTAGCCGATGGTGTCGCCCGGGTCCAAACCGGGGAAGATCACCGTGGTCTCGTAATAATTGAGAGGCGGGGTGTATCCCGGGATGGCGTCCTTGATGAGGATGGTCTTGACGAAGTCGGTCTCCTTCAAGACGACCTTGCTGCCGTCCTTTTTTTCCACCCATGCATCCATCTTCTTCAATTCATCCAGATGGCGAAGCATGATGGTGCCCCAGTGACCGCCCTCGGTGGCCGCCCGGGTCAAGAGCTTGACCTTGGTGAATCGACTGTAAACATAGGACGGGTAGTATGTAGAGCCGATGTCCATGGGATCGTAATGCACGTAACCGATGTCGTAAAGCACCACGGCGTTGTGCTTGCCTTGCATGTCCTTGGGCACGGTGGCCGTTGCCACATCATCAGGCACGACCACCAGGCCGGCGGAGCTTGTGGAGGCACCGGTGGTGGCGCAGCCCCAAAGGGAAAGAAGCATTAGGCCGGACAGGGTCACGGCTGCCGCATGTCGCATAAGGACCTCTCAATCATGAAAAAATGAATTCAATGGATTGGCAAAGTACTTGGATCAAGTACTCATCTGCTCAACTACTTGATTCTTTCTTCTCGGGTGGTTCGAAAATCAAAACGATTTGCCCCGCGTCCATGGCCTTGCGGAAGCTCTCCCGAACCTGCTTGTATTTATCAACGGGGATCTTAAGCTGCTTGTAAGACCAGCTATAGATCGACACGACCTTGTCGTCTTCGATCTGGGTCAGGCGCTCGACCTTGACCCAGTCGTCTTCGAACATGAGGTTCTTGGGCAAGCCGGCCGGCACCATCCCTTCGGGGATCTTGACCTCAAAGCGGGCCTGCCGGCTCTCCAGCCGGTATAGATCAACGGCATACTTGCGCTTGGGCATCTTGAAGTAGTTTTGCAAATACTCAGTGGGAAAAAGACTCTTCAGCTCGAAGCTCACGCCCCGACCCGTGGGCTGCAGAGCCCGCGCCAGCTCGGCCTTCATCTCCATCTGGAAAGGCGCGTTGTTGTCTTCTTTGCCCTTGAAACTCTGAGCAGTCAAAGAGGCCTTGGGATAGTCCTCCAAAAGCTCCCGCTCGATGAACTTGGCCCACTTTTCCGGGGTGTATTCATTTGCTCGTGCACGGTATCCCGCAGCGAGGTTGCCCGTGGTGGTGATGTCAGCTTGCATGCTCATGCTGCCGTCGGCCTTGGGCTCAAAAACCACCTTGAGATCGAAGCGGTTGGTCTCGGGGCCCTGCACGGGAATGAAATCCATGAAAGGCGCACCAGGCCGTGCCACGACCACATGTACCCCCTGATTACGCGCGGAGGTGGTATCAAATGCGATGTCCCGTTGGGTGGCGTCCAGCCAGTATACTTTGCCGTCAGCCTCCACCCTGGCGATGGAGTGATTGAAGTAGAAAGGCCCGGGCATGTCCTTGTCCACGTCGCCCAACTGCGGTCGGGTGCCGATGAGGATCGGGTCGGCTTTCAAGCCCAGCTCACGACACATCACCGAGATCAGACTGGCCACGGCCTTGCAATCGCCGTACTTCTTTGAACAAACCACATGGGCCGACAAAGGCACGAAGCCGGCCAGGCCCCGCTCCAGCCCAACGTATCGAACGTTCTCATTCATGTACTTCCAGACCGCTTTGACCTTGTCCGTCTCGGTCTTGGCCGTCTCGGCAATTTTCTTCACGACGTCCATGACCGCCGGTGTCACTTTTTGCGTTTCCTTGATCAGACCACCCCAACAAGCCCCCAGGTCTTCCCATGTCCTGATGTTACATCGCTTCTTGGTCTCTTCGTCTTTGGCCCCGTCGATAAAGGCCTGTATCTTGGGGTTGGCAATAACCAACTTGGCGGCCACGTCATCGGGTGCCACCATGCCGTCTTCCGGGTACATGGCCGGAATCTGTTTGGCCGTCCAGGTGCGCACGATCCGGTTGTCTTTTTTAACTTCCGTGGGCTTGATGTCCAGATTGTAAACCTTCCACTTGTACTCGTAGTCGGCCGGGGCATCCAGGGTGTAACTGGCCTCCAGGACCGGATCTCGATCCTGGAACCAAAAACCGCCCACCCCCATGATGGAGGAGGTGCTGATTTTCCATTGCTCTTCGATGATGGCACCGGGCTGGGCACCCTTTACCTGCCAAACATAGCAACGCTGATCCTGGTCGGGCACGGCCCAGGTGGTGAAAGTGCGATCCACCATGTCGTCCCGCTTGACCTCGAAGACCTTGCCCTCGGGGGTGATAAGACGGGCTTTGAGTTCTTCGACCTTGTCCCAGGTCTCGTTGTAGCACATCCAACGCTGCATACGGCAGTTGGTGGCATTTCCTCCGCAGTCCAATGCCTTGCGGTTCATGATTTTAATGCGCCGAAAACCCTCGGTCACGAGGGTCTTGCCCTCCGGCCCCACCTTGCCGGTCTCTTTCTCGCTCAAAACCACCGCCACCGCTCCTTCATAACGCGTTGGGGTAACGCTGGCGTATTGTTCAATAAGGGCTTTGTCCGTGGTGGCACAGGCCGAAATCCACAGGCCGCCCAAAGCCGCGATGCCGCCGCCGATGATCATTTTCCAATTCATTTTGTTCTCCTTCAGTGCAAAAAAGTTCATCTCTCCAGTGCCCGTCTTTGGCCAATCTGACATCCTGGGACGGGTGCTCCTTGACTGCCGCCGACATGTATCAGCGCTTGAATTCGGCTCCGCTTGCGATGATCACAGCCTGACGGATCGGACCGCCGGACTTGAGTTCTTCTTCCGAGATAAACTTATGGGCTTTTTTGTAATGGTCAAGCTCCTTGGGGTCCAAAGTGCTGACTTTAACCTTGCCCTCGACCATGGCCTTGGCGCCGATGGCTCCTTTGGGCACCTGAAAACGGGGCGCGGCGATAAGCCGGATTACCCTTTTTCCGTCCGGACTCGCCACCCCAAACCAGCTACGGCTGTGATAGCACATGTCGGTGACCTTGCCCTCGATTCGAACGGTCTTTCCCTCATAGGCCGAAGGGTCCTTCATCAAGTCCAACACGGCCACAACCTGGGTTGTTTTCAAAGGCTGGCCCAGCTTGACATCCAGGGGCCCCGAAGCCTTCGCGGCCTTGGCCGCCAGTTTGGCGACATCGCCATGATCTTCGCCATGCTCGTGGGCTTCTTCTTTGTCCAGGTCCACAGGTTTGGCTCCGTCATCGGCCTTGGCTTGCTTTGCCTCTTTGGCCGGTTGTTCTTTGCCCGCCGGCGCATCAGCCGGAGCGGAAGGCTGCTGGCAAGCCCAGCCCACCAGGGACAACAAAGCGATCAACAAGGTCAGACGCAATTTCATGGTTTTTTCTCCTTGGCTCACGGGGCCTTTTCGGCCTTGTGTCCCATCATTTGTTCGTTCAAGAGGGCCTCACCAAGCACCTGCACCTTGCCCTGGTTCATTTCGCCTTCCTTGAACCGCTTGGGCGTCTCGTAACTCAACAGCTGTTTGCCTCCCTCCTCCTTGATCTCGCACTTGACATCCACGGCCTTGCCTTCGAAGCCGCCAAACATTTTCTTCTTTAGAAACTGGCATTTGTCCTTGCTCTTGATCACCACGCCATCGTCGGCGGCCACATAGTATGTGTCGCCCACCTTCACGCCGGCCTTACCCAGGCCGATGTAAACGTCGGCGGCCGAGCGAGCGTATGCATAATAAGTGCGGGAGGATCCACCAGCCGACTTCTCCACCAGAGCCAACTGACCCGGGTGCTTGATTTCCAACTCACCCTCGATGATCTTGTCGCCACGCGTCACCTTAACTTTTGCGCCACTGATCTCCCAGAGCGAAGGCTCCTTGCCGAATGCGTTGTCTTTAACCTTCCACTTGCCATTAAGAGCCTTGAGTTCAGCCGCCGGATCAAAGGCCCCGAACATGCCTCCCCCCTTGGCTGCCGTGGAAGCGCCGGCGGCGGCAAGCTCGCCCGAAGCCCCTTCTTTTTTATTTTCTTCTTTATTGCAACCCACCGAGGCCAAAATAAGGACAAAAACCACCGACAAGATCTTCCGCATGGCCCAACCTCCTCAAATAGATTTCGATAGCAAGACAGCCATCTTCGCAGGCATCTTAGCCCCCAAGCCTGCTCAATTCAAGGGAGAAAAGAGGGAAAATACGCTTGGATGACGGGGACTTCGAGAACGACTCAGCGTTTGCGTCCCCGGGAACGACTGCCACCACCCGGGCGACCACCACTCGGGCGACGACCACCACCGGAGCCACCACCCCCACTTGAACGCCTGGGGAAATCATGCTTGGGCCGATTCTCTTTGGAGCGCTTCTGATCGTGCACCATGTCGGCGTGGCTCTTAAGCAAATAAGCCACCATCTGAAGCGCGCCATCATGCTCCAAAAGTGCCTTGGCTTGGGCCATGTAGCCGTCACAAATGGCCGGCTCGGCCTTCTCCCACAAGTCCGCAAGCTGATTCTCGTTGCGATTGGCCGTCATCTGTTCCGCCGTAGGAAATTCCCGCTCTTCGAACTTGATCCCGAAGGAACGCTCCAACTCACCCAGGGTGCGTCGACGCCGACCCGTGACCAGGCTGACCGCCGTCCCTTTCTTGCCGACACGGCCGGTACGACCGATGCGATGCAAATAGATGGCTGCCTCTTCCGGCAAGTTGTAGTTGATGACATGGGACAGATCGCTGATGTCGATGCCCCGGGCTGCAAGATCCGTGGCCACGAGCACCCGCAACTCGCCCGCGCGGATGGCCGCCATGACCCGCTCACGCTCGGTCTGGGGCAGCTCGCCCGAGATCATCTCGGCCTTGATGCCTTCACGGGCCAAGTAACTCGCCACCAGGGTGGCGTCCTTGCGCGTGTTGACGAAAACAATGGCCGATTCCGGTTTCTCCACGGCCATGACATGTAACAGATAATGGTGATGAGGCAGGTCCTCGCCGATCTTGTAATAGACATTGGCGATGCCCTCCAGGCTCAGCTTGTCCACCGACAGGTCAATGCGCTCCCGTTCCGAGGCGTATCGATCGATCAAGGCGTCGACTTCTTCACTGAGGCTGGCCGACAACAACACGTACTGCTTGCACTGAGTGCAATTATCCAAAAGGGTCGTCACGTCCTCGAAGAATCCCATGGACAACATCTCGTCGGCCTCATCCAGGACCGCCGCGCGGATGTTTTCCAACTTGAGCACCTTCTGACGCATCAAGTCCAAAAGCCTACCCGGCGTGCCCACCACCACATGAACGCCATCGGCGATGGCCTTCTTCTGGGCCCCGATGGGCGCACCGCCATAGGCCGCCATGACCTTCAGCCCGCGATGCTTACCGATGGCTGAGAGTTCGGCGCAGATCTGCCCCGCCAGTTCCCGGGTTGGGCCCAAGATCAGCAAGTTGGGCCCGGGAAGGCTCATGTCCAAGGCCTCCAGCAAAGGGATGCCGATGGCCGCCGTTTTGCCCGTGCCCGTCTTGGACCGAATGGAGAGAGAACGGCCCGTACGCAGTACATCCAGGCAGGCCACCTGCACCGGCATCAAGGCTTCATAGCCCAAGTCAAGCAAACCCTGCTTTATATTTGGATCGACAGCGTGGGTGTCAAATCCACCGTCAAAATCGTCGGGTTCGGGTGTTGCGGCAGGTTCTTCCGTGCCTTCGTCCAGGTCAGGGGTATTTCCGTTTTTCACAGGTCATCCAAGTCGAATGCTGCCCAAAAAAGCGGGCAAGGTGTTGAACTTAAAATAAACGATGGATTTGGAGAGATCTCGGTTCTCGCGCAAATCCGTAATGGTGCCATAGCAGGTGGTGTGGGTGCGATGCAAATTCCAGGGCCGGATGTCTACTTTCTCGCCCACGTATCGAAGCGGCCTGTCATTTCCATCTTTGAAATCAAAGATATAACGAATCGCCCCCTCTTGAAAATAGCGCAGGTCCAAGGTGCCGTGACAGTGAGCCCCCTGCACCAGGCCTCCCACGTCCACCGTGCCCTCCAAAAAATTCGACATAAACCCGGGACCAAAGGGATTCAGCCAGTCTTCCAGATGCCGGTTTCCCCAGGTCACATGGAAAGACAAGGGGTGCTCTCCATCCGGACCGGCACCGTCGATGAAGTGGTGGCTGCCGCTCATGACTTCGTCCATCATAAAACCGACACGCCGTTGTCTCATCATTTCCTTCAAACTCGTCAAGCGATCCAAGATCATTTGCCTATTTCTCCAATTCTCCAGTTCAGCTACCTATCCAAGCCAGGAAGCCAGCCCATTCTACTCAGGCATTCTTCGAGTGCAAGCAAAAGAGCCAAGTCGCTTGAACTCAGGAAAAGGCTCGAATTTCAGAATCAATTTCCGTTGACACCCCGCCTGGCTTGCGATAAGCCTGTGCAACACAATTGCCCGTCATGACTGTGTGATGAGGCGAGTATGTGGGGCGTTAAACTAATTAATCAAGGTGGAGAATTGCAGATGCCCAACGATTCCGGCCAGGATCTCGCAGAGCTGGAATACGAGTTTGCGACCAAGCCAACCTCTGAAGCCTTCATCCCACTAGCTGAGGCCTACCTCAACATGGGTCGCTTCGTTGAGGCCATGGTGGTATGCAAAAAAGGGATTAAGGCACATCCTGAGCTGCCAACCGGCCGGCTCATTATGGCTCGCATCTATTCAGACCAAGCCAAGCACCAAAAAGCCATCAACGAGCTAAACAACCTGCTGAAGATGAGCCCACAGCACGGTGAAGCCTTTCGGATGCTGGGAAAGATCAGCATCAAGCTGGGTCAACAAGACGAGGGTGTAGACTACCTAAAAAAAGCCGTCGACGCCAACCCAGAAGACGACGAAGCCCGGGCGGCTCTGCATGAGGTGGGTATCGACTACCTTCCCGCCGGAGCCGAGCCGGAACCCGAACCGGAACCGCAAGTCCAGGCACCTCCCGTAGGGCAGGCCGTCCAGGCTGCTTACGACTTCGACGATACAATCATCGACCCGCGCAAAAAAGCACCCCATGCCAAAGCCCAGCCGGACCTTGAAAATCGCCCCACCGAGCGGGCCATGCCCGTGGTGGCGCGTCAAGCCCGACCCAAGGCGCGTAAGCGGCCTAAAAAAAAGCGCATCGCCGATTTGTACCAGGAGATGGAGTCCGAACACGCAGCACCCAAAAAGGGTAACGCCTTCAAGATGACCGCTATCTTAGGCGGCGTGTTGGCGATGGCCCTGGTCATCTACATCATCTACACCTGGCAAGCCGGCTTGAAACAAGAAGAGATCAACAAACACCTTGAAGCCGGAAGAATTCAATTCAACAAGGATTCATACACCGGTTATAAAAAAGCATTGGCGGATTACGAAGCCATCATCAAGCTGGACAAAGAGCAGCCTGAAGCCTTGTCCCGGGCCTCTTTCATCACCGCGGTACTGGTGGGCGAATACGGTGAGGCCCCTGAACTGATGACCAAAGGCGACAAGCACATGCGAACGGCAGTGGCCAATGGGCAAGACTCCACCATGCTCACCAGCGCCCAGGCCTTACATGGTTTGTACGGAGGCGGCTCCACCGCCGAAGTCGTCAAGATGTTGGAACGTGCCCTGAAAGACAACCCCGAATCGGGCATGCTCAACACCACCCTGGGCAGGGTCTTTCTGCGACAGGGCAAGCTGGGCGAAGCCAAGGAAGCGCTGATGAAAGGCGCGGGCCAAGGTGAACTCAGGGCCTTTGCGGGTCTGGGTGATTACGCCATTCGCCGTTCGCTTTACATGGAAGCCAACAAGTTTTTCAGCAAGGGCCTGCAAACCGACAATCAACACGTGCCCAGCCTACTCAATGCCGCCTTGGTTTCCTTGCTTTGGGGAGAGTCGCCGGTTTACACCACGGACGCAGCCAAAAAAGTCCAGCGCTTCGATGCCAATCTTTCGTCCACCGCATCCGACAAAGAAAAAGCATTCGCCAATTTCCTAAAAGCCGTGATCAAGGTCAGGGTCCGCAAGACTCGCAGCATCGGAACCAAGGAATTGAACGCCATCCTGAAAAAGGAGAGCAGCAATTCCATGTTCCATTTCGTGGTGGCCCGGGAACTCAGAAGCCAGCGCAAGTACAAAAAGGCCCTGAAGAAGATCAAAATCGCCGTGCGGGTGGACTCCAGCCGCCCCGACTTCATCTTAGAGGAAGCCGCTATCTACCTGGCCCTGGGCGACTACGAATCCGCGCGCTCTCGTGCTCTTCGGGTTCAGGGCATGGACGTAGAGGGTGGTCGTAGCTCTATGCTGGTGGGCGACGCCTACTTTGGCGAGAAAAATTTTACAAAGGCCAAGGAATGGTACAACAAGTGTCGTGAATTTTCCGACACCGAGGCCATCAGCCATCTAAAACTGGCTCATGTCTATTTGAAGCAACCCAAGCAGGACAAAGACTTGGCCCAGTCTCAACTAGAGCTTGCGGTGCCGGGCTTGGCGACGGTAGGCGAACGTCGCAAGGCGGCTGAGGCGTCTTTCACCTTGGCCATGATCTATGCCGAGAAAAACCGCATCAAGGAATTTGCCGCCATCCTGAAAAAGGCAATGGCCATCGATTCCGGCTACGCGCCGCCCTTCGGCCTGATGGCAGGCAACATCAGCCTGGAATCAGCAGATGGCCGAAAAGAAGCCAAAGAACTCTGCAAGACCTATCTGGATCTGACCGGCGGCCGCGGCCAGTACGCGGCAAACTGCCTTCGCATCAAGAAGTTGTAGACAAAATCTATTCTCTCGACCCACCCAAGCCAATCGCTTCTTTGACTTTCCCTGGAACAGGAGCGCCGGATGTTAGCCAAGTATAAATTCCTCTTACTCCTCCTCTTTCCAGCCTTTCTCGCCTGGTGGTGGATGCGGGATCCGGTTCTTCATATTGGCGCAGATCCCGCGCCCGGGGTCTTGTCGGTCATCCTTCTGCATGGGCACGGCGCACCCGCGGATGACTTAAGGGGCCTGGCTATAAAGCTCGTCAAGCAAACCCAATCCACCAACCTCTGCTTCCTCGTGCCCGCCGGGCCATACGCCGTGAGTATGAGGGGAAGAACCTGGCAAAAACAGGTTCGCGCGAGCTCCAAAGAGGAGTTGCAGATTCTCCTCGATGAAATGAAAAGCGAGTCACGAGAAATCGTATTCAAATTGGTGCGCGGTCTCAAAGACGATGGCGTCTCTCCGGAAAACATCTTCGTCGGCGGCTTTTCCCAAGGGGCCATTACTTCTCTGGATGTGGTGCTTGACGAGGGTGAAGGCGCAGAGATTGGCGGCCTGATCTCCTTATCAGGCGGTGCCCGCGATCTGGACCTCAGCCCCCTGGAAGACCGTGCCGCACTTCGAGCCTTTGTCAGCCACGGCACTTCAGACCGCGTCATCGGGATGGGCAAGTCCCAAATACTCGTCACGGCCCTCGAAGAAAACGGACACGACGTTACCTGGATAGAATTCGAAGGCGGACATCAAATCCCAAACAAAATCATCCGGGCCCTCGCGGAATTTCTGGTCGAATCACAAGAGTAAACGGGGCCGGCGCAGACAATCGCGCGCCTACTCAAAAACAGAAAACATCGCCGAGATCTCGGAAGTCTCCTGAAAATAACCTTCTACCTGGATCAGGCACTGGTCCGAGGCATGATTGGGGACAAGCAGAGCGTAGTTTCCCCAATCGTCGTCATCGACATCCACCACGGGAGCGATCAAGGTCCAGCTTTCGCCACCATCCGTCGAGAGGTATATGCGGACACCATCCACGCCCCTGCTCTCCCATCCGATGTAGCGGACCGATCCCGCCTCCCATCTGTCGCCCATCACCGGCTCGAAAATCGTAATCCTGGGAAACCGACCATCGACAACCTGAAGCGTGGACGCAGCAGACAGCCCAGCCGAACTGGCGCTGATCTGAACCTGCCCGAGAGTTCCATCCGACGAAAAACGAGAGACATGCGCGAAGACCGCATCCCCGGAAGAACTCGGGGCCATCAAGCCTCCGCCATCCACATGCCAATCAATGGTGGCTGCCAGAGGACTTCCAAACTGGTCCACGGCTCGGGCGCTCAGTTCGAGGGATTCTCCAGCTTCAATGATGCTTTCTTCGGGGTCGACCAAAATGCTGTCTAAGACCAGGGATTGCTCCGTGACGGTCAGTGACACGGAATAAACCAAAGACTGCCCGACTGCGTTTTCGCATGACAAAGTCACCACGGCCGAATGGCGACCCTCGATCAACAAATCGGAAAGGACTTCATGGCGCAAAGACTGTTCATTCCCTTCGCCCTCGGGAGATATTACCAACCATCCGACATCCCCTTCCTGGTAACTCACGGAATGCTGCACCAGGGCCAAGATACCATCGCCACCATTATGCACCTCAAGGACCTGATCGGGTGAATGGCCACCACTCAGGACACGAGAAAATGAAAGCGAAGTAGAATCGATTTGCATCTCAGGTTCCATCGGCGTTCGGAAGAATGAAGTAGCCGGAACGACCCGACGCGGCAAATCCGGCCCCTCGTATTCCACAATCAGTCCCGCTTCGCCCCCTTGGTCAAAGTACTCCAGTCGAATCGGATGCAACCCCGCCCCAAGTCCAACCGAGCCCGATCTCTCAATAAAGGGATGAAGGAAGTCGTTATCCACCACCGCATCGTCCCCAACAAGGAGTCGCGAACCGTCATCCGACCGCAAGTAGAAGGTGTAGAGTCCAGCCACCGGTGCATGGAAAAACCCGGACAAGACCGCGCCCAGATCGTAGCTTCTTCCTGATGTCGCAAAGTTTCCCATGGTGGGCTCAAAAAACAGATGAGGCACATGCCCTCGATGAAAGGGGCTCAGAACAGAGAAATCCGGAAGTTTTTCAGGCGCAGTGAGTGCATGGTATTCGGCCGACAAACCAGGCACCAGGCCCTCCACCTCATCAGCCTCACGCAAGGGCAAGACATGAACAATCAGGCGGCGCGTGACGGGTCCCGACTTGGCCTGGGCCGTCAGAACATAGGCTGTCGTTTCGGCGGGAGAGACAGCAAGCTCACCATGCTCCTCGACTCGTCCGATGCCGGGTTCTATTGACACAAGCTCCGCATTTTTCGTGGACCATGAGAGCCTGGTGCCGCCACCCGCCACGATGCTTGACGCTGAAGCCGAAAACGACAAAACGGCAACATCGAAAGCCTCTTCCTGATCGATCCAAGCCGAAGCGCTGATGTCGCGACTGTTGTTGTTTTCTCCAATCACGACGAAGTCTTCGATGCCAGTGAGACCCTCGTTCATGCGGATCAGATACATATCGCAGTCTTCGCCCTTCCACGGCATCGACAAAGTCAAAAAACGTGGATGGTTCGTCCAGAGCATGAACAAGCCCTCTCCCTGTCTTCCGAGGACATCTCCAATTTCTATGCTTCGCGGGTTTTCCGCATGGTCATCATAAGCGCGGATCTCTCTGTGGTTCCCGTCGGTGAAGTGTATGAATCGATGTTTTGAATCAGGCGACACATCAGCCCAGCAACCGGGAGCGTATGGCTGCAAGGTTTCTCCGTCCGACAAATCCGCCATGCCCACGTCAGGCCAGGGGCATGATACGGCGGCCTTCTTCCCATCCCCGGACACCCGAAACTCCCAGGTCACCTGATGGCTCCAGACGGTTTCTCTATGTCCTGGATCGTCGATATCGTACCGAATGACAGGATCTACGGGATCGAATCGCGGCACGCTCAAAACATAGGCCCACTCGATATCCAGGTTTTCATCATACCAGATATCCGCCAGATACCCCGAGGCGATGACCCGAAGGCCCGCGCCCTCCCAGTCCATCACCTTCACCAGGCGCTCATCGTGAACACTGAAAACGACTCGCGCTCCGTCGTGGGTGATGAGCGCCAAACCAGGAGGGTAGTCCGACCCACGTCCAGTGAGACCCTCCAGCAACACACGCTCCTCGCCGGTTCCGCTATCGAGCGCCATCAAATCAAACGCATCGCCCCCCGAATTCTGCCACCAGACCAATCGCGTATGGCCACCCGAAAATTCCTCCAAGGGATTGGGTGTTTTGCTGTCGCTACATCCCGCAAGAAAAAAACCCAAAAGCAGCCAAACAGTCCACCTGAGATGAGTGCAATATTTCATGTCTTCTATTGGCCATGTCTTCTATTGACAGGCACCCAGGTCTCGCCACGCGAGCACACTGCCTTCGCCTTCGGTGATGAAGCCGTAGTATCGGGCCATCCAATAAGGCTCGGACAGGTCTCTCCCCGGCGACTGCTTCAGACCGTCGACGTATTGGACATCGCCGATGTCGAAAGGACTGCGTTGCCACATGAAATCCGCGAAGGCTCGCAGCCTGGGCGGAAGGCCCTCGGAGGCCAAGGCCTGGGTGCACTGACCGTTGTCCATAACGCACTCG
>JAFCZJ010000093.1 GCA_019314375.1 Deltaproteobacteria bacterium | reverse complement strand
ATGGAAAGTGCTCGTTGTCGACGATGAGCCCTTCATGTTGCAGGCCTGGCGGCGAATTTTGGAGGAACACCATTGCGAAATTCGAACCTTGTCCGACGGCGCCGAGTTGATGGAACTGGTGGAGGCTTGGCGTCCGGATGTCACCCTCCTGGATATTCGTCTTCCCGGGGTCTCGGGCATTGATCTCTTGCGCGACATCAAAGAACGCAGTTTTGAAACCGAAGTGGTGATGATGACCGCCTTCGCCACGGTCGAGACGGCGGTGGAGGCTGTCAAGCGGGGTGCTTACGACTTTTTGACCAAGCCTTTCGTTAATATCGATGCCGCGGCCTTGACGGTTTTGAAAGCAGCCAGGCACAAGCGCCTTTTGCAGCGCAACCGAGAGCTGGAAAGTTTGTTGGATGTGCAAGACAGCTTCGAAGGCCTGGTCGGTTCCAGCCCGTCCATGCGGAAGGTCTTTGACATGATTGATGGTGTGGCCTACTCGTCCTCCACCGTGTTGGTTCAAGGGGAGAGCGGGACAGGCAAGGAGTTGGTGGCCAAGGCCATCCATCATCGCAGTCCTCGTCAAGCGCGGCCCTTTGTGGCCATCAATTGCGCTGCTTTGACGGACACCTTGCTGGAAAGCGAATTGTTCGGACACGAGAAAGGTGCCTTCACCGGCGCCACAAATACCAAACGCGGCCTTTTCGAAGTCTGTGATGGTGGCTCCATTTTCTTAGACGAGATTGGAGAAGTGCCGTCGTCCACCCAGGTCAAGTTGTTGCGTGTGCTGCAGGAAGGCGAGATGAAGCGGGTGGGATCCAACGAAATTCGTAGAGTGGACGTACGCGTTATTGCCGCCAGCAACCTGAATCTTGAGCGGGCCACGAAGGAAGGTCTCTTTCGGGAGGATTTGTTCTATCGATTGAACGTTATCAGCATCGATTTGCCGCCTTTGCGAATCCGCATTGGTGATGTCTCGCTTCTGGCCTTGCACTTTTTGCGCAAGCACAACAAGCGAACAGGAAAGGACATCCAGACCATCGGACACGATGCTTTGAGCCTGCTTGAGCGATACAACTGGCCGGGCAATGTTCGAGAGTTGGAGAATGTTGTCGAACGCGCTGTTGTTCTTTGCCGAAAAAATGAGATTTTGCTTCCTGACTTGCCGGAAAACCTCAGGGCACAGGGGCCTGCCCGTCGACCGGAGGGTACGGTCTTGACCGAGCTTCCCTTCCGCGAGGCACGCCAGGTAGCCATCGCGGAGTTTGAGCAGAAGTATTTGCTTGAGATTTTGACCGAGTGCGAGGGCAACGTCAGCCGGGCTTCTCGCCAGGCCGGCATGGATCGAAGCAATTTCAAGCGCATCATCCGAAAGAACAACATGGATCTGAGCCAGTTTTCCGACAAGGCGACTGCCTCGGAGAGGAGGCGGTGATGCTGGATACAAACCAAGACGGCCTTCTGGTTCTTTTTCTCGTGGACGATGAACCGAGCGTGCTGCGTACCTTGGCTCGGGCAGTAAGTCGTCTTGGCCATAAGGTGCGTACCTTTACCAAGGCGGCTGATGCCTTGATGGCCATGGATGATGAGCGGCCTCATGCGGTGATTTCGGATTACTACATGCCGGGCACCAATGGGGTGGCCTTTCTGTCCCAGGTTCGCTCCAAGGATCCGGCCGTCGGTCGGGTGATTTTGACCGGCGGTTTTGTTGACGATCGCCTTCAAGATGCCCGGGGCGATGGGACCGTGCAGATCCTGGTCAACAAACCTTGGAGTTCAGATACCCTGCGTCGCTTGGTCGAGCATATTCGAAAGGGTGAAGAGGGTGTGGTCCTGACCGACTCTGAAAGCATCCGAGGCGGTGGGGCTTTTTCCGAACAGGAGGCCGACGGGCATGGGTGGGATCCCCAGAAAAAGGGCACTGTCTTAGTGGTGGACGATGATAGGTTTTTTCTCGGCCTGGTCTCATCCATGCTGAGCAAACTGGGATATACCTGTCGTACGGCGATGACCCCGGAAGGTTTGATTGAACTTATCGAGCAGGATTCAATCGATATCCTGCTCATGGATTTGGTCTTGCCCGGAGGTTCAGGTCCGGATCTCATCGCCACCGTACGTGAGCGGCATCCCGAGATGCCCATTTTGGCCGTGACCGGCAGTCTCGATCGGGATCTGGGCGTGTCTGCCCTGTGGAAAGGTGCCAACGGCCTCCTCCAGAAACCCTTGCAGCCCGATTTACTTGAGGCTGCCTTGCGGCGCAGCATGCAGTTCAGGCAATTGTTTCAGGATCAAGTGGGGCGTTCCGACCTTTCGGCCCTGGTGGAGTTGCAGCATGCCATTGCCTCGGGCATGGAGACCGATGAGCTGCTCAAGATCCTCTTGCAGCAGATGATTCGTTTTACCGGTGCCGACAACGCAAGCGTGCTCCTGGTGCAGCCCGATGGTTGCTCTCTGCGACGAGCAGCGGCTTATGGCATGGGTCAGGCATCAAGCGAAGAGCGGGTCGACCTGGGTGGGAAGTTTTCTGAGTGGATGCAGGAGTTCAGCAAGCCCCAGCTCATCATGGAATGCGCCGACGGCGATCCGAGATTGGCGGGCATGAGCTCGGGGGCATCCCCTGCCGTGGGTCTGTGCGTGCCCATGCGGGGACGTGACGCACTTCTTGGCGTGCTTTGCGTCAGCAGCCAGAACGACCGCCATCTCTTCAGCCGCGATGCGGTCGACATCGGGTTGTTGCTGGCGGGTGAGGCGGCTCGGGCCCTGGAGCGCGAGGAAGAGGTGGAGCAGCAGCGCGATATCGAGCAGGCGGTCATGCGTCGGGACAAGTTGGTGACCATCGGCGAATTGGCCTCCGGGGTGGCCCATGAGATCAACAACCCCTTGGCCTATGTGAACTCCAACCTCAATTCTTTGGAAGAGTACGTTCAAGACATGCGACAAGTGCTCCAAGCCATGGGTGCGAAAGACGATCCTGATCGCTTGGCCGCTGCGGACAAGGCCGCCGAGAAAGTGGGTCTGGATTTCGTCTTGGAGGACCTGCCCAACTGCATCAAGGAGACCCACATCGGCATCGAGCGGGTGTTGAAGATTGTTGATGATCTGAAGGGATTCGCCCGAGATGACATGGAGTCCAGGGAATACGGAGACGTCAACCAGGTGCTGGATGGAGCGGTCAATATTCTTTGGAATCAGATTAAGTACAAGGCCAAAGTGACGAGGGATTATGGAGAACTGCCGCAGATTCGATGCTTTCCCTCACAACTGGGTCAGGTGTTTTTGAATCTTCTGTATAATGCCACCCAGGCGATCGAACGAGAGGGCCTCATTGAACTGCGCACGAAGGTGATTGGGGATCAAATCGTCGTCGAGGTCGGCGACAACGGATGCGGCATGGACTCCGATACCCAGCGCCGGATCTTTGAGCCCTTCTTCACGACCAAGCCAAGGGGCGTGGGGACAGGCTTGGGTCTGAGTATCGGCTACAAGATAGTCAAGAGACACGGTGGGCAGCTCACCGTAACCAGTCAAATAGGGCAAGGCACAACCTTTCGAGTGAGCCTTCCATTGGTCGCACAGGACAATGACCAGTAGGAGCGAGGGAGATGGTCATGGAAAATGACAAACTCGAACAAGTCGATGACGATCCCATCGTACTCATCGTAGATGATGAAGAGGCCATTCTTTTGGCCGTACGCAGGCAGTTGCGGCGTAGCCAGGTCAAGGTGGTGGTGGCCAAGAGTCCATCCGAGGCCATCTCGGTTTTGAGTCAGCAGGACGTGGCCGTCATGATCAGCGACTACATGATGCCCGGCATGAACGGTTTGGAATTGCTGGCATTGGTCCGTCGGCGCTGGCCGAAGGTGGTGGGCATCATGATGACAGCTTGCGACGACATCCGTGTGGCGGCGGATGCGGTCAATCGCAATTTGGTCAAGGCCTTCCTCACCAAGCCCTGGGACTCGGAGGTCCTGCGTCGTTCCGTGGAGGACGGCGTGCGGAATCACAAGGCACTCATGGATGGCGGTGGCGACGATGCCGGCGGCAGCCAGGCTTTGGCCCGCGAGATCGAGCTGCAGGCCACATCGGCTGCCTTCGCTTTGGCCCGCGCGGTGGATGCGCGGGATGAATACACGCATCGACACTCCGAGAAAGTGGCTCTGTATGCAGTGGCCTTGGGCAAAGCCATGGGTTTGCCGGATGTGGTGCTTGAAGACCTGCGCATCGGTGGCCTTCTGCATGATTTGGGCAAAATTGGGGTGCCGGATCAGATTCTATTAAAACCCGGCAAGTTGACGGATGAGGAATACGCGGTCATCAAGCGGCACCCACAAATCGGTGCCTCCATCGTGGAGCCGATGAAGTTTTCGGAAAACATCCACGGCATCATTCGACACCACCATGAGAATTATGACGGTACAGGCTATCCGGATGGTTTGGGTGGTGGGGAGATCTTGCTGGCTGCCCGTATCGTGCATCTGGTGGATGCCTATGAGGCCATGACTTCAAATCGGGTCTACCGGGACGCCTGCGATCCTGAGTATATTCGCAAGGAATTCCTGCGCTGCAGAGGAAGCCAATTCGACCCACAGGTGACGGACGCCTTCGTCGTGGAACTGGATGCGGGTCGGATCGAGGTGGCGGGCAAAAAATTGATCATTGAATAGATGGCTGGCTTGGAGGTGTGTCATGCAAGGTGAAAACAGTGTGCTTCAGGCAGAGCAGGATTTGGAAGCCCAGCGGCTGCAGGTGCTTGCGGAGTTGAACGAAGTCGATCTGGAGCAACAGGCCATCCTGACTGGACAGGCCCGCCTGGATGAGGAGGCCGCTCAACTCGAGACCGCCATCAATCAGTTGGCCAAGGCGGAGGCGGAGTTGCAGCAGCGCAAGAAGCAAGTGCAGGCACAGGCAGTCAGCATAGGTGACAGACGCACTGAGATGTTGGCGCGCAAAAAACAGGCCGACTTGATGCGGGTCCAGATTGCTCAAGCCGAACAGGCTCAAGCCGAACAGGCTCAAGCCGAACAGGCTCAAGCCGAACAGGCTCAAGCCGAACAGGCTCAAGCCGAACAGGCTCAAGCCGAACAGGCTCAAGCCGCCCCGCAGGAAGCCGCCCCGCAGGAAGCCGCCCCGCAGGAAGCCGCCCCGCAGGAAGCCGCCCCGCAGGAAGCCGGCCCGCAGGAAGCCGCCCCGCAGGAAGCCGGCCCGCAGGAAGCCGCCCCGCAGGTGCAACCCGATGCCCAGCAAGAGCCCCAGAGCGAGGCGAAGGCGTCCGAGGCCGATGATGAACTCGTCAATCAGCGAAGCAGCCCTAGAGCCAATGTTGTCGTGGACGTGGCCATGCATTCGGACAACAACTTCTTCATGGGCTTGACCGAAAACCTCTCGGAGGGTGGTCTGTTCCTCGCCACCTATGATGATATTCCTTTGGGCACCGAGCTGGCTCTGAGCCTGAACCTGCCGGAACACAGAACCATCCAGACTCGAGGGGTGGTCTGCTGGGTGCGAGAATATACTCAGTACACCAAGGATTTGGCACCTGGGGTGGGTCTGCGGTTCTTGGATTTGGCGGAAACGGATCAGTTTGCCATTCGTGAATTCATCCGAAGAAGGGACCCCATTCTCTACGACCTGGGATGAGAGGTGCATCGTGAGTAATGCCCATATGGAAGCGCTGGTTCTGCTGGTCGAGGACGAGGAGCCCTTAAGGCGAGGCATGCAAGCCTGGCTGCGGGATAATCAGTATGGATATGCCGTGATGACCGCCTCGGACGCCCAGCAGGCCTTGGAGATGATAGAGCGTTACCACCCCGACCTGGTCGTCAGCGACATTCGGATGCCAGGCATGGATGGGCTGCAGCTCTTGCTGACATGTCGCAGGATGTTTCCGAAAATGAAGTTCATGGTCATGAGCGCATACGGTACGCCCGAATTGGAGGCTTGGTCCCGACGGACCGGCGCGGTGCGTTTTCTTCACAAGCCGGTGGACATGGAGAACCTGGAAAGCAGCATTGCATCCGTACTGGGCCAGGGACCCGATGAAGAGCGCTCGGGGTTTTTGAGGGGCGTTTCCATCCCCGGTTTTTTGCAACTGCTGAGTGTTGAGCGAAAGACCGTGGTGCTCAGGCTGCTGGCAGGCGATGGTCGGGCCGGCTCCATGTATCTGTCGGATGGACAACTGGTGCATGCTGAATACGATGAATTCGTCGGGGCGGGTGCCGCCATGGAGTTGATGACCTGGGAAGGCGCGGAGATGGAGATAGAAACCATTCATGAGGTGCCGAGCAACACCATCAACGAATCCCTGCCGACCTTGCTGATGGAGGCCATGCGCCAGAAGGATGAGGCGGCGAAGTAGTCAGTTGTTCTTAGACGGTCGCCGTAGCGTATCGGGGAGAAGGAATGACCTGCAGCAATTGCTCGACAAGCATGCATAGTTCCGTGCGGCTGAACGGCTTCAAGATGTAGCCGTCGGCGCAGGTGGCCTCGACTTGTCTTCTTTCCAGTTCATCGCCCTGGTGGCCCACCATCATGATCGGGATATGTCGACAGTCTTTGTTTTGCTTGAGACGACGGCAGGTTTCCATGGCGTCGATGCCGGTCAGGTTCATGTCGATGATGATCAAGTCTGGTGGACTGGGCGGAGCCAGGGACAAGAGCCAGGGGCCGTCTGCCACCGTGCGAACGGTGAAGCCTGAGTCTTTGAGCCAGCGTTCGTATAGCCAACGCAGATCCGCTTGGGCTTCCGCTACCATGATGTAGGCTTTGTTACTGGAATCCATGGAATCCTCCTCTGTTCTGACCAGAGTTAATGCAAGGCTCATTCCAAGCCGGGCTTCGACTGTTGTGATTGTAATTCATAGATTTGTTTGGGTTTTCGAGATCAGTCCAAACAAGAGGGGCTTTTCTGATGGGGTAGAAAATGACCCCTGGGTTAGGTTGACCTGGACTCAAGCTGTCTCTATTCTGTCAGCCTGTCCGCAAGGAGGACGTTATGGGCTATACGCTGAGAATTGGAACCAATGCATCGATGGATCGGCTCGAGAGCCTGATCAGCCAACGCCTCGAAGCGGGAGCCGACAAGGTGGCCATCGACGCTCGGATTCGCGATCTCTTTGGGGAGCGCTGGGCCGTGATGTTCACCGACTTGTCCGGCTTTTCTCGCGGGGTGGCGGAATTCGGTATCGTGCACTTTTTGCAAGTGATCTTCGAATCCCTGCGCGTGCTATCGCCTGTGATCGAAAGCCACGACGGCGTTTTGTTGAAGATGGAAGGCGACAGCATGCTGGTCATCTTCCGGCGACCCGCCCGAGCCTTGGATTGCGCCCTTGCCATGCAGCGGGCCTTGAAGGATTACAACAAGGACAAGGGCGGAGAAGAGCAGATCCTGCTCTGTCTCGGCCTGGGCTACGGCGACATGTTGCGCATCGGCGACGACGATGTCTTCGGTGCCGAGGTCAACGCGGCAAGCAAGCTGGGTGAGGATACGGCCGATCCCTGGGAAATCCTGGTGACCGATGATTTCAAAACGGCGCTGGAAAAGACCGACGGACTGAGCTTTGAAGAACTACCCGAGGCACCCCCCGGCGCCGACAAGGCATACAGGGTTGGATACAGTTTCTGAGCTCGAAGTCCCCTCCACAACATTGAAAAAAAATCCCGGAGACCTTACGGCCTCCGGGATGATTTTTTTTAGATGTTAGTGGCAATTACGAATCGTTTATTGATTCGTTAGTGCCACGTTATGCTGCCACGTTATGCTGCCACGTTATGCTGCGGCGTATTGCGCAGTGTTAGTGGCATTTACGAATCGTTTATTGATTCGTTAGTGCCACGTTATGCTGCCACGTTATGCTGCGGCGTATTGCGCAGTGTTAGTGGCAATTACGAATCGGTTGCCTTAGTTGCCCAGGATGCCGCCTTCGATGGTGGTACCCGGCGAGAAAAGACTGCCGTCGACCGTGTCTGCCGTGCTGTGGCCGGCATAGGGGTTGCCGGTGTTCAGGTCAGGACTCAGGGTCAAGGACTCGTTGTTGCCGCCTTCGTTGCCGTAGGTATGGGTGAGCAGTTCGGTGCTGGCGTCGGCGGCGGTCAAGGTGATGGTGTCACCGCCGTTGTTCAGGCCCAGTGCTCCGCTGGTGGCCACGACGGCCAGTACGTTGGTGTGCCAGTTGCAGTCCGGGCTTCCACCGCCAAAGACCACGACCACCCCGCCTGTCGGCAGGCTGAATCCCCTGAAGGTGTGGCGCGGGCCGTATTCGTCGGCGATGGTCACGCCGCTCAAATCCAAGTCCTCGCCGGAGACGTTGACGATCTCGACGAATTCATCCTGGACCCCATTGCTGTCCCGGATGCCGTCGCAGTTGGCGTCGCCGGCCAGATCATTGGCCGGGTCGGCCATGAATTCATTGAGCAGCAGATCGCCGGCCACGGGCACCCGGCCCAGGTCGGGGCAGTTGTCCGTGTTGATGTTGGAAAAGTCACCGGCATCGTAGGACCGCAGGTTGTGTACACCGTCGAAGTCGGCGGCAAGACCCAGGAAGTCGAAGGTGGCACCCGTGCACAAGGTGAGCGGGAGATTGTCGGCGTAGAGATTGACGTTCGTGGCCGTTCCGTAGGCGATGGTCAAGTCCGAGCCATCGAGGAGCGTGATGGTGGCCCCGGTCAAGTTGATAAGCTCGCATTCCAGCTCCTCGCTGGGCAGGATGCCCGAGCTCAGGTCCTGGACCAGGCCGGCGACGCTGTTGCCACTGCTGATGATCTCGAAAGCGGCGTGAACGGTGATTTGTTTTTGACTGAAGTAGTTGTCTACCTCGATCACCGGCATGGTGATGTAATCACCCACCGCCAGCAGGTTTTCGTCGTTCCAATTCCATTCCTCGAAAGAATAGATGGCCGGGCCCTCGGGGTCGGTCTGCAAAAAGAAGCCTCTGTCGGTGATATAGGTGACGTAGGCCGGGCACATCGGCATGGCTGGATCCATGACGACTCCGTCTTCCATCCCGCGCAAGGCAGCGATGTTGTCGCAGGTGGTGTCGGCGACGCAGGTACCGGAGCCGTCACAGGTTTGACCGACGGTGCAGGAAGTCACGCAGGTGCCGGCATCACAAATCATGCAAAGGTCCGCATCGCAGGCCGGGTCGCAGGTGTTGTCGGCGACGCAGGTGCCGGCGTCACAGATTTGATCGGTGGTGCAGGTGGATTCGCAAGTGCCGTCCACGCAAGCCATGCACAGGTTGGCATCGCAGGCCGGGTCGCAGGTGGTGTCGGCGACGCAGGTGCCGGAGCCGTCACAGGTTTGACCGGCGGTGCAGGTGGTTGCGCAGGCACCGTCCTGGCAGGTCATGCACAGGTTGGCATCGCAGGCCGGATCACATGTGGGGTCGCCTTCATCATCCCCGCAGCCTGCCAGACCGAAGCCGACCACCAGGACCAAAAACAGACTCCAGTAACATGAATTCTGACGCAAATGATTCATCGATATTCCTCCTTGGTTGATAACGCAATGTTGGCGGCATTTACGAATCGTTTTTTGATTCGTTGGTACCACGTTGTGCTGCGGCGTGTTGCGTAGCCTGCCGTAAATGAGAGATAATTGACCTACCGCAGAGGCCATGTCGGTGATCAAGGTCACGTGACGGATACACTCCCGAGTTTCCGGAAAACCGAGGCTTTGACTTGAAGAATTTGAGCAAAAAATCCCGGAGGCCAGAAGGCCTCCGGGATGATTGCTTCAATGGCTACGTGTTACTGACTCAGGGAGCCAGGGCGCTACCGTCGATGGCGGTACCCGGCGAGAAAAGACTGCCGTCGACCGTATCGGCTGTTGCGTGTTGCTCATAGGACGTGCCGGTTATGTCTGGGGTTAGCGTCATGGACTGGTCGTGGTTTGCCTCTGCGCCATAAGAGTAGCTGATTAGGCTGACGTCGTTTGCGTCAGCTAAATTGACCTCGTCGCCGGAATTGTTCAGGCCTAGTCCGTTGCCGCCCACGATTAAGGTCTGTACATTGGCCGGCAAGGTGCAAGTTGGGATGCCGCCACCGTAGACCAGCAGGACCTGATCGGCGGGCAAGGAATAAGCAACGAAAGTGTATTTCGGGTTGGCGCTGTCGGAGATAACAACGCCGCTCAAGTTCAAATCCTCTCCTGAGATGTTGATGATTTCTATGAATTCGTCTTCGGTTCCTTCGCGTGTCCCGTCGCAGTTTGCGTCACCAGCGTCGCCCGCTGGGGGATCTGCCAAGAATTC
This sequence comes from Deltaproteobacteria bacterium, assembly GCA_019314375.1. Classification (GTDB taxonomy): domain Bacteria; phylum Myxococcota; class B64-G9; order B64-G9; family B64-G9; genus JAFCZJ01. The sequence goes on along the minus strand of JAFCZJ010000093.1, from coordinate 22,727 downwards.
GTTGAGCACCAGATCACCGGCAACAGGGGCACGGCCCAGGTCGGGGCAGTCATCCGTGTTGATGTTGGAAAAGTCGGTGACGTAGAAAGAGCGCAGGTTGTGCGTGCCGTTGTTGTCGCCACCCAGACCCAAGAAGTCAAAAGTGGCATCTACGCAGAAGCTGCCGTCCAGTTCAGATGCGTGAATTTCGACGCCCGTGGCCGTGCCGTAATCGATGGTTAAGTCCGAGCCGTCGATGGCCGTGATGGTGGCTTCGGTCAGGCTGACGATTTCGCTCTCTAAGTCCTCGCTGGGCACGGTGCCCGCGCTGAGGTCTTGGATCAGGCTGTCGATGCTGTTGCCGGTTGTGAGGACCTCGATGGTATCGTGGTCGGTGATCTCTTTGAGTCCGAAGTAAGTGGTGAGTTCGGTGATCGGCATGGTGATGTAGTCGCCCACCGCCAGCAGGTTGTCCGCGTTCCAGTCCCATCCTTCGAAGGAATAAATGGCCGGGCCTTCGGGGTCCTTCTGCAAAAAGAAGCCCGTGTCGGTGAGGTAGGTCACGTAGGCCGGGCAGATCTGGATGGGTGTGTCCAGGGGGCCATCAGCCTGGGCTCGTATGTCGGCCATGCTATCACAGTTGCTGACGCAGGCACCGGCGCCGTCACAGGCTTCAACGGCGGTGCAGGAAGTCACGCAGGTGCCGTCGCTACAAACCATGCACATGTCAGCATCGCAAGCGGGGCTACATGTGTCGTCGGCGACGCAGGTGCCGGCGCCATCACAGACTTGGCCGAGGGTGCAGGTGGATTCACAAGCGCCATCAACGCAGGTCATGCAAAGATCCGCATCGCAGGCCGGGTCGCAGGTGGTGTCGGCGACGCAGGTGCCGGAGCCGTCACAGGTTTGACCTTCGGTGCAGGTGGATTCGCAAGTGCCGTCCACGCAGGTCATGCATTGGTCCGCATCGCAGGCCGGATCGCAGACGTTGTCGGCGACGCAGGTGCCGGAGCCGTCACAGGTTTGACCTTCGGTGCAGGAAGTCACGCAGGTGCCGGCATCACAAGTCATGCAAAGGTCCGCATCGCAGGCCGGGTCGCAGGTGGTGTCGGCGACGCAGGTGCCGGCGCCGTCACAGACTTGGCCGAGGGCGCAGGTGGATTCGCAAGTGCCGTCCACGCATGCCATGCAAAGGTCCGCATCGCAGGCCGGGTCGCAGGTGTTGTCGGCGACGCAGGTGCCGGCGTCACAGATTTGACCGGCGGTGCATGTGGATTCGCAAGTGCCGTCCACGCATGCCATGCACAGGTTGGCATCGCAGGCCGGGTCGCAGGTGGTATCGTCGACGCAGGTGCCCGCGTTGCAGGTCTGGCCGGCGGTGCAGGTGGTTACGCAGGTGCCGTCCTGGCAGGTCATGCACAGGTTGGCATCGCAGGCCGGATCGCAGGTGGGGTTGCTTTCATCGTCCCCGCAACCTGCCAAACCGAAGGCAACCACCAAAACCAACAATAGACTCCAGTAACTTGAATTCTGACGCAAATGACTCATCGATATTCCTCCTTGGTTGATAACGTTATGCTGCGGCGTGTTGCGCAGTGTCCCAATCTAAGGCATGTAGGGGGTTGTGGTCAAGGCAAGCGAATCGCGGGTGTCCCATGTGGACTGGGTTGATCTCCTTGACAGGCTCGGGGCTAAGGGCTACCCATGGAAAACCTGAGAATTAATGGACAAGGGGAAAGCTTGTGGCGATACGCGGAAGTGATGTGGGTATGACCCTTCTTGGGCTTTTCGTCGGTGGGATCATTTTGTTGTTCCTGGGGATTTTGGATTACATGCAGCCCCAAAAACAGGCGCGCAGGCTTGTGTGGGACCTGGACGAGGAATTGATGGAAGAACGCCCCGGTGAGGCTTTTCGTTTGCTACGTCAGGTAGAGAAGCTCGATCCTCAAAATTCTTATATGCAGAGGAAAATGGTCCTCGTTTTGTCCAGGCAAGGGCGGCATGAGCAGGCTTTGGCCAGGCTGGAACGCTGGCGTGAGATGGAGCCACAAATGTCAGTCGGGCTCGGCATTTGTGATGTCTGGGAGCGGGCGGGTCGTTTGAGCGAAGCGGCGGATTGTTTGGAGCACCATTTGGAAGGCTTTTCCGAACAGCTTGAGGCCGCTCGCCTGGCCGGTGAGTTGGAGTCCGCCTTGATGAAGGCGGGTCGGCCTGTTCCTTCTTTTGCGTGGCCTGATGCGGCTTGCCCCATTCGAAAAGTAGTGGGCGCCGCGGGCAGGGCTCGCTGCAAGCAGAATGAATTGATGCTGGGTGGTGGTTGCGGCGCTCAGGGTCGAGTGAATCTTTGTGGGCTTGACGGTTCTGAGCCCACGGGGGGGCTTGGCAAGCGGCCCGGGGTCCCGGTCCTGGGCGGTGTCTGGGATTGCGGGCAGAGCGAGGGCATCGCGGCCGAGGCTGGTCCGGAGAGTGCTTTTGCCTTATGTGCCGAAGCACCCAAGGGTTTGTGAGGTCAGCTCATGCGTAAATTCATGTTCTTGTTGTTGGGGCTAAATCTGGTCGCGCTAATTTTTGCCGGGATTTGGGTCGGAGATCACTGGCATAAGTGGTACCCGGAACCCCGGATGGAACCGGATCTTGAGGACCCGTATCTTTGGTGGCCCCGGGCCCAGGCCCAAGCCCAGGCGGGCGAGTCGGCTGATGCCCTGGCGACCATCCGGAAAGCAACGATGGAGTTTGGACCCTACCGCCAGGTGGAACTCTTGCGCTTGCGTCGGCTCAGGTGGCGTTTGGCCCGGCCGGAGGTCGACTCGCGCGGCTTGCAGACCGGCTTGGTGCTGCGAAGTGATCCCGGCGGGCTTTCCGCCCGCTGTGAGCCGGAAGAGTGGTTGGTGGGGGGGGGCTGTGATGCGGATGAAGGGAAGGGTTGGTTGGAGGCCTGTCTGCCGGTTGAACTGGGGGCGTACGGCCAGCGGCCTTGTCATGCTTTGATGCGGAAGGGGGGCGAATGGCGCTGTGGGTCAAAGGGCGCTTGGGCACTCTGCGCAGTGTTATAGGCGCTTGAGAACGTTGGTGGTACGGCCGGCGCGGATTTTGATTTTCAAGGTCTTGTTTATCTTCATCTCTTTGTTGACCAATTTTAGTACATGCTCGCCTGGTGGCAGGCGCGCGCCAAGCAGTGGGGTGATACCCAGGCTTTTGCCTCTGAGGTAGACCTCTGTCCAAGGCTCGGTGTTCAGGCGGAGTCGACCGGTCTTGGGGCGCTTGATTTTGGTCGGTTTGAACTCCAGCTTTATGACTTGGCCGGCTTCGGGCTTGATGCTTTGCATGGCTCTGCGATGGCCTTTGCAGTTCACGGCCAATTCGTGGCGTTTTTCCGCCACGAGCTCGATTTCCGCGATGGGGGTTCTTTCTTCCAGCCATGAACCGTCCACCCGGACCCGGCAGCCTTTTGGCTTGCTGCTGACACTGGCCCAGGCTTTTGCTGTCACTATGATTTGGGTCGGTTCCCCGGCGTCCGTGGGTGCTTCTTCCCCGGCGTCCGTGGGTGCTTCTTCCCCGGCGTCCGTGGGTGCTTCTTCCCCGGCGTCCGTGGGTGCTTCTTCCCCGGCGTCCGTGGGCGCTTCTTCCCCGGCGTCCGTGGGCGCTTCTTCTCCGGCGTCCGTGGGCGCTTCTTCTCCGGCGTCCAGCATTTGTCCCTTGCTGGCGTCAACGGGGGTTTTCTGTCCCGCGTCCACGCTTGCAGTGGGGGACAGCAACACATCGGCAGGTCCAGGGCCCTGTGTCTCTGAGGACCCGAGTGGCCAGACCATCCAGAGGACAAGCAGGACGACACTCATGCCCAGCATCAGCCAGATCCATCGCGTTTTTCCAGGCTTCACGGCTGGCAGCGGTTTGCCTTGATAGACCGTTTCTTTTTCGGACTCCGAAGTCGTGGTGTCGGGGAGATTTTCAGGCCCCGTCGGTATCGCCACGACGCAGGTGTCCTGGCTGGGGATGGGTGGCTCCGTATCCGGATTTTCTTCCTCCAGAGGCAACTCGGGTACCTGACCCAGGTCCACGACCGCCTTGACGCCGGCGGCGTCCCCGACCAGTTGACCCTTTTCGACTCTTTCTTCCTTGTCGTCATGCTCGTCCATGTCGGAGAGATGGTCGGTCAGGTCCAGGGGGGCAGCGACTGTTGACATTTCGCTGGTGGCACCCTCCGAGATGGTTGATCGAATGTCCGACATGATCTCTTGTTGGCTGTTCGAGCCATCGCCCAGAGCGGTTTCCGTGTCCGGCTTGAGGGCCGTCATTTCCTCCGGCTCTGCGGGCTCGCCAGCGTCGATGCCGTCTAGGAGTTTCTGTTTGGTGGCGATGCGGTCAGCCAAGACGGTCTTGACGAAAGTGGAGATGGCCTCTTTGTCGCCGACCTGATTCGAGTCTTTAAGATAGGCCCAGAGGGTGGTCGCAAGCTCGCTTGCATTCGCATAGCGCTTGTTCGGATCCTTGTCCAGACATCGCATGACGATGGATTCCAGGACATCCGAAATTTCGGGGCAGAAGGTCCGGATTTCCGGTGTCTTCTCCCGAACCACGGCCATCAGGGTGTCCATCTCTTGCTCTCGCTTAAACAGCCGGCGACCTGCCAGGACTTCCCAGATTACGGCACCCAGGGCAAATATATCCGAGCGGCCATCCATTTTTTTACCCAGGCACTGCTCCGGGGACATGTAGGCGGCCTTGCCTTTGGTGATGCCGGTTCGGGTTTGATGGATGCGGTCTTTGGCTCTGGCGATACCGAAGTCCAAGACTTTTACACCACCATCGAAGAGCACGATAATATTTTGCGGGCTGATGTCCCGGTGGATGATGTTGAGCGGGACACCCTTCTCGTCATTCAAGTTGTGGGCGTAATGTAGTCCTTCTGCTGCCTGGGCCGCGATGCCCGCCGCCAGGGCCGTAGGCATTTGGAACCCGGTACGCAAGGATTGGCTGACCAGGAAGGCCAGGCTTTCGCCCTCCAGGTATTCCATGACGATATAGGACTGTTTGTTTTGCGAGCAGAGCTCAAAGGAACGGACCACATTGGGGTGGTCTAAGAGGGTGCTCAGACGAGCCTCATCCAAAAACATCTCGAGGAATTTTTTGTCTTTGGCCAGATTGGGGCGGATTTTTTTCAGCACAACCAGCCGGTTATCGCCGTCGGCGAGTTGTTCCCTGGCCAAAATGATATCGGCCATGCCTCCCCGCGCCAGATGGGCTAGCTCTTGGAATCTCTCTGTTGTGTTCTCGTCGTTTGGCACCATATTCCCTGGGTTGTTTATCGCGTCTGGGTGGTGGCTTGTCAACAAATTCGAGCATTTGAGGAGTCCCGAGCAGGGACTTATCTGGTGGAGGACCCTGATTTTCGACCCTTGCCTTGAACATAGTCGAAACGATCTTTAATACTGCCATCCGGGTTCCATCGGATGCGTCGACCGTGGAGCTGCCCTTTGCGGTAATGGGCCTGCTCGATGCGCTGTTTGTCGGGGGTGAAGCGATCTGTTTGGCCATGCCGACGACCTTTTTTGAAATGGGCTCGCTCTGCCAGCTGTCCGTTGGTATGCCAGCGCTTCAGCAGGCCGGAAAGCTCGCCTGAAAGATAGTGGCAATCCAGGCGGGGTTTGCCCTTCGGTGTCCATTCTTGCCATCGGCCTTGTTTTTTCCCTTTGGCGTGGGCACCGAGAGTCGCCCGTTGGCCATTGTGATGCCATGATTCCGTCGGCCCATGGGGCAAGCCACGATTGAAGTGGACCCGTGATTCCAGGCTGCCGTCCTTTCGCCAGTGGGTCCAATTGCCATCCTTGCGTCCTTCAAGGTAGCTGCCGGTCCAGGCTTTTTTCCCCGAGGCGTTAAATCCCAGTTCTTGGCCATGTGATTTTCCCCCGACGTACTGAACTTTGCGCTTAATTTGGCCGTCTGCTTGATAGTACAGCCACCAGCCTGCTTTTTTGTCTTGTTCGTAGAGGCCCTGGCTGAGTTTACGGCCTTGGCCGTCAAACTTGGTGCATGGCCCCTGCCTCAATCCCTGCTGGTAGTTGCAGCGTGAAGCGGGTTGACCGTTGGAAAACCACATGGTCCATAGGCCGTCTTTTTCTCCTGCCCGGATGAGCCCCTGTTGTTTTCGTTTGCCGCCCTCATAGAGGGTTAGTTCCCCCACGATGTGGCCATGTCGGCAAATCGCCTCGGCCAGTTTGCGGCCTTGTCCGTTCACCCAGTTCCAGGGTCCGGTGGGCAGGTTGTTTTGAACCTTGCCGAGTGGGGGACGATTGGAATCCGGCAAAGCCCGCGCGAGATCACCTATGCGCAAGACCATGATCTTTGTTTTCAGGGTCGGCAACTGCATCAGCCAGAGCTCGAAGTTGTCTCCGGGAAGGCGATAGGCTGAATCAACCAAGGGGCCGCGATCGTCGTTTAGCAAGGGCAGGGGCCATAGGGCCGGTGAGGATTCCGCCCGCAACCCGGAGGGAAGGACGAGGAGCAAAATGGCGAGACTGAATATGGGGCAAGGGATCTGGGCGACCAAATGTTTCATTTTGTCTTCATGCCCAGGCCCCGTTTACGTTGCCTCTGTTGGAATTGTTGTTTGACCCCTTGGGCCCGGAATGTTGGAGACATGAAGTCCTTTTGCATCTGCTTGATTAACTCATTGGGGATGGGAATGCGCGGATCAAAGGCGGCTATGATTTTTTTGGCGGGTTTGGCCTGCCTTGGGCACTTTCGTTTGAATTTTTGGAAAATCGAGGCCTTTGTCTTGCTCGGTTTGCGCTGTTTGCCTCTCTTGGCGGCGGCGGCCCCCATTTTGTTGAAGGACTTGGTGAAACTCGAAAACTCATTCGCAACTTTTCGAAAGGCGAGGGCTTGTTTCCGTTGGCTCAAGATGAAGTTGTACTTTGCTCGCTTGCCCAAACCCTCAAAGTGGCTCCGGGTGAGTTCTCGTTGCTCGGAAAAGAGATTCACAAAGCGTTTGTGATATTCTCTCAAGGCCTTGTATTTGACCCGGCAGCCTCCTTTGTGCTTGCTCATGATCTCATTCAGGTTATGTCGATGCTTGAATAGATCCTGGCTGTGATCGCCAGGGCTGGTGGCGGCCGCGGGTATGGCCTGTTCGACCCGCCGCTTAAGCGTCAAGATCTCCGGGTCGTCAGGAAATTGTGTGAGGGCCGCGGCCACATACTCTTTGGCCAGGCCGAGGTGGGTTCCTGTCTGGGCGTACAGTCGGACCAACAAGAGCCTGATCGACAGATTGTCGGGTTGAATCATAAGCACGATTTCCAGCTCGCCGATGGCTTCTTTGGCTCGTCCTCGTTTCTGGTGGAGTTGGGCCAGGCGCAGATGGGGCTCGGCCGCTTCCGGCAAAAACCTGCACAGTTCATGCAAGGTCTTGATGGCTGCTTCCATGTTTTCGTTTGCTACCAGGGCCTCGACCAGGGCCAGGTGGGCTTCCATGTTTTTGGGCGCGGCCTTGACGGCGAGTTGGGCGTTGGTCATGGCCGAACTGTGGAGTCCACGAGCAAGCTGAACTTTGCTCAAACCGAGCAGGGCCTGTCCCTCCCCTGGTTGTTTTTTTATCCAGTCCCTGTAGAAGGCCTCCGCTTCATCCAACTCGCCTGCCTCTAAAAGAGCGCGGCCAAGGTCGGCGCGCAGCTTGGCATTTTGTGGTGCTTTTTCCACCCCGCGACGCAAAACCATTTGCGCTTCTGTTGTCTTGCCCGTCTTCTGAAGCACCAGCCCCAGCCGGTTCAAGATCAGGGGATCGTCGGGCTTCTTCCTGTTCACCTTCCGCCACAGCGCTTCGGCCTTTTCGAGGTCTCCTGTTTTCTCGGCCAGCTCGGCTTGCAAACTCAGGGTGCTGATGGCTTGGGGTTCGAGGATTCGCAGTTGGATCAAAAGCTTGCCGGCTTCTTTGAACTGGCCTCTGGCGAGTTTCATCCGGGTCAGCCCTTTCAGGGCTTCTGGGTTCTCTTCCTGGCGCTCCAGGGCCTTGGCATACTGATCGTGTGCCTTTTTTCGTTTACCCAAGGCTTCGAAGAGCTTGGCCAGGTCGAGCATGGGACCCGGATCCCGGGGCAGCAGTTGGGCCGCCTGGCTCAGATTCATGATGGCCTGACCGTGGATTTTTAGTGAACTTTGGACCTGGCCGAGTCGTCGGGCGTAGTGGCCGTTGTTCGGATCGAGTCGGGTGGCTTCGTTCAGCAAGCGGGCCGCCTGCTTCGTTTGGCCTTGTTTGAGCAGATTTTCAGCCTGAGCAAATGCCTGGCCGGCTTTCTCCACGGGCGTGGCTTCGGTCTCCAAAAGCCCACAGGCAAGCAAGGCCAGGGAGGTCAATAGCATTACGCAGGTCTTGAACATTTCGATTCTCCTGTCAGGCCATCAGGCCACGACCCGGGGTTCGATTTCAAGCTTGACGCCGAAGCGCGCTTGCACCGTGGTCCTGATTTCCTCGGCCAGGTCCAGAAGCTGCCGGCCGGTGCCTCCCCCGTGATGTACGAGCACCAGGGCTTGCTCTTTATGTACGCCCACCGAACCCCGACGGATTCCTTTGAGTCCACATTGCTCCACCAGCCAGCCGGCGGCCAGTTTGACCCGCCCGTCGCCCAAATCGTACATGCGGAGGTTTGCATGCTCGGCCAACATGTCCTTGGCCTGCCGGGCCTCGATCACGGGGTTGGTGAAGAAGCTGCCCGCGTTGCCTAAGAGCTTGGGGTCGGGCAGTTTGAGTCGCCGGAGGCGGCACACTTCCCGGGCCACGTCTTCCGGACCCGGATGGGTCGGCATGGCTTCTTGGATTCCTGCATGGTCAAGGCAGAGTTGAGGCTGCTTGGTCAGCTTGAGGGTGATAGCGGTGATCAGGTATCGATCTCGCCAAAGACCCTTGAATCGGCTTTGGCGGTAGGAAAACCGGCAATCCGCGGCCGGGATTTCTTGGCGACTTCCGGTTGTTTGTTCAATGACAGAGACACTGAGAAGGCGCTGGCTGAGCTCGGCACCATAGGCACCGATGTTTTGGATGGGCGCGGCTCCAGCCGTACCAGGAATGTCGCTCAGATTTTCCAGGCCAAAAAACCCTCGCTTCAAGCAGTGTTTGACCAGTTCGGGCCAAGGCTCGCCGGCCGCCACCCTCAGGGTGGCACTCTTTTCATTTTCCTCGACGATTTCGATGCCCTTGAGGTCCACCTTCAGGGCCAGGCCATCGATGTCTCGAGCCAAGACCAGGTTGCTTCCACCGCCGATAACCAGCAGTTCCAGCTTGTCTTTTATGACCTTGCGGAGGTCATCCAGTAACTCGACCTCCTTCGTGGCCTGGTGAAAAAAGCGGGCACGGGCCGGCAGGCCCAGGCTGTTGTAAGGCTGCAATGAAACATTGTGTTCCCAGTCCATGCATACAGTGCAGCATGGGCCCACGCTGTCTGTCAATGCGGAACAAGATGCCGATGTTCAAAGAAAGGGGCGTTGCCTTTGGGGGCTTTCGTGGGCAAGATGGGGCTGGAGGCTTTGACTACGTGAATCTTGCCGATAACCTGCGCTTGATGCTGGAACGACGGGGACTGCATGAGGCCTGTGTAAAGGCCCATCGTTTGCGGCGGTGCACGGAGGATCTGCGAGCGGGCTTGCATGTACTCCAGGCGGGTATGGGCACATGGGAGCGACTGGTTTTTCATCCGGATACTGAAGACGAGCAAGCCGAAAATCAACTCGCGGCTGATCTTAAGCGTGAGCAGGTCGGCTTAGAAAAGCTGGAGAAAAAACTCAAAAAGGCCTTCCAGCGCGTAGCCGACGAGATCCCGCCTTTTGAAATCGGCCAGCGCATCGAACACATTTGCATTTTGGCCCTGAGTCCATTTCAGATCGGGCGGCCCCTGCCGTCGCCGGAGACCCCCTCGAAAGAAATCAAACAAGCCTTGCTGGCTCTTTCAAAACGCATCGGCGCGCTGTGGGTGCCCGATCTGGATACGGATGCTTTGAGCCGGGTTTTGGATGACCAAAAGACTTGTCGGCGATGGGCCAAACAAGCGCCGGAACTCAAGGCGCATTATTACATGGGCGTGGCACCCGTGAGCAACGAGCAGATGTTGGCCATGGTGGCCGCGGCCAGTTTGTCGGACAGAACCGACCTGTTCAAGCAGACCCGGACGCTTGCGCGAATGGAAAAGAAGGTGCGACGGCTGCGAGAAAATTGGATCGAGGCTGGAGGTCAGGCACCTTGGCCTGCTTGGAATCATCTCTTCTCGGATTCAAAAGCGGAGTGGCGGCTTAATCAGATCGCCGGGCGACTGAAGGTGGCGGTTGAAAAGGCGGACGGGCAACGCGAGACGGTGCACTTGCTGCAACAGAAAGCCTTGGAGGCCTATCCGCCCATGGCGATTTATCAAGCGGCCGGCCGGGCCCTGGCTGCCTTGGAGCAACTCGATGCCGGACAAGAGGTGAGCCTGGCGGCTGACGGCGTACGTCGCCAGGTCCGGGTTGCCACGGGGCGGGCTTTGTTCCTGGCCGCGGTGGCGGGTCTGCGTCAATCTTTTCAGCGCGCTTTCCCGGATGTCTTGCTTCCCGGCGAGGTGGGTCTAAAGGAGCAAACGAAGGCTCGCCTTAGCCCCCGGCAGGAAATGCTGGCCGAGGCCTGCCAAACCCTGGATCGATTGGGTGCCGGCCTCGAGATCCAGCGCTCCTTGAGCCACGCTCTGAGCATGGGGGCTTTGGAGCGCTCCCACTCGAAACTCCGGGCCCTCATCTCCTGGACTGATCGAGTGTACTATTGGGACCAGACGAAAGAGGAAAAAAGGGAAGAACAGATAGAGAATAGCAAGGATCACCACGAGTTCAAGATGGAGGCCCACTGGCGTGAGTTGCTTGGGATGAGCCGCCAGGCGAGTGAGGAATTGGGCGTCATGAAACTCAGGGACCTCGCCATAGAGGCCCTTGGTATTCTGAGCGAAGTCTCGGTCGAGCGAGGCTGGCAGAGCAGCCAACCTTCACTTCGGGTGCGGGAAAAAAAAGAACTCCTCCGCATTTTGGTGCAACTGAAAGAAGTCTTGACCCATCAGTTCTATATGAAAGGCGGTCGCCGATCTTTCATGAAGGATGTCGTAAGGAACTTGGCGGCCAAGAAAGCGGCACCGGTCAGAAGCAAGGCCTTTCGGCTTGCAAGCCAAACAGAAGTGATAGAATCAGTGGCTTACGACTTGCGTGAAACGGATTTTGTTGCGCTTTTTGAGGCCGCGGAGCAGGCGGTAGCGAAACATTCTGATCTGGAGTGGGAGCAAGAGGGCGTGACCTTGCGCATTTCAACCTGGGATCGCATCAATGTTTTCCACACGACGCCGGATGAACGTCGCCACAAAGAACTGGCCAAGGAGTTGAGCGAGCTCGATGAAAGACAGCGGCAGAACTTTTTGAAATGCGATGCCCTCCTCGAAGATGCCTTGGACCGTGTGTATCCTCCGGGAAGGCTCTATTATGCATTGGGTGGCCTGAGGCATCGCGTTGAGGTCATGAAGGCCCAACTGCAGACCCGGACTCGAAAGGGGACTACGCGTTATCGCTGCGTCTTGCAAGGCAAAGCCAAGGCCAAAGAGTCCTTGAAATCCTGGACCGCGATGTTGGTGCGGGTCTTCGGCCCCCTGCCCACGGCCACGCAGCTTTTGGATATTTGGGCCAGCCGAGATGGGTCGGGCCGACCGGAAGCTTGGCTGCGCTGGGATCCCGAGGCCCGGGGCACACCGCCGATTTTATGGAAACCCAAGAGTTAAACCGACACATACTCAAACAAAGGATGGAGACATGAAAAACACATGGTTGGGAGCAGTTGTTGTTTTGTTGGTCCTTATCGGCTCATCTGTCGCAGGAGCCAAAGACAAGGACGCGAAGTATTACCAGGGACAGTTTGAGCGTTTCAGCCTGTTGATTGCGGACCTGAAGTCTGCCGATGCCGCCGATGAAGTGGTTCGGGACATTGAGGTCATTCGGACGCACATCGGACAGGCACAGGCATTGCTGGCTGCCGAAAAGCTGGAATCCATCGATCCGATCATCGAACGAATCGTCGCTCAGGCAGGTTGCGTTCGGGCGAAATTAGACAGGCTTGATGCCGAACAAGCAGCGGCCGAGGCAGGGCAACAGGCCGACGATGCCGAAGCCGCGGCAGCCGAGCTGAAGCAAAAAGTTGATGCGGCAAAGAAGAAATACGATGCACTTGAGGAGACGACATGAACAATCATATCATTCGAGTTGCTTTGTTGGCGTCTTTGCTCGTGGGAAGTTGGTTGGCTGGTTGCGGCGCGGCGATTCGTCCAGCCGAATTGATCAAGGCCGACGGCCTGCTGCAGAACCGGGACGTGGCCGCTCAGGCGACCCGGAGTGCAACCGAGGTGTACAAGGAAAGTCGTGCACACTATAAAAAAGCAGTCGAGGCATACGTAGACGGCGACCTCGAAAAGAGTGCTCAATTCGCAACCTTGGCCACGCTTCGATTCGAAACCGCCCGGGAGATGACCCTTCGGATGGAAGCTGAAGATCGTCAGACCCAAGCCGAAACCCGCCGGGTGGCCGCCGAGAAAATGCAGAAAAATGACAAGGCGCGGCTTGCCGATTTAAACAAGCGTATCATCAGGATGGAAAAAATAATCGCGCTGCAGGCCGATGCGTCTCGGTTCAAAAAGGCCAAGGAAGAAGAACTCAAGCGACGCGAGGCAGAGAAGAAGGCGGCGGAAGAAAAGCTCGCCGCCGAACGCAAGGCCGCTGAGGAAAATCTGGCCAAGATGAAGATCCAACAAACAGCCCAGGCTGCTTTGGCTAAGGCGGCGTCGAAAATTCAGGCGGCGGAAGCACTCGATGCCAATAAACATGACAGCAAGAATCTTGATGCGGCCAAAATCGGACTTCAAAAGGCGCGCTATGATTTCGAACAGGGAAAGTTCCAGGATGTGCCGGCTTCAGCTGAAGTGGCCTACAAAAAGGCGGAGGAGGCCATCGCCACGGCCCAAGCCAAGTTTGCCGAAGAGAACAAGAAAATAGCCCTTCTCAAAGAGCGCGAATCTCTTTTCAAGGAAGCGACCATCATTCAAGGCGTGAACGCCCGGCAGGAAGCGCGTGGCGTGGTGTTCACCCTGTATGACATGTTCCCGAGCAACAAGACCACGGTGGTGCCCGAACAAGCTTATTTGTTGGACAAGATCGCCAAACTCACCAAGAAGTACCCTGGGTACCCGATCCTGGTCGAGGCCTATACCGACTCTCGCGGTCGCGAAGTCGACAATCTTGCGCTCTCACAGGGCCGTGCTCAATCCGTCCTCGCTTATTTTGTCGAACAGCACAAGCTGGGATTCAACCGCATTCGATCATCCGGCTATGGCGAGGCCAATCCCGTGGCCGACAATTCAAACAGCGCGGGAAGAGCCAAAAACCGGCGTGTGGAAATGATCTTTCTTTTTCGCTAGAGTTTCTTGATGAGGCATAGTCTGGTTGCGGTGGTAGTTTTTGGCATGCTGTTTGGACAATCGATTCCCACAGAACAAACAAGGAGCAGAACATGGATCTCATTTTCTTAGGCCCCCCGGGTGCCGGCAAGGGTACGCAGGCCAAGTGGATCATCGAAGAATTTGCCACGCCGCAGATTTCCACGGGCGACATCATCCGGGCGGCCATTCGTGGCGGGACTGAGCTTGGTAAAGAGTTCAAGTCATATACCGATGCTGGCAAGCTGGTGCCGGATGAGCTCGTCAACCGCATGGTGAAAGATCGCCTGGCTCAAGACGACGTGAAGGGCGGTTTCTTGTTGGATGGTTTTCCGCGCACCGTGCCGCAGGCCGATGCTTTGGACGGCATGCAGACTGAGGCGGGTCGCCGGTTGAATCATGTGCTGCTTCTGGAAGTTGCGGACTCCGTACTGCTTGAGCGCATCACGGGCCGGCGCAGTGATCCGGAGACCGGTCGCGTTTATCACATCAAATTTGATCCGCCCCCGGCCGATGTCGCGGATCGTGTCATTCAGCGCAGCGACGACACCGAAGAAGTCTTGGGTCAGCGGCTCGAGGAGTACCACGCCAAGACGGCGCCGCTCATTCCATATTACGAGGAGAAAGGTCTCTTGCGTCGCATCGCCGGCGAGGGTAGCCCGGAGGAAATCCGGGACTTGCTCTTTGCGGCCATTCGCGGCTAATAAATATTTCCCTGATAATTCAAGTACTTCTTTCCATTTGAGCCTCGATGGCCAGACGGAGGCTTGACAAGCCCCCCGTCTTTGCCCTTTCTTTTGGTCGCTTTCCGGACCCGAGGCGTTTTTTTGAGCTTTTCGGGATCGGTGCCAACGCTTGAGGAGAGTCGATGGCCAAACACCTCGTGATCGTGGAATCGCCCGCCAAGGCCAGAACCCTAACCCGATTTTTGGGCGATGACTTCATCGTCGAATCCTCAATCGGGCATGTACGCGACCTGCCCTCCAAGGCGGCCGAGATCCCCTCGACCCACCGCGGCAAGAGCTGGGCCCGCATCGGCGTGGACGTGGATCAAGGATTTAAGCCCCTCTACATCGTGCCGGGGACGAAGAAAAAACAGGTCAAGAAACTCAAGGATTTGCTGGCCAAGGTAGAAGACCTCTTCTTAGCGACGGACGAGGATCGGGAGGGTGAGGCCATCGCCTGGCATTTGATCGAAGTATTAAAGCCCAAGGTGCCCGTGAAGCGCATGGTTTTCCATGAGATCACCCGCAAGGCCATCGAGCAGGCCCTGACCAATCCCAGGGAGCTGGACAGGCGATTGGTGCAAGCGCAAGAAGCCCGCCGTATTTTGGACCGCCTTTTCGGCTACGAGGTCTCGCCGGTCTTATGGAAGAAGGTGCGACCCAGGTTGAGCGCCGGTCGCGTTCAGTCCGTGGCCACCCGCCTCGTGGTTGAGCGGGAGCGGGCTCGAATGGCCTTCGTCTCGTCAGGGTATTGGGGTTTGACCGCCAGTTTGCTGACGCCCGAGGGTTTGGCCGGTCCCCCTAAGGTAAGCGCGGAACTCGTGGAATTGGCCGGTCGTCGGGTGGCTCTCGGCAGGGATTTTGATGGTGCCACGGGTGTGCTCAAAGCCGAGGCCAAGGAAAAGGGCGTCATCGCCTTGGGCGCGGATTGGGCCCAGGCCCTGCGAGGGGACCTCACGAATAAGGAACTGCGCGTAGCGGATATAGCCACCAAGCCATTCACGCAGAAGCCGGCCCCGCCTTTCATCACTTCGACTCTGCAGCAAGAGTCGGGGCGCAAGCTGTCCTTTTCCGCCCAGCGGACCATGCGGGTGGCGCAGCGTCTTTACGAAAACGGTTACATTACTTATATGCGCACCGACTCCACCACTTTGTCCGGTGAGGCCCTCGGGGCGGCCCGTAAGCAGATCAGCTCAATGTACGGAGAGGACTACTTGCCGGCCAAGCCAAGGACCTACATCCGCAAGGTCAAGGGTGCGCAAGAGGCCCACGAAGCCATCCGGCCGGCAGGGGAAGAGTTCCGCACACCGGAGCAGGTCAAAGGTGAGCTGGATAGCGATGCCTGGCGTCTCTATGAGCTCATCTGGATGCGTACCATGGCTTGTCAGATGAACGATGCCCGGGGCGAGCGTAGCCGACTTCGCTTTGATGCTGAGCTCTCGGCGGAAGTATCCCAGGTCCTTGGGCTCGAGGCTGCGGACAATAAGGCCACCTTCCAGGTCGGCGGCAAGGTCATTCACTTTCCGGGCTTTCTGAGGGCCTACGTGGAAGGCTCGGATGAGCCCGATGCCGAACTGGGGGACAAAGAGGTCCGCCTGCCGAATCTGGCCCTGGATCAGCGCCTGCAGGCCGAGTCGGTTGAGGCTTTGCCTCACGAAACCAAGCCCCCGGCTCGTTTCACCGAGGCCAGCCTGGTCAAAGAGCTTGAGCGTTTGGGCATTGGTCGGCCCTCGACCTACGCCAGCACCATTCAGACCATTCAAGATCGCGGTTACGTTTGGAAGCGCAGTGGGGCTTTGGTGCCCACCTTGACCGCTTTCGCCGTGACCCGCTTGTTGGAAAAACATTTTGAGGAGTTGGTGGATTACTCCTTCACCGCCCGCATGGAGGATGACTTAGACGACATCTCCAGCGGAGACAAGGAAGCCCAACCCTGGCTTAGGGCGTTCTATTTTGGTGAAGGGGCGAGCGACCTTTCGCCTGAGGAACTGCGCGAGGCGCCGTTGAGCCGGGTGGGCATTAAAATGAAGATCGAGCACGGCATCGAAGACATCGATGCCCGGGCGATCTGCTCTTTGCATCTGGGCGGCTCGGGCGAGCAGGTTGTTGCGGCCCGGGTGGGGCGCTATGGTCCCTATTTGCAGGTAGGGGATGGTGAGCGCCGCGCCAATTTGCCGGAAAACGTGGTCATGGATGAGCTGAGCTTGGAACGGGCCATGGAGATGCTGGATCTCGCGGAGGCCAGCAATCGATTGCTGGGTCAAGATCCGGATAGCGAATTGAATGTCTACCTTCGCTCTGGGCGCTATGGACCTTATATTCAGCTTGGGGAGCAAGAAAAAGGCAAAGGCAAGCGCAAGGCGGCCAAACCTCGCATGGCGGGCCTGTGGCCCGGCATGGAGGCTGCTGAGCTGAAGCTTGCGGACGCCTTGTTCCTTCTCCGCTATCCGAAATCCTTGGGCGAACACCCCGACACCGGAGATGAGATCTTCGCCTGCTCGGGTCAGTATGGGCCATACCTTTATATGGATCTGGAAGAGGGCGACAAGCGCGAGACCCGCTCGCTTGAGAATCATGAGCAATTGCGCGGCATCAACCTGGCCCAGGCCTTGGCCCTCTTCGCCGAGCCCAAGAAGCGGCGTAGCGCGGGTCAGTCTCGCTCGATCTTGGCCAAGCTGGGTGAAAGCCCGGTGACGGGCAAGGAAGTCGAAGTGCGGGACGGACGCTTCGGGCCCTACGTGACCGACGGGCAGATCAACGCATCCTTGGGTGCCAATCGAGATCCGGCGAGCTTAAGTCTGGCCGACGCCTTCGATCTGATCGCCGCCCGCGAGCAGCGTCTGCGCGACCAGGGCGAAGACCCCCGCGCTGCAAAGAAATCCAAGAAGCCCAAAAAGAAAGCCGCCAAGAAGACCAAAAAGAAGGCAGCCAAAAAGACCAAGAAAGCCAAGAAAATCGCCAAGAAGACCAAGAAGTAGAAGACACTTCTGGATCCCCAGCAGAAACATCTGGGGATGACGGCCTGTCGCCTCGTCATTCCCGAAGGCTTCTGTCGGGAATCCATAGCCGGATCCCCAGCAGAAACATCTGGGGATGACGGCCTGTCGCCTCGTCATTCCCGAAGGCTTCTGTCGGGAATCCATAGCTGGATCCCCAGCAGAAACATCTGGGGATGACGGCCTGTCGCCTCGTCATTCCCGAAGGCTTCTGTCGGGAATCCATAGCTGGATCCCCAGCAGAAGCATCTGGGGATGACGGCCTGTCGCCTCGTCATTCCCGAAGGCTTCTGTCGGGAATCCATAGATCTCAGGGGAAAAGCAGCCAGTCGATGACGTTTCGAATTTCTATGTCATGGTCTTTTGGGTCGCTTTCCTCATAGGGCATGTGAGTCAGGATTGTTTTTCGAATGGCCGAGGTGTCGCCGATTTCATCCTCTGCCTTGGCGAAGGCCGCAAATTCTCGCTTTCTGGTCTTCTCGTTTTCCAGATCATGACATACCTGGATTAGCTCGACTATCTTCGCACCCTCTTTGATCACGAAGTCGATCTCTAAGTTGTTGCTTGTTTTGTAGTAGTAGATTTCGCGTTTTCTTCGCAGCAATTCGACAAAGACGATGTTTTCAAGGTTCTGCGCCATGCGCGCACCCACCTGAAAAGAAACTCGATTGGCGAGGCCGGTATCCACGGAATAGAATTTTTTGGGATGGGTAAGCTGTTTTTTTATTGACCAGTCAAAACGCGCGAGTTGGAAAATCAGACAAGCCTGTTCGAGGTAATGCGTGTAGTCTTTGACGCTGTCATATGAAATACCGAGATTGTTTTTGAGTCTGTTGATTGAGTTGATCGAGCTGGTGTTGCTCAGCAAGAACATCGTGAGTTCTTCGAGGGTCCTGTGGTTGAGGATTTTATGTCGCGTGATGATGTCACGCAGAAGAATGGAATCATAATAGGCCTTGAGGGTATCCCGCCTCGTCTCGGCATCCGATATTTCGATGAGCTTTGGAAAACCGCCTTGTTCGACAAAGCGTCGGAAGAATCCATCGACCTTGTTTCGTTTTTGTATTCTTTCGGCGCGATCGCGAATGGAGAACTGGTTGAAATGCAGGAATTCAACGAAGCTCAGAGGGAAGACGGTGACATCGAGATAGCGACCGCTCAGGGCGGTGCCGACCTCGGGGCTGAGCAGGGATGAGTTTGAGCCGGTGACATAGAGGCTGGATTGTGAAAGCCCGTATTCCTTGAGCGCCCATTTTTCCCAGCCAGGAACATTCTGTACCTCGTCGAGCATGATGATGGGCTTGGGGCCAGGGGCCATGAACTCCAGATAGGCGTCTTTGATTTGGTCGAGAAGTGCGGGGCTCAAATGCTCGATGAAGCGAGGGTCCTCCAGGTTGACGAGGAGGATATCCTTGGCCGGGCGTCCCTCGGCGCGCAGCCGCTTGATTTCGTTAAGAAGCAGGGTGGATTTGCCGGCACGGCGAACGCCTTTGATGACCAGGATTTCTCCACTGGAGGCCTTGCGTGAGATTTCGGCCTCATAGCTCTTGCGCTCTATGCTCGGTCGGAGGTCTTTTCCCCAGTAATTCCAGTCACTAATGGTTTCCATGATCTTTTCTTTGCTCAACATGCCTCACCACCTGCCTTCCGGTATAGGCAAATAATACCCGGTGCGCCGGGAGATATCAACAAAAAACCTCCCGGTGCTCCGGGAGGTTTGGGTGTATAGTACCCGGTGCACCGAGTGATTTGGGCTTAGCTTCTGGGTAGCTCGCCTTTTTCCATGCGAGCGATGATGCTGTCCGCCACACGAAAGCCGTTGGCTTCCAGGGTGGGGGTGGCCGGCATCGCGCCCGCGGTGGGCATGAAGCTGCCGTCGGTCACGTAGAGGTTCTTGATGTCGTGGCTTTGGCAGTTGCGATCCAGGACCGAATGCGCAGGATCCGTGCCGAAGCGGCAGGTGCCGTGTTGCAGGTGGAAGGTCGTGTTGGCCCAGGCCCAGGGGTAGACCTTTTTGGCTTTGGGCTGCACGGCCTCCAAGATGTCCATGCCGTGTCTGACCATCAATCGATTCACGTCGGCCGAGACCGGGTGATGACCCAGGGTGATGCGCGCCACGGGCAGGCCCATGTTGTCTTTGTGGGAAGGATCCAGATCGACGAAGCAATTGGGGTTGGCCAGAAATTCGCCGAAGACTTCGAACTCGATCCAGAGTTCGTTATGGAAATAGCGATGGATGCGATCCTTCATGGGCTGGCCCCAGAGTTTCCACTTGGAGTCCATGGCCAGACGGACGGCGGCGTTGATGGGGTTGGGGTGATGAAACAGGAAATTGTGCGTGCCGCCTTTGGGCAGAGGCTGTGACCAGCTTTCGTTCCAGTAATCATCTTGCGAGGAGCGGAGCAGGAAGGGCAGATCCATGCCCTCGGTACCTACTTTGGCGGCTATTTTTTCCCGGTCAAAAATGCCCGTGCCCTTGCCGAAGGTGGAGAACATGAGGTTCTTGCCCACAAGGCCCGAGCGATTGGCCAGTCCTTTTGGAAAACGCCCGTTGTCGGACATCAGTAAGAGACGAGCGCTTTCAATCGCCGAGGCGGCCAAGATGACCAGGCCCGCTTCGAGCTTGTGGGGCTTGCCCTCGGCGTCCAAATACTCCACGCCGGAAGCTTGATCCTTATCGTCGACAAGAATGCGGGTGACCATGGAATGCGGCCGAATTTCGCATCGGCCGGTGGCCTCGGCCTGGGGAATCAGGGTGGCCAAAATGGTCGAACGAGCGGTGGTCTCGCAGCCGTATTCGCCACAAAATCCGCAGTAGGTGCAATGGCCCCGGTTGCCGTAGGCCTTGGAGATAATGGCCATGGGGGTGGGGAAGGAATGCTTGCCCAAACTAGCCGCCGCGGAATCGATGAGCTGGGCTGCAGGATGGGGGCGCATGGCGGGCAGAGGGAAGGGTCGCGAGCGGTTTTCAAATGGATTGATGCGCCATTGGCCGGAAATGCCGACGCGTTGTTCCATTAGATCGTAATAGGGCAGCATGTCTTTCAGATCGATGGGCCAGTCGGCGATGTCCGCCCCGGCCAGGCCTCCGGTCAAGGTCTTGAGTTTGAAATCCGATTGCTTCAATCGATAAGTAAAGCCTGACATGTGGACGGTGGAGCCACCCACGCATTGGCTGGTCCAGCCTTCCCGGGTCAGCTTGGCATCTTCGTTTGGGGATTTTCGCAGGGTGTGGGGATCTTTCGAGGCCCAGGGAATCCAGAAATCGCGTCGGCAGATCGCCACTTCGTCGGTGGAAAAATCCGAGACCGTATAATAGGGCCCCTTGTCCAAGACGACCACGCGGGCACCGGCCTCGGCCAGGCTGAGCGCAACCGGTGCCCCGCCCGCGCCCGAGCCCACCACCACCACGTCAGCCTTGTCGATCCGTTTCGCCACATATGCCTCAGTAGGGTAGGCCCTTATCGGGATTCAACAACAGATTGAGCTGCCGGGGCTGCCACCAGCATTCCTTGCGGCCGATGAATTTCCATCCCACTTCATTGCGGTTGCCGCCGTATTTCGGATCGCCTAAGAAACCTTCCATGGTGAAGCGGACCAAATGCTCAAAAAACCCCCGGCCATTGAATCGCTTGCCCGTCGTGCCTTGATGCAAAGTGGCGATCATGGCGTCTTGTTGCTCGGGCTTGCAGTGCACAAAAGATTTGCCGTGTTTGGCCCGGGCCTGCTGTTCCAAAAATCCGGCCCCCGCTTTGAACAAGGGCTGAACAAAAGCGGAAAAAGGCTCTCGCAACATCCAGTAATCGATATAGTCCATCACCCCCGCCTCGGTGGCCCCGGGCAGGATGCGCTCAGCCGCCACCGCCAAAGTACGCCTGCGATCAGGGGGAAAGGCGGATTTTTTTGGGCGTGTGACCCGTGGGCCGTTGGAGGCCGCAAAAGCCATAGACCCCAATCCCAATTTGGAACCGGCACCAAAGCCCAGCAAACCCAAGACCATCT
This sequence comes from Deltaproteobacteria bacterium, assembly GCA_019314375.1. Lineage (GTDB taxonomy): Bacteria > Myxococcota > B64-G9 > B64-G9 > B64-G9 > JAFCZJ01. The sequence continues at coordinate 1,553 of JAFCZJ010000093.1, read as the reverse complement.
GACGTCTCGAAAAGCGCATGTTGAGGATGATGATAGGTCAGGCAGCGGGATGAGGCAAGGAACTGAAAACCGGTCTTGGTTTATTGGTTTTTTGATTGTAAGGCTTGGGCATGTGCCAAAGACCCATGAATGGAGGTGTATCGTGACGGAAGGGTTGAAAGGGCGACCCAAACGGCGGCTTTGGAGATGGGGGCTGCGGAGATGGGGTCTGGGCTTGCTGATTTTGCTGGCCTTTGTGGCTTTGAGCTTGCCCTTGGCGCTTCGGTCCGAGACTGTCAATCGGGCTGTTGACCGGGCTGCTTTGGGGGACAAGGTGGCTTTTGCTTCTTCCCGGTTTGAGTTGAAGTGTCCTTTGCCTTTTGATGATGGTGATTCTCTTGAGAACCTGACGCGAGCTTTACCTTTGCGGGATTTGCGAATCGAGCCTTTGGATCTGCATCGGTATTCTGATGAGGGCTTGATTCAGGAGAAGCTTAGTTTTGAATCGACCGTCAAGCTGCGGCATGCCGAATCCAATCGGGCCGTGGCTTACATCTATCGTCACGGTCCTTTGGGCCGTCGTCCTGTTGTTGTTTGGGTGCCGGGTCTCTATGTGTCGGACATTGCGTTTCGGCCCATCTTTTGGTTTTTCGACGAGATTTTCGCCCGTGGGGTGGACGTGGTTTTTTATGTGCTGCCCTATCATTTGGAGCGCTCGCCCGAGGGCATGGAGTCAGGCCAGGCGCTGTTGGCCACGGACTTAGCGGATCATCTGGGTGCCTTGGCTCAGGGGCTGGCGGACCTGCGCTCCCTTACGGCCTGGCTTCGGGGACAGGGCGTCAAGCGCTTAGGGGCCATCGGCGGCTCTTTCGGCGGTGGGCTGCTCTTGCGGCAGATCACGATGGAGCCCGCCTACGATTTCATGACGGTCTTCATCCCGCTGCTCAGTTGGGAAGACGTGATCTACGCCAACGAAACCACCACGGCATTGCGAGAGTCCCTGGCCGGCCTGACGACCAAGCAACAGGCCTCCTTGCGCCGGGCCTGGCGGGCCATGGACCCGGCATCTCATATTCCCCAGCTCGCGGCTGAGCGCATCAGCGCCTTACCCGCCCTTTACGATCAGGTAGCCCGAAGCGAACCCTTCGACGCCTGGCGCAAAGCCTGGGGCATCAAAAGGGTCCATCCATTAAATCGAGGACACACCCTGGCCCTGTTCACTTCCGAACTCTATGAAGCCTACGGCAAAATGCTGGATACGGATCTGCGGGCAACCCAAAAAAGGAGCAGTTTGAGCCGCGATCCCATCGCTGATCCAGGCATGTAGGGATATGTAGGCAAAACGAGACGGGAAAAGCTGCAAGTCAGTGGAATATATGCCTAAAGCGCGTCTCAGCGCTACCGCGTCAGGATTCGGTTGCAGCCCAAATTCGCTTGATTTATCACGCAGTTACGCGGCCCGTCTCCGGTCATACTGTCCCAGAATCGTCCACCAAAGCCATTGAAAAGGAGCTGATGGGGCGCGAAAAGGAGAAAATTGAGCCCGAAGTGGGAATTTGTTACCACATTAAGTA